>NZ_JBYSZM010000082.1:0-561 GCF_058787155.1 Sphingobium sp. FW305-3-2-15-F-TSA7 | reverse complement strand
GCATTGTCGAAGAAGGTCTGTGCGCGCCCATTGCCACGCTGGGTGACGTGGTGGGGGAGTCCCGGAACGACGACTCGAGAGAGGCGGGCCATGTCGCATCCTTCAACGCCCGGCACCTCCTGTCAATTTAGTGCACTGTCACCGTAATTCGACAGTCTCACCGCGCAGAAACGCCTGGCCGAAGCGGGCTTCGGAATCATCCTGGTCCCGGAGAGCGGCATCCTCGAAGAGCTCAAGACCGGGAGCCTGGCCATGATTGCCGTGGGCGATCTCGATGCGTTCAATCCGGTCAACGCCATCCGAAGGAAAGGCGGCTTTCTGAGCGGAGCCGCGCAGGCCTTGTTGAGGCTTCTGACCGAGCAATAAGCGATTTGTAGTTCGATGGAATCATCGAACCCGAGCCGTAGGCCAGAAGCGTCGCGATAGCGCGATGGCCGTACTTCAGCGGCACTCTGAAGAGGCGGCGGCGAGGTGATCGGGCCCCAAAACCCGTTCATCCCGAGCGAAGTCGAGGGACTAAGCCGAGCGGAGCCGAGGCTGATGGCGCAGTTGGTCCTCGGC
>NZ_JBYSZM010000081.1:0-856 GCF_058787155.1 Sphingobium sp. FW305-3-2-15-F-TSA7 | reverse complement strand
CTAGGCTGTGGTGACGATTTAATCATTTGAGCCATAGCATGATGCTGGCGAGTTTGATGAATCCGAGGAAGTGTTGGGCGAGCTTGTCGTATCGTGTAGCGATGCGTCGCCATTGCTTGAGCTTGGCGAAGAAGCCCTCGATGCCCCAGCGCTGTTTGTAGGCGATGCGATCATAACGGTGCTGGTATGTGCGATGCGGCGGGGCGGAATGACCGGTTCACCGCCTTGTTCGTAGATGAGGTTGTGCAGGCTGTCGGCATCGTAGGCGCGATCGGCCAGAACCTTGTCCGCAGGGATACCTCGGATCAGGTGGCAGGCGGGTGCCATGTCGTTTTGTTGGCCGGACCGAGGATGAAGCGGATCGGCAGGCCCAGCGCATCGACTACGGCGTGGATCTTGGTACCGAACCCGCCGCGCGATCGTCCAAGAGCCTGGGCTTGAGCGCCCCCCTTTTGACCCGCGCTCCAGCGGCCTGGGCCTGGGCGCGGATCACGGTCGCGTCAATCGCCAACCATTCGATGTCGGGATCGTCCGAAACCGCCTCGAAAATCCGGTCGATCACGCCTTGCTCGACCCAGCGATAGTAACGGCGCTTGGCAGTCTGATAGGAGCCGAACCGCTCTGGCAGATCGCGCCAACGCCCACCCGAGCGCGCAAGCCACAGTAGCGCATCGAGAAACAACCGCCCATCGCTGCGCGGACCGCGCTTGCCCTTACGCCCGCCTGGCACGAACTCGCGCAGGCGATCCCATTGATCGTCCCGAAGCACCTCGCCTTCCACACCAGCCTCCAAAAGCCAGCGTTGAATCAGAAATCCTGCACCCCGTGAATCCCTAAAATGTCACCACCACCTAGA
>NZ_JBYSZM010000080.1:0-905 GCF_058787155.1 Sphingobium sp. FW305-3-2-15-F-TSA7 | reverse complement strand
TGGTCGGCCGCCTGGGGCGGCGCGTCGGCGACGGCGATGACGTCGCCGCGCGAGCAATCGACCTCGTCGGTCAGGGTCAAGGTCACCGACTGGCCGGCGACGGCCTCATCGAGATCACCGTCAAGCGTGACGATCCGCGCGATCCGCGAGGTCTTGCCCGAGGGGATGATGCGCACCGCGTCACCCGGACGGACGGTGCCCGCCGCGATCAGCCCGGAAAAGCCCCGGAAATCGAGATTGGGGCGGTTGACCCATTGCACCGGCATGCGGAACGGCTGCGCCTGGTCGGCGGTGGCGTCGACCTCCACCGTCTCGAGATGGCCCATCAAGGTGGGGCCCGTGTACCAGGGGGTGTTGTCCGACAGCGCGGTGATGTTGTCGCCCTTGAAGCCCGAGATCGGCAGCGCCGTGAAGCTCTCGATGCCGATGCTCTTGGCGAAGCAGCGATAATCCTCGACGATCGCATCGAAGCGCAACCGGTCGTAACCGACCAGATCCATCTTGTTCACCGCCAGCACGATGTGGCGGATGCCGATCAGATGCGCGAGGTAGGAGTGGCGCCGCGTCTGGGTCAGCACGCCCTTGCGCGCGTCGATCAGGATCACCGCCAGATCGGCGGTCGAGGCGCCCGTCACCATGTTGCGGGTGTACTGCTCGTGCCCCGGCGTGTCGGCGACGATGAACTTGCGCTTCTCGGTCGAGAAGAAGCGATAGGCGACATCGATGGTGATGCCCTGTTCGCGCTCGGCGGCAAGGCCGTCGACGAGCAGCGCGAAATCGATCTCCTGGCCCTGGGTGCCGACACGCTTGCTGTCCGCCTCGAGTGCTGCCAGCTGATCCTCGAAGATCATCTTGCTGTCGTAGAGCAGCCGCCCGATCAGCGTCGACTTGCCGTCGTCGACCGA
>NZ_JBYSZM010000079.1:0-1194 GCF_058787155.1 Sphingobium sp. FW305-3-2-15-F-TSA7 | reverse complement strand
CGTCATCAACTCAGATGCTGGCGAGCTGATCACGAAGCTTAGCGTTAGCGATGATGATGAGTTTGCGCATGGTTGCGACGAGGGCGACGATGGGTTTTTTGCCGTTGGATATGAGGCGGTGATAGAAGGCCTTGAGGGTTGGATTGTGGCGGACGGCTGAGAGAGCGGCCATGAAGAGGATGCGCTTGATCTCGGGCCTGCCGCCTTTTGTGCGGCGATATCCGTCGAAGATGCCGCTTTTCCTGGGATGAGGTGCGAGACCGGCGAGGCTTGCGGTCTGTTTGCGATCGAGAGTGCCGAGTTCGGGCATGAAGGCGATGAGTGCGGCGACTGAGGTGGCGCCGAAGCCCTGGATGGTCTGCAGGGTGCGCGCGGCGGTGGCGAGCGAGTTTGACGAGCGGATGAGCGTGTCGATCTTGGCTTCGATGCTGGCGATGGCCTGCTTATGGCTATCGAGCAGGATGCGCAGTTCATCGGCGACGGGAGCGGCACAGGGTGCCCCCAGGCGATTGGAGCAGGCGACACGTGCCTGGACCAGATCTCCACGGGTGGAGACGAGGGTATGGAGGGTTTCGCGATCCTTCTCGCGGGGTTGCCAGCGGATCAGGCGATCGTGTCGCTCCTGGCCGTAGCGGGCAAGCGCGCGGGCATCGATCGCATCGGTCTTGGCCAGGGTCCCGAAGGAGCGGATGAACGCTTTGACCTTGCGGGCATCGGCGCGGTGGATGGCATGGCCGGCCCGGATGACGGCATCGAGAAGCACTGCTTCATAGCCACCGGTCGCCTCGCAGATCACCAGGCATCCCGGATCGAGCGTGGTGGCAAAGGCGGAGAGCGCCTTTGGCGTATTGGAGATATCGACGACCGCATCGGTGGCGCTGTCGAAGACGGTGATGTTGGCTTTGCCGACGTCGCAGCCGACAAAGCGGGTGGGTGCATCGATGGTCAGATCGGTCATGATCGGCTATCCTTGCAGCGGCTTGCGATTGTCTACGGGCGTCTAACGAGGGGCCCTGGCAACTCATCAAGCGTCTAAGGGAAGCGGACAGCCGACCACGATGACGGCGGGCGAAAGCCCCATTGCGAGACGGCCCGACTGTCCGCGCCCGGAGCTGGGTGGCCACCCAGCTCCGGGCATCCCGACAATGCGGAACATCCCTGTCATACGCTATCTTCAACAGACAATTGCGAGCG
>NZ_JBYSZM010000078.1:0-1409 GCF_058787155.1 Sphingobium sp. FW305-3-2-15-F-TSA7 | reverse complement strand
AGCGGTTCGCACAGGACTGATGCGGTGGATGGCCCCTGTGTCCGACGATGGTGAGTCGTATTGTGGGCTGTTGTCGAAGCAACCCTCGCAAAGGACCATCCACCATGGAGATTACCACGATCGGCCTCGACTTGGCCAAGTCTGTTTTCCAGCTTCACGCCGTTGCTGCCGACGGCACTGTCGTTTGGCGCAAGAAGGTACGGCGCGGCGCGCTGCTCGACACCCTGGCGAAGGTCCCGGCCTGCCTGATCGGGATGGAGGCCTGCGCCACCGCGCACCACTGGGCGCGCGAGATTTCCGCCTTGGGGCACGAGGTTCGCCTGATGCCGCCGGCCTATGTGAAGGCCTATCTGCGGCGCCAGAAGAACGACGCTGCCGATGCCGAAGCGATCTGCGAGGCGGTGCGCCGACCGTCCATGCGCTTCGTGGCGGCCAAGGGCGCGGAGCGGCAGGCGGTGCTGGTCCTGCACCGGTCGCGCGAACTGCTGGTGCGCCAGCGCACCATGCTGATCAACGCGATCCGCGGTCATTGCGCCGAGTTCGGGCTGGTCGCCGCCCAAGGTGTGCGCGGCAGTCGCGATCTGGTTGAACGGATCGGGCAGGTTGACGGCGCAGCGCTGCCGGATCTAGCGAAAGAGGCGATGATGCTCCTGGCCGAGCAGCTCCATGCCCTGGCCCTGCGGATACAGACGCTCGATCGACGACTCCTGGCCTGGCATCGTCAGGATCAGGCCAGCCAGAGGCTGGCGACTATTCCGGGCGTGGGCGTCATCAGCGCCACCGCCCTGGCTGCCTCGGTTACCGATCCGGCAGCATACCGCTCCGGGCGGGAGTTCTCCGCCTCGCTGGGCCTGGCCCCACGTCAAAACTCCTCGGGCGGCAAGGACAAGCTGGGCAGGATCTCGAAGATGGGAGATCGCTACCTCAGGAAGCTGCTCGTGGTCGGCGCGACATCGGTGGTGCGGCGGGCGAGAACGGCCGACACCGCTGCTGCCAACTGGGTGCGCTGCCTGCTCGAGCGCAAACCTGCCCGGCTCGTTACTGTCGCCATGGCCAACAAGACCGCCCGGATCGTCTGGGCCGTGCTGGCGCGCGGCGGAACCTATCGTCCGGCCACCGTCGTCTGAGAACAATCGCGGCGCACATGCGCGGCCGCGTCGAACTGTAAGGGTGCCAATGGAAGTGATGATGACGATCTGAACGCGGCCGCAACGGCCGGGACAACCCGAGGTGGTGTCGGAGCTTCGAGCTCGATGGACTGAATGGGATCCGGCCAGCGGACAGCATCAGGGCCAGCGGCTATCATGTGCCGCACCAGTAGGCCGGACAGATGACCGCACCCTGCCAGATCAAATCATCAGCTCAATTTACCCCTTGCAGCGCAGGGGCCATCCACAGATGACACCACC
>NZ_JBYSZM010000077.1:0-1712 GCF_058787155.1 Sphingobium sp. FW305-3-2-15-F-TSA7 | reverse complement strand
CCCTTCCCTTCCCGCCAATCGGCCGCCGGCATCGCGGCCGTGAGATCAAGCGAGCCAATATGAGAATTGCGCCTATCGGAATCACAATGCTGCTGGGCTCGGCGGCCGCGCTCGCCCAGCCCGGGGCCCCGCCGACACCGCCCGGGGCCAATGGCGGGAGCACCGCACCGCGCAGCGCGGCGCGGCCGGCGACCGTGCGCTACGATGTGAAGAACGGCTATACGCTGGCCTTTGCCGATGCCGATGTGAAACGCGTGATCGATGCGGTGCTGGGATCGATGCTGGAGCTCGATTACAGCGTCGATCCCGAAGTGAAGGGCAATATCACCCTGCGGACGAGCCAGCCGGTGACGCGCGAGTCGTTGTTGCCGATGCTGGAAAGCGCGCTGCGATCGGTGAACGCCGTCGTCCTGGTTCAGGGATCGACCTATCGCGTGCTGCCGCGCGAAGCGGCGCAGACGCGCGCGCCGCTGGCGCGGGGCGGCGGCGGGGCAAGCGCGGGCACGGCGGTTCCGGGTTTCGCGACCGAGCTGGTTGCCGTGAAGAACGGCAGCGCCAAGGAGATCGCCCGGCTGCTCGAACAATTCCTGGGCAAGGATGTGGTGGCGGGCACCGATTCCGCGCTGAACCAGGTGGCGATCAGCGGCAGCGCCGAGGAACGCCAGGCGGCGCACGATCTGATCGCGCGCTTTGACGTCGATGCGATGGCGAACATGACGTTCGAGCTCTATCGCCTGCAGAATGTCGATGCGGGAACGCTGCTCAGCGAGCTGGAGCGGATTTTCCAGCCCCCCTTCGACATCATCGGATCGCGCGTGCGCATCGTTCCGCTGCCCCGGCTGCGTTCGGTGCTGGCGATCGCGGTGGAGCGCAGCGACCTGGCGCGCGTCGAGCCGTGGATCAGGCGCCTGGACGCCGGCGTGGCGGGCAAGCGCAAGCTCTACAGCTATATGGTGCAGAACGGACGCGCACGCGAACTGGCGTCGTCATTGCAGATGGTGCTGGGCATCGGCGGCAGCGACCAGGCAGATGCGACGGCCCCCACCCCGGCGCCGGCCATGCCCCCCGCAGCGGACGGCGGCGACGGCCAGGCACGCGAACCCATGGCACGCGCCATGCCGACGACGCCGATCGCGGCCCCGGCCGCCGCGACGACCGCCACCACCAGCGTCGGCCCGCGCATCGTGCCCAGCGAATCGAACAATTCGCTGCTGATCTATGCCGATGGCGAGGAATATGAGTTCATCCGCGAAGCGATCGAAAAACTCGACCAGCCCGTCGCCCAGGTGCTGATCGAAGCGACGCTGGCGGAAGTGACGCTGACCAACGATCTGCGTTTCGGCGTCAATTTCCGCGCGATCAGCGGTGACACGACCTTTTCGAACAGCAGCACGACCGGCGGCACGCCGGCCAGCGTGTTTCCCGGATTTTCGCTGTCGGTGATCGGCAACAGCGCGCAGGGCGTGCTCAACACGCTGCAATCCAAGACCAATGTCCGCGTGCTTTCCGCGCCCAAGCTGCTGGTGCTCAACAACCAGACGGCGATGCTGCAGGTGGGCGATCAGGTGCCGATCGTCATCCAGCAGGCGCAGAGCGTCTCCGCGCCTGGAGCGCCGATCGTGAACACGATCGAGCTGCGGGATACGGGTGTGATCCTGAAAGTGGTGCCGCGCGTGAACGACAGCGGGACGATCACGCTGGATATCTCGCAG
>NZ_JBYSZM010000076.1:0-2754 GCF_058787155.1 Sphingobium sp. FW305-3-2-15-F-TSA7 | reverse complement strand
GCATTGTCGAAGAAGGTCTGTGCGCGCCCATTGCCACGCTGGGTGACGTGGTGGGGGAGTCCCGGAACGACGACTCGGGAGAGGCGGGCCATGTCGCATCCTTCAACGCCCGGCACCTCCTGTCAATTTAGTGCACTGTCACCGTAATTCTAGTGCACTGTCACCGTAATTCCAACGTAATTCAGGGATATCTATTTCCCATATTTGCAGATTTAAACTCTCTGAATATCCCAACAATCACATAGGTTCCAAAGAATAATATACCGCAAAAAAATATCAAAGCGGTAACAATAGGTTCATCAATCCACTTCGCTATCAATGTAAATAACAATGGATTAAGAAATATGAAAGCGGTAACCATCGCTGAAACGTCTACCTTAATATTTCCGTGATAATTTGAGATTCTTGTCATGTATTTTAGTAGAAATCTTCTCGACAAGATTACTACAAGAATCGAACCGATTGCAAAAATTTCAGACATTTCTATATTTGCCTCTATGAGCAACTGCGTGGATTGGGCTTTGCACCTAAGGCGGAACTGACTCCGCCTGCCACAGCATCCTGCACAACATTGCCGGCAGTGCCGCCTCTGCCCGGCACCGAGCCAAAGACCGCTTCCGCTTGCGCACCAAAGAAGCCGCTTTGGTTGCCAGTTTCAATCGCGGCTATACTGTTTCCAAGCCATTTACCTGCACCAGCCAATAACTTCACGCCTAGACCGAAGGTTGCCAGCCCACCTGCGGTCAGCCCCTCTCCTGCAGCAACCGGAGCGCCAATAACTGTCGCACCCGTGATAGCGCTAGCCATAGCTACACCACCTGCAGCGTAGATGAAACCATCTCCGACTTTACCAGCACTTTCGGAAAGATCGGCCAACAGATTAGCTGCATCAAGGACGGCCTGCGAGCATCCCTGTCCATTACTTGGCGCGCCGCCACGTGGGCGAGCCCCTCGCTCTTCACGATCCCGATCGCCGTAGATGCTGGTAGGGGCCCACGAATCCAATGGCCTACGGCCAACTACCGGACAGGCGTCCGTACCTTGGTATTCAGTGAAGCATGCATCATCCGGATTCAACCCCAATGGGTCGGTCAGATTGATGGGATCCCCGGACACATACGCATATAGGTTCATGCCTGCCGCATACCCGATCGGATCGGTCTGCATGAACCGGCCGAGCGTGGGGGAGTAGATGCGCGCCTTGTAATTATACATGCCAAGCTCGGGAATCCATGTCTGTCCAGTATATTGGAAGCGGCCCACATTGGTCGCGGCAGGTATGCCATATTCGTCATAGCTGTTGATGTTGGTCACAACGCCACTGTCGTTGCTTATGGCGATGATGCTCCCGCGCTCGTCGGCATGCAACCATCGCCTGTCGGTTGTACCCGATCCCTCGTACCACACCAATGGCTCGTCCATGCCTGGGCCATGGACGTAACGGCGCGCCACCGTCGATGTTCCGTCAACAAGCTCACTGATCAATGCGCCGCCGTCATAGTCCAGGAAGAGCGCCGTGGGCGAGGCGTACATGAAGCGTCCCAACGGGTCGTAATAAATGGCATAGCCATTTCGCAGGCTGAGCTGATTAAGCTGATTATAGGCATATGTGTTCGATCCTGAGCTGCTCAGGTTGCCGCGCCCGTCGTAACCCAGCGAGACCAGTCCCGCGGCGGTCGCCTGATTGAGCCCGTTGATCGTATAGGGACGGTCCACATTATAGTGACTGGTCCAGCCATAAAGATCGTTCGAGCGCGTCGTTGTCGCAATCTGACCGGCGGGATTGTGGGTGAATGCCAGTGCCAGGTCATAGGTGCTGCCTGCCGGATTCTGGACAAGGGAGTTGAGGCGGGAGACGGCATCATATCCATATGTGCTCGTCGTACCATTGCCTCTGGTAATTCCGGTCCTTCGGCCGAGATTGTCATATGTATAGGTGGCGAGAACCCCGATGCCCGAGGTCAGCCCATTCTCGCGAATGGCGGTGACATTGCCGGTCACATCATAATCATAGTTCACGTAGAAGCCGTCATGCCAGTCGAGCCGGGTCCGACGACCGGCCAGATCGTACTGCATCGTCTTGGTCGCCCAATAGCTTGCTTCGCTGGTTCTGCGGCCAAGAGCGTCATAGCCAAATTCGGCCTTTTGGCCCGTCGATGCCAGTGCCAGGGTCAGGCGGCCCAGATTGTCGTAGCTGGAGGTTACGGTGGGCTCGCTGGCTGTCGCGCTACCCGCCGGATCGACAACGGTACGCCGATTCAGCTTGTCATAAGTGAACGCGATATTTTGGCCATCACGGCGCCGGACAATTGTGATGTTGCCGTTGGCGTCGTAGGTGTAGGCCTCATAATCGGCCCAATTTACACCGGTGTGATTTGTCGTCGGGTAGTAGAGCGCCAAAAGCCGATCGTACCCGTTATATTGATAGACTGAGGGATTGCCTTCGCCATCCGACGCGCTCGCGCGTAGGCCGTTGTCCGTGTAGCTATATTGTACCTCATCCGACTGTTCCGTCGTGCCATAGGCGGTTTGAACCTTCGTTACCTGACCCGCGGCATCATAATATTTTTTGGAGATCCGGTCGGGCCCGGCGGTTCCGGTTGTACCGGGCGTGCAGGCTGAGGATGGCAGCGAGCCCCATATGCAATTACGGTGACAGTGCACTTAATTCTCACCTGGCTTCGGCCCGCGCTTTGCAGGGATGAAGCTGCGTCCGTTTTCGACCTCAAGGCGCCTGAGGAACGCCGCGTCGCC
>NZ_JBYSZM010000075.1:0-3735 GCF_058787155.1 Sphingobium sp. FW305-3-2-15-F-TSA7 | reverse complement strand
GCGACATATTTCAGCGTCTGGGTGCCCGCGTCGAAGATCACCGTCCCCAGCGTGCCGCTGGTGTTGACGCTCGTGATCGTCAGCACATCGCCATTATTGTCGGTGTCGTTGCCGAGCAGCGTCGCGGCGAGGTTGCCCGTCGTCACATCCTCATTGACCGCGATCCCGTCGATATTGGCCACCGGCGTGTCGTTGACCAGGATCGTCACCGGGATCTCGACATAGAGACCATCGGGATCGGTCGCACGGATGACCAGGTCGTAGCTCGCCGCATTCGCATAATCGAGCACCGCCGCCGTCCTGAGCGCACCATTGGCGTCGATCGTGAAGTTGCCCGCACCCGGACCCGACAGGCTGTAAGTCAGCGTGTCGCCATCCACGTCGAATGCCGACGCCGTGCCCACCAATGTGCCGATCGGAGCAAGCTCGTTCACCTCGACATCGTCGATCACCAGATTGGTCGGCGTGTCGTTGACCGCCGCGATGTCGATCGTCAGCGTGTTCGGGCTCTGGTCGGTGTTCTGCCCGCCATTGGCGGTCCCGCCATCATCCTGCACCGCGAACACGATGCTGCCAGCCGCCAGTCCGTTGAGGTTGAGCGTCGGCACGAAGCTCAGCTTGCCCGCCGCGATATCGGCGGTGCTGTAGGTCGCCGGCAGTGTCGCCAGCACCGGTGCGGCACCCCCCGCGCCATCGGCGTCGTAATAGATCGCACCACCCGTCACGCTGTCGATGCGCACCGCGATAAACGCGTCGCCGTCGACATCGCCATAGCCGAAGTCGCCCACCGACAGCAGCCGCGCCACATCCTCGGTCGCACCGATCGTGCTGCTCGTGCCCGTCGGCGCATCGTTGACGTCGAGTATATTGATCGTCGCCGTCGCCACTGCGCTGTCGACCAGACCGTCATTGACCACCACCGTGATCGTCCGCGTCAGGTCCGCACCGGCCGCTGCCGGTTCCTCGGTGCTGTTCGCATAGCGGATGCTCGCGAGTATCGCCTGGTACTGCGCCCCCGTGCCAGGGCCGGTCACCGTGATCGTGATCGTGCCGCCGCCACTGGCGATGACCGAGCCGAACCCGCCCGGCAGCGGATCGGCGAACACCAGCGTGTCGCCCGTCGCCGCATCGGTCAGCGTCACCGTCATGCTTTCGATCAGGTCGCCCAGGCCCTCATCGGGCTCAACGACACTGATCTTCGATCCGATCGCGATGCCGGGGTCATTCTCGGTATAGCTTGTCGTGAAGTTGATCCCGCCCGCCTTGGTGCCGTTGAGGTCAACCACCGGGGGCACATTGTCGGGCTCGATGTTCAGCGTGATCGTGTTCGCGCTCTGGTCGGTATCCACCCCGCCATTGGCCGTGCCGCCATCATCCTTCACCTTGAAGGTGAAGCTGGCATAGTTGGTCCCGAACTCGTCTGGATCGGGCTGGAAGTAGAAGTGACCGGCTGCGATATCCGCCGCGCTGACGAAGCCGCCGGCATTCACCTGCACCGCCGCAGCGCCGACACCGATGCCGTCGGCATCGACATAGAGCTTGCCCTGCCCCGGCGCCGTCGACACGACCAGCCCGGCAAAGCCATTGCCCTCCACCAGATCGGTGAACCCGAAGTCGGCGGTCGTGAAGATCACCGGATCGTCCTCGCTGCCGGTCAGCGTCTTGTCCGCACCCGAGGGCGCGTCGTTGACCGAGGCGATGTTGATCGTGATCGTGTCATTGTCGGTCTTCGTGCCGCCGCTGCCGGTCTGGCCGCCATCCGCGGTCGAGATCGAGAGCGTGTCACTGCCGAAGTAATTGGCGGTCGCGGTGTATTTGAGGCCCGTGCCCAGCGCCGCGTTGATCGCCGATGCCGTACCCGTAAAGCTCAGCGACGCGTCGTCCGTGCCGTCGCCCGAGATGAAGCTGAGGCCCGCCGTGCTCGCCAAGGTCATCGTGCCATGCGCAACCGACAAGGTGACGGTCAGCGTGCCCGCATCGACATCCGATACGCTGATCGCATTGGCATTGCCCGTCGACAGCGTGAAGTTGCCATCCTCGTTGATGTTCTGCGTGCCCGGCACCGTGTTGACCGGTGCATCGTTGACCGCGTCGACCGCCTGGCTCAGCACCACCGTGCCCGACGAATAGGCCGTGGTCCCGCCGGTCACCGTGGCATTGACGACTTGCGCATCGACGATGCCGAAGCCCAGCGCGTTGTCGATCAGGTGCACGGTGAGTGTCGGTGCCGCGCCGTTGAAGTCGAGCGCCGGGTTGAAGCGGAACAGCGTGCTGCTGTTGAACAGCTTCGCCGCCGCGTCCGACACGCTGCCGATATCGACCCAGATCGCGCCATTATGATATTGCCATTGGCCGGTGCCCGCCGACGAGCCGTTGGCGGTGACCGCAACCCCCGAGAACGACCCCGGCGACGAGGCGCCGCCATTGGGCACCTGGTTGTCGGCCGCATCCGAATATTGCCCTGCGAACAGCGTGCTGACGGTCTGGCCGGCGCCCGGGCTGTCTTCGTTGATCGTCGCCGCCGCTTCGGTGCCGTCGCCCGATACCACCGGTGCATCGTTGATCGCAGCGATCGCGATCGCGATCGAATCGCTGTCGACCTGCGTGCCGCCCGATCCCGTCGCGCCAAGATCGCTGGTCACGAACGAGATCGCGTCGCTGCCGTTGAAATTGGTATTGGGGGTATAGACCAGCCCCAGGCCCAAAGCGGTGTTGATGTCCGCGATCGTGCCGGTGAACGACATGCTGCCATCGCCCTGCGCATCGCTGAAGGCGAGGCCCGCGATATTGTTGAGCGCCAGCGTGCCATGCGCCACCGACAGTGTCACCTTCAGCGTCGTCGCATCGACGTCCGACACCTTCAGGTTCGTCAGCGTGAAGCTGCCATCCTCGTTGATGCTCTGCGCCACCGCCACCGTGTTCACCGGCGCGTCGTTGACCGCGCTGACGTTGAAGGTGATCGTGTTCGCGCTCTGGTCGGTATCCTGGCCGCCATTCTTGGTGCCGCCATCGTCCTGCACCTGGAAGGTGAAGCTCGAGAAGGGTACGCCGTTGCCGTCCTGGAGCGGCGTGTAATAGAGCCGGCCCAAGGCGATATCCGCCGCGCTGACGATCTGGCCGTCGGTCACCACCGCCGCCGGATCGCCGCCCGCGCCATCCTTGTCGAACCACAAGGTCCCCGGCACCGGCGCGGTGGTGATCTTCACCCCCGTGAAATTATCGCCGTTGACGTCGCTATAGCCGAAGCTCGCCGTGTTGAACGTGTAGGTCGCGTCCTCGTTGATCGTATAGGTCGCGTCGGTGCCCGCCGGCGCATCGTTGATCGCCTGCACATCGACCGTCGTCGTGAAGCTCAGCGTGTCCGCGCCGCTGTTCGCGGTGCCGTCGCCATCGACCAAAGTCCAGGTCAGCGTGCGCAGACCCTCGGTCGGGCTGATCCCGCCCGAGTTGCTATAGCCCAGTGCCCGCACCAGCGTCTGCACCGCGGCCGGGGTCGCATCGGGATCGAAGGTGAAGACCAGAGCCGCACCGCCCGTGCCGCCCGTAAAGGTCGCGATCTGCGTGCCGCCCACCGACACCGCATTGCCGACGACCATAACGCTGCCCGTCGTGTCGATCACCAGTTCGTCCTGTGCCGCAACCGCACCGCCCGTGATCGCAACCGTCAGCGTGCCGCCGTCGAAGTTCGTGCTGTCCACATCCGCGATCGTGCCGTTGCTGCCCACGTCCAGCTTC
>NZ_JBYSZM010000074.1:2500-5484 GCF_058787155.1 Sphingobium sp. FW305-3-2-15-F-TSA7 | reverse complement strand
CCCGGATGCGCCTGCTGCAAAGCCTGGCGGCGACCTACTCTTCCAGCGCTTAAGCGATAGTACCATCGGCGCAGTCAGGTTTCACGGCCGAGTTCGAGATGGGATCGGGTGGGTCACTGACGCTATGGCCACCAAGCTATGAAGCAGGCGCATGCGGGTGTTGTTCTTAAAAATCGATACCGTGCACATAAAGACCAATTCATTGGGCTGCGTTTTTACATCCGACCGCAATGATAGCCCAGGGCTGTCATTGATGGTGGGACTCTCGAACGCGAATAGAGCAATTAGTATTGGTTAGCTCCACGCATTACTGCGCTTCCACATCCAATCTATCAACGTCGTGGTCTCCGACGGCTCTATGAAATCTTATCTTGAGGGAGGCTTCCCGCTTAGATGCTTTCAGCGGTTATCCCGTCCATACATAGCTACCCTGCTGCACCGTTGGCACGATGACAGGTCCACCAGAGGTATGTTCAACCCGGTCCTCTCGTACTAGGGTCAACTCCTCTCAAATTTCGACGCCCACGGCAGATAGGGACCAAACTGTCTCGCGACGTTCTGAACCCAGCTCACGTACCACTTTAATTGGCGAACAGCCAAACCCTTGGGACCTGCTCCAGCCCCAGGATGTGATGAGCCGACATCGAGGTGCCAAACAACCCCGTCGATATGAGCTCTTGGGGGTTATCAGCCTGTTATCCCCGGCGTACCTTTTATCCGTTGAGCGATGGCCCTTCCACGAGGGACCACCGGATCACTATGACCGACTTTCGTCTCTGCTCGACTCGTCAGTCTCGCAGTCAGGCTGGCTTATGCCATTGCACTCTAACAGACGGTTTCCAACCGTCCTGAGCCAACCTTCGCGCGCCTCCGTTACTCTTTAGGAGGCGACCGCCCCAGTCAAACTACCCGCCACAGAGGGTCCCTGCACCGGATAACGGTGCGAGGTTAGACATCAGAAAACAACAGGGTGGTATTTCACCTTTGGCTCCACCAGGGCTGGCGCCCCGGCTTCAAAGCCTCCCACCTATGCTACACAATTCTTTCCTAATGCCACTCTGAAGCTGCAGTAAAGGTGCACGGGGTCTTTCCGTCTAACCGCGGGTACTCCGCATCTTCACGGAGAATTCAATTTCGCTGAGCATGTACTGGAGACAGTGGGGAAGTCGTTACGCCATTCGTGCAGGTCGGAACTTACCCGACAAGGAATTTCGCTACCTTAGGACCGTTATAGTTACGGCCGCCGTTTACTGGGGCTTCAATTCGGAGCTTGCACCCCTCCTCTTAACCTTCCAGCACCGGGCAGGCGTCAGACCCTATACGTCGTCTTGAAGCCGACTTAGCAGAGTCCTGTGTTTTTGCTAAACAGTCGCTACCCCCTGGCCTGTGCCCCCCACAAAAAGTTGCCTTGATGTGGGGCCTCCTTCTTCCGAAGGTACGGAGGCAATTTGCCGAGTTCCTTCAGTACACTTCTCTCAAGCGCCTTGGTATACTCTACCAGACCACCTGTGTCGGTTTCGGGTACGGTCTATACGGTGGGGCTATTTCCTGGAACCTCTTCGAAGCCAGACCAATCCGATAAGGACTGACAACTTACGAGATCCGTCACACACCACCAGGCCCACGAATATTAACGTGGTTCCCATCGACTACCCCCTTCGGGCTCGTCTTAGGGGCCGGCTCACCCTGCTCAGATTAGCTTTAAGCAGGAACCCTTGGTCTTTCGGCGAGAGGGCATCTCACCCTCTTTATCGCTACTCATGTCTGCATTCGCACTTCCGATACCTCCACCGTCGGTTACCCTTCGGCTTCGCAGGCTTACGGAACGCTCCGCTACCGCGTGTATTGCTACACACCCTAAGCTTCGGCACGTATCTTGAGCCCCGTTACATCTTCGCCGCAGGACCTCTTATTTAGACCAGTGAGCTGTTACGCTTTCTTTAAAGGATGGCTGCTTCTAAGCCAACCTCCTGGTTGTTTTGGAAGTCCCACATGCTTTCCCACTTAGATACGATTTGGGGGCCTTAGCTGTAGGTCAGGGCTGTTTCCCTTTTGACGACGGACCTTAGCACCCGCCGTCTGTCTCCTGGATATTACTCGTTGGTATTCGGAGTTTGGTTAGGTTTGGTAGATCTCGCGACCCCCTAGCCCATCCAGTGCTCTACCCCCAACGGTATTCATCCAAGGCTCTACCTCAATAGATTTCGCGGAGAACCAGCTATTTCCCGGCTTGATTGGCCTTTCACCCCTAAACACAACTCATCCGATAATTTTTCAACATTAAACGGTTCGGTCCTCCAGTGGGTGTTACCCCACCTTCAACCTGGTCATGCCTAGATCGCCGGGTTTCGGGTCTAATGCATCAAACTCAGTCGCCCTATTAAGACTCGCTTTCGCTGCGCCTACACCTAACGGCTTAAGCTTGCTTGATACACTAAGTCACAGACCCATTATGCAAGAGGTACGCTGTCACCCCTCAAGGGGGCTCCAACTGCTTGTAAGCATTCGGTTTCAGGTACTGTTTCACTCCCCTCATCGGGGTGCTTTTCACCTTTCCCTCACGGTACTAGTTCGCTATCGGTCATGCACGAGTATTTAGGCTTGGAGGGTGGTCCCCCCATATTCAGACAGGGTTTCACGTGCCCCGCCCTACTCAAGTCCTGATACATCACTTTCGCATACGGGACTGTCACCCGCTATGGTGCTACTTTCCAGAAGCTTCTGCTAGTTGAATATCAGGCACTGGCCTGGTCCGCGTTCGCTCGCCACTACTAACGGAATCTCGGTTGATGTCTTTTCCTCCGGGTACTGAGATGTTTCAGTTCTCCGGGTTCGCTTCACCAAAGCTATTTTATTCACTAAGGTGATATCCTTTCCCATTTAACTCCAACACTGATTGCTCAGACCTGGAATTAAATGGTGAGGATGGGTTTCCCCATTCGGAAATCGTCGGGTCAAAGGTTGCTCACACCTCACCGACGCTT
>NZ_JBYSZM010000073.1:0-7443 GCF_058787155.1 Sphingobium sp. FW305-3-2-15-F-TSA7 | reverse complement strand
CCCCGATCCCGCAAACCACGCCGCCGCCACCCATCGCCGCACCCGCCATGCTGACCCGGCCGGTCCAGGCCGCAGCACCCGCTGCACCCAGCCCGGCGGCCGGCGGCCGGCCGGCAATCTCCGCCGCCTCCGCCGCGGCACCGCCCGCCCGGCGCGGCGCCGCCGACGGGCTCGACGCCAACACCCCGCCCGGCACCAGCCGCAGCTACGCCGCAAAGGTCAGGTCCTGGCTCTACGCGCACAAGACCTATCCCCGCCGCGCCCGCATGCGCCGCGAGGAAGGCATCGTCCGCGTCCGCTTCGTCATCGACCGCGCGGGCGTGCTGCTCGAAGGGATGATCCTCAAGGGATCGGGCAATGGCGCGCTCGACGAGGAAGCCGGCGCCATGATGCGCCGCGCCTCCCCCTATCCCAGGGCCCCCGCCGACGTGCCCGGCGACAAGATCGAATTCATCGCCCCGATCGAATTTGTCCTGCCGGTGTGATCGGTGGGCGTGTACCGTCTTTCTCCTCTCCATCAAAGATGGGGAGGGGGACCGCGCGACGCAGTCGCGTGGTGGAGGGGAGATACGATGCTGCCGCCGCGCAGGCCTCTCAAATAGCCCTTACTGAGTGATTTCCTGCAGATTCTGCGTAGAGCCAAGCATCGCAATTCCCCTCCACCACCACGGCTTGCGCCGGGGCGGTCCCCCTCCCCACGCTACGCGCAGGGAGGAGAGGCCTGGTTGCCGGGCCATGGATCCAACACCAGCTCGGACAGTTACGCCCGCAGGAGGCCCATCGATGATCCGCACCACCCTGCCCCTCGCCTGCGCAACCCTCGCCGTCCTGTTCGCGACGCCCGCCTCCGCGCAAAGCGCCGGCGCCTTCATGGCCAACCCGGCGTTCCGCGATCCGCCGCCGCGCCAGTGCGATTCCACGGTCGACATGCAGCATTGCGCCGCGCACGACCTGCGCGTCGCCGATGCGCAGATGAGCGCGCGCTACAAGGCGCGCCGCGCGAAGCTCAAACCCGCCGCGCGGCAAAGCCTGCTCGACGAACAACGACTGTGGCTCCGGAACCGCGACCGCAACTGCCTTGCGAAGGGCGATCGCTATCGCGGCGGATCGATGGCGGCGGTGGTGGTCGCCCGATGCTGGGTCGACGTCACCCGGGCGCGCAGCAAACAATTGCGATGACGCCCGCCTGACGCATAAAAATTTGCCCCGGCGGTGGGGCGCCGGGGCAAGATATGCCCGGCCGTGGGGGCGCCGGGCAGGATTGTCGGCGAGTTCAACCGGCCAGACGCGGATCGGTTCCGCCCAAATTTCATCCATTTTGGAGATACAAGGCGCCGAAGCCCGTTGCCGCCCGGGATTTTCGCGAAAGCTGAGAAGCCCAGCTTCTCCTTCGCGCTTTCGCGTCTTCTCGACTTCGCTCGAAACAGGCTTCGTGCGCCGTGCGGATTCGCCGGCTGCACCGAACTCATCGGGTTCACGCGAAAGCGCGAAGACGCGAAGGAGAAGATGCCCCTCCGCGTCTCCGCACGCGCCATCATTCGGTCCGCCGGCGGCTCATTTCAGCTGCATCGTACCCGGCAATTCGCCCTTCATCGCCGCCGCCGTCTTCTCGGCGCCTTCCATCGCGCGCAGCACATTGCCGCCCGCCACCTTGGCGACGTCCGCGTCCTTCCAGCCGCGACGCAGCAATTCGGCCATCAGCGCGGGATAGGTGGTCGCGTTCTGCAACCCTTCGGGCAGCTCGTTGCCGGTGCCGTCGAAATCCGAACCCAGGCCGACATGGTCGACGCCCGCCACCTTGGCGATATGGTCGATATGGTCGGCGACGTCGCTCAGCGTCACCTTGGGGCGCGGGTTCTTGCGATCCCATTCGTCCATCGCGGCCTTGGCCTTTTCGGGCTGGCCGATGAACAGGCCGCCGAACGGCGGCATGTTCAGCCGCGCACGCTCGGCGCCGCGATCGGCGTCCCAGCGGCGATAGGCGTCGGTCACATAGGCGGGCGCATAATTCACCATCACCACGCCGCCATTCTGCGCGACCAGCTTCAGCGTCTCGTCGGATACGTTGCGCGGATGATCGTCGAGCGCGCGGGCGCCCGAATGCGAATAGATGACGGGCGCCTTCGAAATTCGCAGCGCATCCTGCATCGTCTCTTCGCTGACATGGCTCAGGTCGACCAGCATGCCCAGGCGGTTGAGCTCGTGCACCACCGCTTCGCCGAACGGCGTCAGCCCGCCATGCTTGGGATTGTCGGTCGCGGAATCCGCCCATTCGATCGTCCGCGAATGGGTGAGCGTCAGATAACCGGCGCCCAGTTCCGCATAGGTGCGCAGGATCGAAAGATCGCCGTTGATCTGGCCGCCGCCCTCGACGCCCAGCATCGACGCGATCCGGCCGGATGCATGGATGCGGCGGACGTCGGCTGCGGTGCGCGCCAGTGCGAAGTCGTTGGGGTAACGCGCGACGATATTCTTGACGAGGTCGATCTGCTGCAGCGTTTCCTGAACCTGTTCCAGCCCGGGCAGGTTGGCCGAGACGTAGACCGACCAGAACTGGCCGCCGACCATGCCCTTGCGCAGCATCGCGATGTCGGTGTTGTAGGGGACGGGTTTCTTGTCCCAGCCCTCGCGCAGGTCGAGCGTCCAGCGCGCATCGCCCTCGCGTTCGCGCATCGTCTCGGGCCAGTCATTATGGCCGTCGATCAGCGGCGTCTTTTTCAGGATCGCCGCGACGCGCGCGCTGTAATCGGTGGAGGGTGCGCCATTGCCGAGAAGCAGCAGCGCGAGCGGTGCGAGGAGCCATGCTTTTTTCATGGCACGCTCCATAAGACGCGGCATCCCATAGTGGCAATCGCGCGCGCGGCCTTGGGAAAAAATAAGCCGCATTTCGACACCGCTCGATGCCATCGGTCATCTTGCTGTCGAGACAGGATCTGGACGTTTTCGCGGTGAAGCCTCTCCTCCCCGCGCTTCAGCGTGGGGAGGGGAACCGCGCGACAGAGTCGCGTGGTGGAGGGGAAATGCGATGGATCATGCTTCGCGCAGCTGCCGGGAATCCCGCGAGAATCCTGCTCGAAAGTCACGCACGGCGACTGCATCCCATTTCCCCTCCACCGCCAGCCTCTGGCTGGCGGGTGCCGGCTCGCGCTCCAAATGAAATCCCGGACGGCAATGCGCCTTCGCCGGAATAATGCGAAGTCTGCCGGCCACCCGGCTCCCCCCGCTCCGGCGCCGAAAGCCGCGGCCTGGGTATCTCGCGGATCAGGCCCGGCCGGGGCTCGGGCTCCGAACGGATCGCGATGGCCGCCGCAATGGCGATCAGGACGGCCGCGACCAGCAGGATCAGCAGCGCAGTCCGCCACGCCGCCCACGGTCCCGGCTTGGTATCCGCATCCCACACCGGCCGGCCCGCATTGCCCTGCGCGGCGAAGGCGGCGGTTCGCCGTCCCGATGCCTCCATGGCATCCGCCGCCTCGGCCAGCGGGCCGGAGGGAAGCGGCGCAATCCCGCCGGGCTCGCGCGTGATGGCGTAGCGATCCTGCGCCAGATCGAGTTCGATCGTCAGATCGCCACTGAAATGATAGCGCCGGAAATCGAGCGCGACACGGCGATTGCCCGGCCAGGATATGCCGGCGTCCCAATCAGTGCCCCACAGATCGAGTATCACCCGGCCGCTGGCGATATCGATGACGCGCGGCGTGTTCACCCAATGCGAATTGCCCCATTCCACCGCGGCGATGTCGATCCGGATCGTGCCGTCGGGTGAGATATGGCGATGGTTCGGGTCGGGCGACCGATCGGCCGACGATCCGCGCATTTCGACCGGATCGCCTTTCGGCACGTAAAACCCCCAGACGCCATTGGAGAGTTCGCTCACCGCGAAGCGCGCGACCGAAGCCCCCTCCTCGATCTCGTACACCGTGAATTGGTGCATCTGCTGCGGATGGGCCGGATGGCACAGGCTGAGCGGCGGCGTGTCGACCCTCCGCCATTCATGCGTCCACACATCGAGCCCGCCGATCGCCAGGCCATCGTCCGAAAAACCGATATGCGCTTCGCGCCACGCAGTCGCGTCGGACGATGCGTTGACGGCGGGGACGGCGAAGGCGATCGGCGGCGACGCGGCAACCGGTTCGGGTGCCGACCCGGCTGCCGGCGTCGCTGCTCCGCGAAACAGTCGCCTCAGCCCAAGCCCGATCGCAAAGCCCATCGCACAGGCGATCGCCCAGGGAAGCACGAAGATCGCGCTGATCAGCGAAAAGCCGAGCAGCGCATTGGCGAAACCATGCTCGACGCCGGTCCGCGTCATCGCTTCCCAGCCGAGCACGCCGATATAGGCAATGACCGGGGAAACCACCCAGCCGAACATGGCCCGGCCCATCCACCGGCGCGGCACCACTGCCACCAATATCGCCGGAACCATGACGGCGGCGGCCGCCATCAGCCCGAACCCGGTCATTGCCGCGATACCGTCATACCATGCGCCCCCTGCCCCGATCGCGATGATGTGCACGCTCGCCCTGGCGCTGTCATCGGAATTCCCGTCCCCGAACGCCCGGCGAAATCGCGACACACTTGTCACTCCCACCCGTCGCGCCGCCCGCCCTACACCCCCGATCGGTTCTGCAACCGCCGGAAACGGCACATGATGGAGAGACCGCATATGACGCGCTCCGCGCACTGGCTCGGCCTCGCCGCCGCGCCGACATTCGCACTCATGGCATGGGTCGCGGCGGCCGATGCGCCGCGGATACCGATCTGTTCCTCAACGTCGGGCGTTCTGCCGGTCGATGCCATGGCCTGGATGTATCTGCTGATGAGCCTTTTCCACCTCCCGCCTGGCTGAAGCGCGCATCCCGTCGCGGCCCGGCTCCCCAACCCCAACCGACCCATTGAAGGAGACCGACCATGTCCCACCCCATCGTTTCGCGCGAAGACTGGCTCACCGCGCGCAAGGCGCTTCTC
The DNA here is from genome assembly GCF_058787155.1 of Sphingobium sp. FW305-3-2-15-F-TSA7. Taxonomy (NCBI): domain Bacteria; kingdom Pseudomonadati; phylum Pseudomonadota; class Alphaproteobacteria; order Sphingomonadales; family Sphingobiaceae; genus Sphingobium; species Sphingobium sp. FW305-3-2-15-F-TSA7. The sequence goes on along the minus strand of NZ_JBYSZM010000073.1, from coordinate 2,478 downwards.
GCCCGTGAGCGTGCCATCACCCATGATCTCGACGCGCTGCGCGCCGAACGCCGGCAAATGCCATGGGTCAGGATCGACAAGCCCTATGTCTTCGAAGGGCCGGCAGGCGAAACCACGCTCGCCGACCTGTTCGGTGAACGCAGCCAGCTCGCAATCTATCATTTCATGCTGACGCCGGGATCCGATCATATCTGCCCGGGCTGTTCGTTCACCGTCGATCATGTCGATGCGGCGCGCCAGCATTTCGAACATGCCGATCTCGCCTTCGCCGCGATCTCGCACGCGCCGCTTCAGCGCATCGAGGATGTCCGGAAACGGATGGGCTGGCGCTTTGCCTGGCTGTCCTCCGCCGACAGCGATTTCAACTTCGATTTCGGCGTGTCGTTCACGGCGGAGGATCGCGCCGCCGGCCGCGCGATCTACAATTACGGCACCGTGATCCACAACAGTCCGGACATGTTCGGCGTCAGCATCTTCGTGAAGGGCGAGGATGGCGACATCTTCCACAGCTACTCCACCTATCATCGCGGCACGGAACTGCTGATGGGCGCGTTCAACTGGCTCGACCTGACCCCGAAGGGCCGCAACGAAACCGGTGGTACGATGAGCTGGGTGCGGCTGCACGACCGCTATTGATGCGGCGCGGCATAGCGAAGACAAAAGAGGGGCGACCTGGATTGGCCGCCCCTCAATGCCGCAAGCTCCTTACGTCTCCGTAAGCCCCACAGTCGCGCCGGCGGTTTCCCGGGCTCAGCGCGTGGCCTGCAGCAACAGGCTATTTTTCCTTCGCCGAATCCGCGACCGATTCCGCGGCTTGGCTGACTTCCTTCGCGGCACCGGTCACCGCATTCGTTTCCCGCTTCTCGTTGAAGACGAGAAAATAGGCGGCGGCCGCGATGATCGCGACGGCAATAAATGCCAGCAACACGACAACACCACCGCCACGCCGCTCGACTTCGACTTCACGTATCTCGACCATGTCACTCTCCCATCATGATCGGCTTCAATCCTTGCGATAAGATTAAGGTTCCATGGTTAAGTATTTGAATTTCAGACATATATCCAAGGATATACGTCAATATGACCATGGTTGGGATCATGGCGATCGCGCTACCGCACGTTTCGGCCGATTGACTCACCTATAACTCGCTGGTTATCGATCGAATCGATAGCCAGCGAGTTATGCGTTCCTATGCTTCAGGCCCACGATATGCTGTTCAAGACGCTCGGCGATCCGACGCGGCGCGCCATTTTCGAACAGCTGTGCCGCGACGGCGAACAGACGGTCGGTGCGCTGACCGCCCGCGCCGGCGTCTCGCAACCCGCGGTCTCCAAGCATCTCGGCGTGCTCAAGCAGGCCGGGCTGGTGCTCGACCGCCATCAGGGCCGCCAGACGCATTACAGCGCCCAGCTCGGCGCCCTGACCCCGTTGATCGACTGGACCAGCCGGATGACCGGATTCTGGGAAAGCCGCTTCGACGGTCTTGAAGACCTGCTGCAGAGAATGGATCAATGACCGAAACATCGACCGAAACGCGCTCGATCGTCGTCGAGCGGGAGCTTGGCCATCCGCCGGAGAAGATCTGGCGCGCACTCACTTTGCCCCATCTGATCGAGGAATGGCTGATGAAGACCAGCTTCGAACCGGTGCTGGGCCATCGTTTCGATTTCCGCGCGGACTGGGGCTCGGTCGATTGCGAGCTGCTGACGCTCGAGCCGCACAGGACATTGTCCTACACATGGGGCGATCACGATCTGAAAAGCATCGTCACCTGGACGCTCACGCCCATCGACACGGGCACCCGGCTGCGCATGGAACAGACCGGCTTCCGCCCCGATCAGCCGCTTTATTATCACGGCGCCAAGGGCGGCTGGCCGCGCTTCCTGAACGCGCTCGAACAGCTTCTGGCACGCATCGACTGACGTCGAGCGCCGCAGTCCCTTTTTGAGAGGAGGCCCGAATGAACTGGAACAACTGGATCCGGCGGATCCACCGCTGGCTGTCCATCGTCTTTACGCTGACCGTCATCCTCAACTTCGCCATGATGACGCAGGGACAGCCGCCGCTCTGGGTCACGCTCTCGCCGCTGCCCCCGCTCTTCCTGCTCCTGGCGACCGGCCTGTATCTGTTCGCCTTGCCCTATGCCGCCAAATGGCGCGGGCGGCGGTCAGGGGCGATGGAGCAAGGGTGATGGCCAGGAAGGAACCCCTCCTGCTGTCGGGCGGCACTCCCCAGATCGCAAAGGGCGACGGCGACGGGGACCTGCTGGCGAACTGGATCCGCCAGGCAGCGAAACGGCCCGCTGGATTCCGTAGGGCCCAACTTTGTCATTCCCGCGAACGCGGGAATCCAGCTTTTCCGTGAAGTATCCGAAAGAAGAAGAAGCTGGATTCCCGCATGCGCGCACTGGTGTCCGGGATTTCAATCGGAGCGCGAGACAGCAAGAACTCTCCTCCCTACGCGTAGCGTGGGGAGGG
>NZ_JBYSZM010000072.1:0-7708 GCF_058787155.1 Sphingobium sp. FW305-3-2-15-F-TSA7 | reverse complement strand
AGCAATATGATCAGCTCGGTGCGCGTGCCGATATTGGTCTGGTTGCCGAACAGGCCGCCGACGACCGGGATCTGGCTGAGCAGCGGAATGCCCGATCGGCCCTTGGTCTGCTTGTCGCGGATCAGCCCGCCCAGTGCCACCATCTGCCCGCTGCGCGTCGCCACCGTGCTCGATATCCGCCGCTGCTGGATCGTCGGCGAATTGATCCCCGACGTCGTCGTCTCCGCAACGTCGCTCACTTCCTGCGAGATATCCAGCGTGATCGTCCCGCTGTCGTTCACGCGCGGCACCACTTTCAGGATCACACCCGTATCCCGCAACTCGATCGTGTTCACGATCGGCGCTCCAGGCGCGGACACGAAGTTGGCGGATCGGATCTTTTCCTGACGCGGCTTTGTAGGGCCTTCGAGGCAAGCGCATTGGGAATGTCCGGATATTGGCCTTAAAATAATATAAACCTCCAATATGGACCATGTTGTCAGCTTGATTCTGGATTATCTCCATTGCCGAATGGACTTTCCAAATGATCAATAGCCGCATCCGAATCAAAACGGGCGCGGGGAAAATGAAAAGCAGATTGATCCGTCTGGGCATATTGTCCGGATTTACACTTCTGATGACAAATACGGCGTCAGGAAGCGAAACCGCCACTTATAGCTATGATGCACTAGGTCGCCTGGTTTCCTCGTCGACATCTGGCACGGTGAATAACGGCCTGTCGGTGACGGCGACTTTCGATCCTGCAGGAAATCGATCCAATTACGCGGTGTCAGGTGCGGCTAGCGCACCGACGATCATCACGCCAACCACTTATTCGAGTAGCTCGACCTATGGTGGTTACACTGGGCTTTCGGGCGCGGGGGCAGGGATGCGCGACGCAATCTACAATGTCGGGACCAGCGTACACGGCACCAACAATGGAGCCGATGAGTGGATCGTAATGGATCTGGGCTCGGCCAAGTCAGTCGGCAAGGCGGTCCTCGTTCCGATCAACTCGTCCTTCGGCGGTTGGGGGCCGCTCTATCTCAATACGGCGGTGCTGGAGCGTTCCACTGACGGTAGCAGCTGGACCTCCGTTGCGACGATATCGACCGCAGGCAACGATGTAAAGACCGAGATCACGGTCGGCGCATCCGCCCGATACTTGCGAGTCAGAAAAAGCGGTTGGCTCGGGGTGGGGGACTTCTATGCGCTGACGCCATAAAATTTATTTAAATAGTATATCAGAAAATTTCTGAGCACGAGTCGTAATTTTACAAAGCAACCGAAAAATATTAAAATTTAAGGTGCAGAATGAATAAGAATCTTAGACCCAATTTAATCATGATAAAATCAATTTTAGCGAGTATGGTATTCTGTTCAAATGGATATCTATTCGCCCAAGGTGTCAACCTTGGTGGCATCAGTTCACCGCCTGACGCACCATCCGTGGATGCCAACGGTGTCGATGTTGTAAGTGGTAGGCCTTATCATGAAAAAATTGAATTATCCATTGGGGGTGAGGGAATAGGTGCTCTGCCCCTAATTAGATATTATAGCGCTAACGGATTTAGGACAAATTTTGATAACGAGCTCACCTATAGTCAGCCATGGTTGAAAATGCCGACCGTAAACGTTCTTTTCGGTAATTCTTCTGAGGTGTTCTATGCATCATCTCCGAGAAAGCCCACAGGATCGACTGCTGGTAGCTCCTCATATAAAAGAAAGGATGGAACTTATGTTAGTTTCACCCATCTAAACTATTATATTAGTAGTAGTGGATCAATTTCGTCAAGAAGCTTGGCTGACTATATCAAATTTCCAAATGGAGTTGTTTGGACTTATAACTACAAGGATCTGACGTATTTAGGAGCTAATATTCATCGCGTTCAATCCATAACTAGTAACACAGGATATCAGTTAAAATATTATTATTCTTCTGATGTAAATCCAGTGGACTACGCGACACTTCAATCGTGGGGTAAGGCTACTCGTGTAGTTGCGATAAACAATGCTTATGAATATTGTGACCCAACATCAAATAGCTGTTCGTTATCTATGAATTGGCCAGAGGTTATTTACTCAGCTTCTCCGGGATATTACATAACGGTAACGGATCCTGAGGGAGGGGCGACGGATTATACAAACTTCGGAAACGTCAGATATCCCGGAAGTTCATCGAACAATAAAACGTACACAACGAGCTCCGTAGTAATTCCGTGTCCATCTTCGCCAGGGTGTACGGTTACTGAACAGATGGTCGTCACGGCAAATGTGAATGGAAAAACTACTAATTACTCCTACAGCTTTAGTGCCGGAGTAATGACCATAAATTCTTCTGCTCCCTCGTCAGAGGATCATTCATATACAGCTCAATATTATGGAGATATTCTCAACCCTGGTGCTACAAGGTATTTGTTCGGAGGGGTAACTAAATATACCAATCCCGTCGGTAAATCGTCGTTATACGAGTATCAGGCTGGAGTCGGAGTTTATGGCCTTCAGGGCGATCTGACTAAAATTACCCTACCGGAAGGAAATTATTTTCAATATGTTAGAGATTCGAGCGGAAATGTCACTCAGACACTGCTTCATGCAAAATCCGGCGCGCTTCCAGACATCACAGAGGCGCGCGTAATCGGTCCCTTTTCTCAGCCGACTTCTATCACTGATCCGCGCGGTAATGTAACGGCTTACACTTATGACACAGTACACGGCGGAGTATTGTCCGAAACAGGGCCGGCAGTCGGCGGGATCTCTCCGGTAAAGCGATATGCTTATGCGCAGCGCTATGCCTGGATCAAGAACGGTACGGGAAGCTACGTTCAGGCGGCGACCCCAGTCTGGGTCAAGACTGAAGAGCGAAGCTGTCGGACAACGGCGACCGTCGGAAGCGTCTGTGCTGGTGGTGCAGGCGATGAGGTCATTACAACTTATGATTATGGTCCGAACAGCGGTCCGAATAATTTGCAGGTGCGTGGAGTAACGGTGACGGCTGACGGCCTGACGTTGAGAACATGCTACCTTTATGATTCTAAAGGCAACAAGATCAGTGAGACCACGCCGCGAGCTGGTCTGGGGAGCTGCGCATGAACCGGCATCAACATACTTTGACAGGGAGCCGAGCGGCCATGGCGTTGGCTATGGTATGTGCCGGCGGTGCTTCTGCGTTCCCGGAGATTGCGTTGGCGCAAGCGAGTGCATCGCCATATACGACGGGCTACCGGTACGACGCGAACCGCCGCCTTACCGGCACGATCAATCCTGATCCGGACGGGGCGGGAGTGATCAAGTATGCCGCTGTACGAATAAGCTACGATCCAGCGGGCCGTACCACTAAAGTGGAGACAGGGGAATTATTATCATGGCAAGATGAGAGCGTGAAACCGCTGCTGTGGAGTGGATTCAATGTCCTCCAGGTTATAGATGCGGTTTACGACACTGCCGGTCGCAAGATAAAAGAAGTAGTCGGTAGCGGCGGGACCCCATATCGCGTAACTCAGTACAGCTACGATTCGTCTGGCCGTCTTGAATGTACCGCTATACGAATGAACGCTGCAGTATTCGGGGCTCTGCCGGTCAGCGCTTGCACGATGGGTGCGCCTGGAACACAGGGGCCGGACCGAATTACCAAGAATGTTTATGATGCGGCTTCACAGTTGCTACAGATCCGTAAGGCGGTTGGGACATCAGCCCCTAACCTTGAGCAAGCTTACGTCACCTATGCCTACAGCGATAACGGCAAGCAGCGCTTTGTCGTGGATGCCAACGGGAACAAGGCCGAATATATCTACGACGGCTTCGATCGATTATCCCGCTGGAACTTCCCATCGTTGACGGTAGCATCATCCTATAATCCGTCAACGCCTGCAACTGCTCTATCGACCTCCGGGGCGGTAAACGCTTCCGATTATGAGGAGTATGGCTATGACCCAAATGGTAACCGGACATCATTTAGGAAGCGTGAGGGACTTAGTTTAACATACGCATATGACGCGCTCAATCGGATGACCGTGAAGACGGTACCAGAGCGTAGCAGTCCGCCTTTCCCCGTCGCGCTGAATCCCGTTCACACGCGTGACGTCTATTATGAATATGACCTGCGGGGGCTTCAGACTAAGGCGCGGTTTGATAGCCTCAGTGGCGAAGGGGTCACCAATGAATATGATGGATTCGGCCAACTGAAGAAAACCACGGCAAATATGGCGGGATATAGCCGTATTCTGGAGTATGAGTATGATGCCAACGGCAACAGGACAAGCATAAAGCATCCCGACACACAGAAGTTCAACTACACATTTGATGGCATGGATCGCATGAATTCGGGTAACGAGAATGGTACGACGAGCCTATTCTACACCGGCTACGACAATCAGGGGCGGCCGAATATCATGTACCGGATGAGCGGCGATAACTCGCAATTCGCCTATGATGGCGTTTCGCGTCTGAGCAGCCTGAGCGATTTTTTCGTGGGAAGCACGGGGAATGTCGTTTCGACTTTCACGCACAATCCGGCGAGCCAGATCGTAACGAGAGCGCGAAACAATGATGCATATGCCTATCTGGGCAATGTGAATGTCAGCCGCGCATATACGAAGAACGGCCTCAACCAGTATACCGCCGCCGGGGCCGCGACATTCGGCTATGACGCGAACGGCAACCTGACCTCGGACGGGGCATCGACCTACGTCTACGACGTAGAGAATCGACTTGTCTCTGCGACCGGGGCTACGACCGCCAGCCTGCTTTACGATCCGCTGGGGCGGCTGTTCCAGGTTTCGGGCGGAGCCGCCGGTACGACGCAGTTCCTCTATGACGGTGACAAGCTGGTGGCCGAGTACTCGGGTACGAACACCATGCTGCGGCGCTATGTGCATCGCGATGGTGATGATACGCCAATCATATGGTATGAGGGTGCTGGCTTCACCCAGCCTCGAGGGCTCTATGTGGATCACCAGGGCTCGATCACCGGCATATCGAGCTCGACGGGTACGCTCTCGTCGATCAACAGCTATGATGAATATGGCATTCCGGCCTCGACCAATGTCGGGCGATTCCAGTATACCGGCCAGCCTTGGATTCCTGAGCTAGGCATGTATCATTATAAGTCACGCATTTACTCGCCTACCATCGGTCGGTTCCTTCAGGTTGACCCCGTTGGTTATGATGATCAAATAAATCTTTATGCATATGTAGGAAATGATCCAATAAATATGCATGACCCTTCCGGTAAGCAAGCTGCTCAAGCAGGAGCTAGGGCATTATCATGTGTGTCAAAGCCTGCTTGCCGTTCAACTGTGCGTGCTGCAATAGGTTCGGTTGTTAGAGGTATAGTATCCCTTGTAACAGGTGATAAGGGAAGGAAGGGAGAAACATTTTATAAGGGATTATCTAATAGGGATATTGCAAGCATTGAGAAAACTGGTGCGATTTTGCCGAAAGATCCTAGCGCTAAAACTACGCCAGACGGCCATATAATGGGCGGCGTAGATTCAAAGTTTGTAACAATAACAAGAGATTTTGGTGTTGCTAGAAAATATGCTACGGAGGGTCCGGATGCAGGTGGCTATGTTATTACTATAGATGGGAGATTCCTTCCTGGAATAATAGACACTCAGATGGGCGAGGGGCTCACAAATGATATCGCAAAGGATTTGGCTAGGAGAGATGAGGAGGTATTAACTGGATTTGTTCCGGGTAATTCTATAACATCTGTTACGCCAGTGTTGCCGAACGACATTGAGAGGGTGTATCCTAGGCAAATTGTTAATTGCATGGTTACCAAGTTTTGCTAGGTGGAGGAGAAATTGAAAAACCCAAGAAAATTGATAGAAGCTATAGAAGAAAGCATTAATTTGTATGATCTTTCGTATAAAATAAAGTGGGCGGATTTGGATGACGATTTAGTGAATGGTATAATTTCATCGATTGATATGGTCGATAAAGGTTGTAGTGAATTTTTTGACGATGAATGGCATGATTCACTTACGGCAATTGTATCTATTCTTTATATTATTCACAATGCTCAGATCGGTTTGTTGAGATCTGGGAAATCATCTGGCAATGAGAAATTACTTTCTCAGTTGTATGAATCTTTCTCTTCTTCAATAACAACTATATAGCAAATGTTAATGTCAGTGTTAGATTTGTGCAAAATATTGACTAATTGATGGGCGAAAATAAAAAGATAAGACATAATTTATGGGGATGTTATAGGTTTATGTGTTATCTTTATAGTTGTATGGTTGTTGAAGAAATTCACGTGTCTGCAGGGCGATGAAATGCTGATCCAAGGCGTGTGGATGCTAAGCTGAGTTTGTAATAAGGGGGGCGTTCTAAGCCAGACTCGGAGCCTATAAAATCGCTTCGCGAAGCGCGATCTGTTGATTCAATAGCGGTGTGGGGAGGCGTTGCAATGTGGGATCTGATTTGGCTGCCCGGGGGCGGAGATGCGCCGGATCGCGTGGTATCCCCGCTGTCTCATGGAATGCCCGGCCGATGATCGGCGGATTATCAGTGGCACAATCTTCGCGATCAGGAATGGGCCGCTGCGGCGTGATGCGCCGGCCGAGTACGGGCCGTTAAAGACGATCTACAATCACTTCATTCGATGGATCCGGCTCGGCGTGTTCAGCGAGAATTTCGCAACGCTCCCAGCGAAGGGCGGCGAGCCGACCAGTTGATGATCGACGCCACCCACCTAAAAACATCGTACAGTGGGAGCCTGCTCAAAAGCAGGCTGTCGGACGCATTATAGGCAATCTGAACTCAAAAAATCCATGCGGCCCGTGACGGCAAAGCAGACCCTTTGCTGAGCGAGGGGCTAGGTACCCAGGTCAGACGCACTGCTTGGCGACCGAGGTTGCCACAGACTTGTTCCGCTCGGCCTTGGCTGACCGAGAGATTAGCGCCTGCATCCCTTCAAAGGCGAACCGAAGGTTTCCATCGCGCATGCCATCTCCCTCCATCGGAAGCGCCAGAAAAATCGAGAATATGTCGGAAAAGCCCAAAGATTAGTGATGTGTCCGCACCGTTACGACCGCTGCGCCACGCATTCATGTCCGCCATCTGCATCGCTGCAATCGTCATGCTCTGTCTCGTGCAATGATTCATGAGCTGGCGCTGTATTTTTCTGTTTTCAGTATTTGTTACTTGTGAGGAGGGAAAAAAATGGAAGAAGGTCGGTACTAAAAACAGTATTGTGGAATTGCGCGGGCGGATACAGTAATTATGCCGTCTATAGAATTTGTAAGCCGTACGATCTGATCAATACCCGCTGCTTCAATACGCAAAGCGGCACCGGCTTCGGCTTGGCTTTGGGCAATCGACGAGCCAGGCTCGCCAAGTGCGCTTGCCAATCTCGGGGGCAGACTATCTTTCCTGGGCTCTGACAGGCCAGAACTGAAGGTGAAGACGTCCGCCAGGCATGTGGCCGAGGTTTCAGGCCCGCCGCTTAGCGCAGCGTTCAATTCGTCAAAGGACGAGACGATCCGCCGCGCACCGCGATAAGCACCCAGCCGATCCAGAATGGTCCGCCGCTGTCCGGCCGCCACACCCAGCCCCATCAGCGCCCGATCGATGCGCTCCAGCGATGCCTCGTTGATATCCAGCCGGCCGCTTTCGCTCGACAAGCGCACCTGAATCGCATCCGCGCCGATCCGCACGCTGCCATTCGCCGGCAGCAGCCACCATTGGCTGCGCACGCCGTTGAACAGCCGGTCCGCCAGCA
>NZ_JBYSZM010000071.1:0-9596 GCF_058787155.1 Sphingobium sp. FW305-3-2-15-F-TSA7 | reverse complement strand
ACCCCCGTCCAAGCCCCCTCCGGCACCGCCCTGATCCTGCACGCAGCCCGATCCATGGGTTCGGCGGCGGTTGACGCGGGCGCGTTTTGCGGAGATTGGCACGGGCCATGACCCAAGGCGCACCGCTCGTCCTCTATGACAGCCTGACCCGCGCGGCGCGGCCGTTCGCGCCGATCGATCCCGATCGCGTGCGCGTCTATTCGTGCGGACCCACCGTCTACAATTACGCGCATCTCGGCAATCTGCGCGCCTATGTCTTCACCGACACGCTCAGCCGCATCCTCACCTGGAAGGGCTGGCCGCTCACCCATGTCATCAACATCACCGATGTCGGCCATCTGACGTCCGATGCCGATGCCGGCGACGACAAGATGGAAGCCGCCGCGCGCGCGCAGGCCAAGAGCATCTGGGATATCGCAGCGCATTATACCCAGGCGTTCAAGCAGAATCTGGCGGATCTCAACATCCGTGCGCCCAGCCTGTGGTCGGTCGCCACCGACCATATCGGCGAGATGGTGGAATTCGCGACCGATATCGCGCCGCGCCATTGCTACGAGCTCGACAGCGGCCTGTATTTCGACGTCTCGACCGTTCCCGATTACGGCCGGCTGGCGCGCACCACCGACGATCAGGGCGAAAGCCGGATCGATCCGGTCGCGGGCAAGCGCCACGCTCAGGATTTCGCGATCTGGCGCAAATCAGCGTCCGGCGAGAACCGCCAGATGGAATGGGATTCGCCTTGGGGTCGCGGCGCACCCGGCTGGCATCTCGAATGCTCGGTGATGAGCCGCAAATATCTCGGCGACCAGTTCGACATCCATACCGGCGGGATCGACCATCGCGAGATCCACCATCCCAACGAGATCGCGCAGAACCAGGCGCATAGCTGCACGCCCAATACCGGCGCCAACTGGTGGATGCACAATAATTTCCTGGTCGATCGCGGCGGCAAGATGTCGAAGTCCAAGGGCGGCTTCACCACGCTCCAGTCGCTGATCGACCGCGGCATCCATCCCCTCGCCTATCGGCTGATGTGCATTTCGGCGCATTATCGGTCGGAACTGGAATTCAGCGCGGAAAGCCTGTCGGCGGCGCTGACCCGGCTGCGGCGCTGGGTGATCGCGGTTTCGGCGCTTGGCGACGACGATGGCGATGCCGATCAAACGCTGCTGTCCGCATTCGACGAAGCGATTTCCGACGATCTCAACCTCCCCAAGGCGCTGCCTTTGCTCGACAAGGCGATCGCACAGAAGTCGCGCGCAACGATCGCGCGAATGGACGCGGTGTTCGGGCTCGGCCTGCTGACGCTGACCCGCACCAATCTGCGCGTCCGTCCTGCCGCCGCGGTGCTGACCGATGACGAGGTCGAGACGCATATCGCCGAGCGCCGCCAGGCCCGCGCCGACAAGGATTTTGCGACCTCGGACCGCATCCGCGACACGCTTGCGGCGCAGGGCGTCGAGATCATGGACGGCGACCCGCTCGGCTGGGACTGGAAGATCGCACTCGACTGACCCGATGATCGCCGAGGCAAGATGGGAGATGGACGAATGACCAGGATCAACGCCGTCTTTCCTGCCTTTGCCCGGGCCTTGATCGAGCCGCATCTGACGCCCGAGATCGACGCGCACTGGTTCACCACGCCCGAAGAGGCGATCGCGCTCGCGCCCGCCGCCGAGATCGGCTGGTTCGATCAGCAAGTGCCCGCCAATGTCGGCAAGGCGGCGGTGGCCGCGACCCGGCTCAAATGGCTGACCACCATCTTTGCCGGGCTCGACGCGCTGCCGCTCACCCTGCTCGCCGAGCGCGGCGTCACTCTGACCAACGGTGCGGGACTCGCCGCGATTCCCGTCGCCGAATATGCGGTGATGGGGATGATGGCAGCGGCCAAGGGCTTCCATCAGGTCGTGCGTGCGCAGGATCGGCGCGAATGGCCGGTGGTGTCGCCCGGCACCGCCGAACTCTGGGAAAGCAGCGCGCTGGTGATCGGCTATGGCGCGATCGGTCAGGCGATCGGCGAAAGACTGACGGGATTGGGCGTGCGCGTCACCGGCGTCCGTCGGTCCCCCTCCGACGATCCGGCGGTCATCGGCCCCGACGATTGGCGCGCACGGCTCGGCGAGTTCGACTGGGTGATGCTTGCCGCCCCTTCGACCCCGGAGACGAAAGCATTGCTCGGCACGTCGGATTTCGCGGCGATGCGTTCCAGCGCCTGGCTGGTCAATATCGCACGCGGCGACCTGGTCGATCAGGATGCGTTGATCGAGGCGTTGCAGCTCCGGCGGATTGCGGGCGCATTTCTCGACGTCACCACGCCCGAGCCGCTGCCTGCGGAGAATCCGCTCTGGGCAATGCCCAATGTGATCATCACCATGCATCTCTCGGGCCGCGCGCAGACCCGCCTGTTCCCGCGCGCCGCCGCACTCTTCGCCGAAAATCTGCGCCATTATCTGGCCGGCGAGCCGCTGCGGAACATGGTGGATCCGGCACGCGGCTATTGAGGATGACTCCTCGGGCGAACAGGATTACCACGGACGCATAGGGGTCGCGACAATCTGGACAAAATCCATCGCTCCACGGGGCGTGCGGGGGAGACTAGCGGCATGACCAAGGCATCCGATCTGTTCGTCCAGTGCCTCGAGGAAGAGGGCGTCGAATATATCTTCGGCGTTCCCGGCGAAGAGAATCTCGACATGCTCGATTCGCTCAGTCGCTCGAAGATCAGGCTGATCCTGACCCGGCACGAACAGGGGGCCGGCTTCATGGCCGCGACCTATGGCCGCCATACCGGCAAGACCGGCGTGTGCATGGCCACGCTCGGCCCCGGCGCCACCAATCTCGTCACCGCCGCGGCCTATGCGCAACTCGGCGGCATGCCGATCCTGATGGTGACCGGGCAGAAACCGATCAAGAAATCCAAACAGGGCCGGTTCCAGATCCTCGACGTGGTCGACATGATGCGACCGATCACCAAATACACGCATCAGCTTGCCAGCGCCGACAATATCCCCAGCCGCGTCCGCGAAGCGTTCCGCCTGGCCGAAGAGGAGAAACCCGGCGCCACCCATCTCGAATTTCCCGAGGATGTGGCGGATGAAAAGACCGAGAGCGTGCCGATCCGGCCGAGCCTTGCGCGCCGTCCCTCCGCCGATCCCAAGGCGGTCCGCGCCGCGGTCAAGATGCTCGAAAGGGCGAAGGCGCCGATCCTGGTCATCGGCGCGGGCGCCAATCGCAAGATGACCGGGCGGATGCTGCTCCAGTTCGTCGAGAAGACCGGCATCCCCTTCCTCACCACCCAGCTCGGCAAGGGCGTGATCGACGAAACCCATCCGAAATTCCTCGGCTGCGCGGCGCTGTCTTCGGGCGATTTTGTCCACCGCGCGATCGAGGCGTCGGACCTGATCGTCAATATCGGCCATGACGTGATCGAGAAGCCGCCCTTCTTCATGCGCCCCGGCGGTTGCCCGGTCATCCATGTCTCGACGCGCTCGGCCGAGGTCGACCCGGTCTATTTTCCCGAGATCGAAGTGATCGGCGATATCGCCAATGCCATCTGGCAGATGAAGGAGGATATCGTCCCGCAAGGCTGGGGCTGCGAAGCGATGCTCGCTTCCCGCAAGGCCGAAGTGGCGCACACGGCGAGCCTGGAGGACGATCTCCGCTTTCCCATCTATCCACCGCATCTGGTGAAGCAGGTGCGTCAGGCGATGCCCAATGACGGCATCATCTGCCTCGACAATGGCGTCTACAAGATCTGGTTCGCGCGCAACTATCCCGCGCGCCAGCAGAATACGGTGCTGCTCGACAATGCACTGGCGACGATGGGCGCCGGCCTTCCTTCCGCCATGGCGTCCGCGATGGTCTATCCCGGCCGCAAGGTCATGGCGATCTGCGGCGATGGCGGCTTCATGATGAACAGCCAGGAAATGGAGACGGCGGTCCGGCTGAAGCTCGACATCACCGTGCTGGTGCTCAACGACAGCAGCTACGGCATGATCCGCTGGAAACAGGCGAATATGGGCTTCAAGGATTGGGGCCTGGAATTCGGCAATCCCGACTTCGTCAAATATGCCGAGGCCTATGGCGCCCACGGCCACCGCGTCGAGAGCGCCGAACATCTGACCGAATTGTTGCGTCACACGCTCGACACGCCGGGCGTCCATCTGATCGATTGCCAGGTCGACTATTCGGACAATGACAGGATATTGAACAACGAGATCAAGGCGCTGAGTGCAAGCCTGCTCTAGCCGTTTGTTTTACCGCGATTTTCGAGTCGTTCGATGATTCCATCGAACGACAAATCGCTCTGGAGGAAAGTCCCGCGTGGCGATGCTGAAGGACGTCTATCCGCTCTACCTCAACAATGAGGCGCAGCAGCCCAACACCGATCTGGAGGTGACCGACAAGTTCACCGGCAAGGTCGCTTTCCGCTGCGCACAGGCCGATGCCAGGACGATCGACGCCGGCATCCAGGGCGCAGTCGAAGCCGCCGAGCCGATGCGCAAGCTGGCATCCTATGAGCGTCAGGCCGTGCTCCAGCATTGCGTCTCTCGCTTCAAGGAACGGTTCGACGAACTCGCCTATGCGCTGTGCGTCGAGGCAGGCAAGCCGATCAAGGACAGCGAAGGAGAGGTCACGCGCCTGATCGACACCTTCCGCATCGCCGCAGAGGAATCGGTGCGGATGACCGGCGAAGTCCAGCCGCTGGACATCTCGCCGCGTGCCAAGGGGTATCAGGGCATCTGGAAGCGCGTACCGATCGGCCCTTGCTCGTTCATCTCGCCCTTCAACTTCCCGCTCAACCTCGCCGCGCACAAGATCGCGCCCGCGATCGCCGTCGGCTGCCCCTTCGTGATGAAACCCGCCAGCCGCACCCCGCTGGGGGCGCTGATCATGGGCGAGATCCTCGCCGAAACCGACCTGCCCAAGGGCGCCTTCTCGATCCTGCCCGCGCACCGCGAAGGCGCCGACCTGTTCACCGAAGACGAGCGGCTGAAATTGCTGTCCTTCACCGGTTCGCCGGCGGTCGGTTGGGAGCTGAAGGCCAAGGCGGGCAAGAAGAAGGTCGTGCTCGAACTGGGCGGCAATGCCGCCGTCATCGTCGACAAAGACGCGAACCTGGCCGACGCGCTGGAGCGCGTGATCTTCGGCGCTTTCTATCAATCCGGGCAGAGCTGCATCGGCGTGCAGCGCATCCTGATCCATGCCGATGTCTACGACGAGTTCCGCGACATGCTCGTCGCGAAGACCAGGACATTGGTCGCCGGCGATCCGCACGATCGCGCCACCTTTATCGGCCCGATGATCTCCGAAGGCGAAGCCCGGCGGCTCGACACCTGGATCCAGGAAGCCGTGGCCAAGGGCGCGACCCTGTTGTGCGGCGGCAAGCGCGACGGCGCGATGCTGGAGGCGACATTGCTCGAAGGCGTCGACCGGAACACCAAATTGAATATCGAAGAAGCCTTCGGCCCCGTCGCTTTCCTGATCAGGTTCGACGACTTCAACGAAGCACTGGACATCGTCAACGACAGCAAATTCGGCCTGCAGGCGGGCGTGTTCACGCGCGACCTGTTCCAGATGTTCGACGCCTGGGACACGCTCGACGTCGGCGGCATCGTCATCAACGACGTGCCGAGCTATCGCGTCGACAATATGCCCTATGGCGGCGTCAAGGATTCCGGGCTTGGCCGCGAAGGCATCCGCTTCGCGATGGAGGACATGACCGAGATTCGGAATCTCGTGATCCGGCGCACCTAATCCGCCCGGAAAATGACCGACAGGTTGTTCGCCGGCATCTCGACGAAACGCTCGAAGCTGAGACCATTTTCGGCGGCGAGCGCGATCACATCCTCCATCGCGCGCAGCCCCCAGGCCGGATTGCGGGCACGCAATGATGCGTCGAACGCCAGATTGCTCTCGGCGGTCGGAACATCGCCCCTAATATAGGGGCCATAGAGATAGAGCGGTGCGCCCGACGACAAGAGTCGCGCCGCGCCGGCCATCAGCCCCTCGGTCGCGGCCCATGGGCTGATATGGACCATGTTGATGCACAATATCGCATCCGCACGCACGACCGGCCATTCGCTGACCGCGGCATCCAGCATGAGCGCCGGACGAACATTGGCAAGGCCGGCCTCCGCACGCCAGGCATTGATCGATGCGAGCGCCGCCGGCTCGGGATCGCTCGGCTGCCAGTCGAGCCCCGGAAATGCCTGCGCGAAATGGACGATATGTTCACCGCTGCCGCTGGCCACTTCGAGGACCTGCCCGGTCTCGGGCAGGGTTTCGCGCAGCACGGCGGCAATGGCGTCGCGATTGCGCAACGTGGCGGGCGCGTGGCGCTTGGCTTCGCCGCCGCCATCGGCGGGGCTCCAGGGAGCGGGTGCGGTCATGACCGTGTCAAAGCGGTTCCAGACCGATCTGGCAAGTGCATGCGGCCCGTGATCGATTCAGCGATCACAAGCCCACAGTCATGGACATGCCCCGTCGTCATTGCGAGCGAAGCGCGGCAATCCAGCGATGCATCGGCCGCTGGATTGCCGCGTCGCTACGCTCCTCGCAATGACAAATGACAATGGCAGAGCCGGAATGACGGTGATTTGATCGGATCGATCGCCCCGACCCACCGACGCGCTACTCGGCCGCCTCCGCAACCTCCGCGGCTTTCCACACCAGGACCGGCTTGCGCGCGGCCAGCGTCTCGTCGAGCCGCCGGCGCGGCGCGAAATGCGGGGCCCCTTTCAGCACCTGATCCCCGGCCTTGGCACGCTCGGCCACCGAACGCAGCGCGCCGATGAACTGATCGAGCGCGGCCTTGCTCTCGGTCTCGGTGGGCTCGACCAGCATCGCGCCATGGACGACGAGCGGGAAATACATCGTCATCGGATGATAGCCCTCATCGATCAGGCCCTTGGCGACATCGAGCGTGGTGAAACCTTCGGCAAGCCCGTCATCCGAGAACAAAGCCTCATGCATGCACGGACCGCTCGGCCCGAACGGCGCGTCGAGCACATCCTCCAGGCTGCGCAGCACATAGTTGGCGTTGAGCACCGCATCGCCGGAAACCTGACGAAGCCCGTCGGCGCCATGGCTCAGAATATAAGCGAGCGCGCGGGTGAACATGCCCATCTGGCCATGGAAGGCGACCATCCGGCCGAAGCTCTGCGCGTGATGCTCGCCGGCAGTCTCCTCCTCGACGAGGTGATAACCATCGGCGGTCTTCTCGACGATGGGCAAGGGGGCGAACGGCGCCAGCGCTTCGGAGAACACCACCGGCCCCGCACCCGGCCCACCGCCGCCATGCGGCGTCGAGAAGGTCTTGTGTAGATTGATGTGCATCGCATCGACGCCGAGGTCGCCCGGGCGCACCCGGCCGACGATCGCGTTGAAATTGGCGCCGTCGCAATAGACCAGCGCGCCCGCGTCGTGGACGGCATCGGCGATCGCCTTCATATCGCGCTCGAAGAGGCCGCATGTATTGGGATTGGTGATCATCACCGCCGCAACATCGGGGCCCAGGCGTGCCTTCAGGGCCTCCAGGTCGACGCGTCCCTCCGCAGTCGCCGGGATATCTTCGACTGCATAGCCGCAGAACGCCGCGGTTGCCGGGTTGGTGCCATGCGCACTTTCGGGCACGAGGATCACCGAACGCGCATCGCCGCGCGCTTCTAGTGCGGAGCGGATCGCAAGCAGGCCGCACAATTCACCGTGCGCGCCGGCCTTGGGGCTCATCGCCACCGCCGGCATGCCGGTCAGCGTCGTCAGCCAATGCGCCAACTCATGGATCACCGCGAGCGCGCCCTGCACCGTGTCGATGGTCTGGAGCGGGTGCAGGTCGGCAAAACCCGCCATCCGGGCCACTTTTTCATTGAGGCGCGGATTATGCTTCATCGTGCACGAACCGAGCGGGAACAGGCCCAGGTCGATCGCGTAATTCTGGCGGCTGAGCCGGGTATAGTGACGCACCGCCTCGGGCTCGGACAGGCCGGGCAAGCCGATCCCGCGATTGCGCTCCAGCCCCGACAGGCGTGATGCGACCGCCGGTGCGGCCTCCAGATCGACGCCGGTCGTATGCGCATCGCCGATCTCGAAGATCAGTGCCTCTTCGAGCATCAGCGCACGATTGCCGGTGAAGGTTGCTCCCGCCTGCGCCACACTGCCGCCCATTTCGGGCTTCCATCCGCTCTGGTTGATCGTCATGCCAGCGCCTCCTCGAGTCCGGCGGCCAGCGCCTCGACATCCTCGGCAGTGCTCGTCTCCGTCACCGCCACCACAAGCCCGCGTTCGAGCGCCTCGACACCCGGATAGAGCCGGCCGAGCGACACGCCGGCCAGCACGCCGCGATCGGCGAGCGCACGCACCACCGGCCGCGCTTCCTGCTCGAGATCGAGCGTGAATTCGTTGAAGAAACCGTCATTGATCAGAGTCACGCCGGGGATCTTCTCCAGCCGCTCCGCCGCCTTCACCGCCAGTGCGTGATTGAGCATCGCCAGATCGCGCAGCCCCTTTTCGCCCAGCAAGGTCATATGGACCGAAAAGGCGAGCGCGCAGAGACCGCTATTGGTGCAGATGTTCGACGTCGCCTTTTCGCGGCGGATATGCTGCTCGCGGGTCGACAAGGTCAGCACGAAGCCACGCTTGCCCTCGGCATCGACGGTCTCGCCGCACAACCGGCCCGGCATCTGCCGGACGAAGCGCTCCTGGCACGCGAACAGGCCGACATAGGGACCGCCGAACTGCAGCCCGACGCCGATGCCCTGGCCTTCACCGACGACGATATCGGCACCCATCTCGCCAGGCGACCGCAACGCGCCGAGTGCGACGGGCTCGGTCACCACCGCGATCAGCAGCGCGCCCTTTTCATGCGCGCGCGCCGCGATCTCAGACAGGTCGCCGATGCGGCCGAGAATATCGGGATATTGGACGACGACGCATGACGTGTCGCCGTCGATCGCGTCGAGCAGCCGCGCCGCGTCTGTCTTTGCCTCAAGCGAGGGCAATGCCGTCTCCAGCACATCGCCGGTGAAGCGCGCCATGGTCTGCGAGACCGACACATAATGCGGATGGAGCCCCGCCGACAGGATCGCCTTGTTCCGCCGCGTGATCCGCCGCGCCATCACGATCGCTTCCCAGCACGCGGTCGAACCGTCGTACATCGAGGCGTTGGCGACGTCGCAGCCATAAAGCTGCGCGACCTGGGTCTGGAACTCGAAGAGCATCTGCAACGTGCCCTGCGCGATTTCCGGCTGATAGGGCGTATAGGCGGTCAGGAATTCGCCACGCTGGATCAGATGATCGACCGAGGCCGGGACGTGGTGGCGATAGGCGCCGCAGCCGAGGAAGAAAGGCGCCTCCCCCGCCGACAGATTGCGCTTGGCCAGCGCGCCCATATGGCGCTCGACCGCGAGTTCGGTCGCATGGTCGGGCAAACCGGCAACCGGGCCGGACAGACATGCGCTTTCGGGCACGTCGACGAACAGCTCGTCGATCGACTGCGCGCCGATCCGCGCGAGCATCGCACCGCGGTCTGCGTCGGTAAGGGGAAGGTATCGCATTCGAGTCTCCAGCCCCTCCCTTTCAAGGGAGGGGTTTGGGGT
>NZ_JBYSZM010000070.1:0-10230 GCF_058787155.1 Sphingobium sp. FW305-3-2-15-F-TSA7 | reverse complement strand
TAACTGCTTTATACGCCCCCCGCACGCAAGCAATTTGGCGGCGGCGCTACGCCCCCCCCCTTCCAAATCCGCCGGACGGGCGCAGCGAGCGCCCCTCCCAGGATGGCGCCTGGAATAAAACACCAACTCAGATTGACTTGCATTGCCAGCTTGCCATCGTCTCGCAATAGCGGCCAAAAGGCCCTCAAGGGAGACACATGTGAGCAAAATTCCGATGACCGCCATCGAAATCAAGGCGGAAGAAGCAACTAAGCTACCTGCCCTGAGGGTCAATCTGTCAAAGGTAAGGGAAACGGTCGAGACAGCCCTTAACGAGTGGCGCTCGTCGGGCTTCTTCCACGAATATACCGACCACAGCTTCAACCATGTCCTCGACATGCTAAAGGCAGCCGAATGGCTCATCCCCACTGAAACCCAGGAGGCAATGACGCCGGCCGATTGGCTGATGCTCGTGCTATCGATATATTTTCACGACATCGGCCTACTAGTAACCAAGGCGGAGTTTGAAGAGCGCGACAACGACCCAGACTACCGAACCTATCTTAACACCCCTGTCCTGCCGTCGGAAAAGCAGCGGGACTACGAAGCGCGGCTAGCACAGATGCCCTTGGAAGAGGCGGCCAAGCTTCAGTATCAGGAATACGTTCGCCTAAATCATGGGAAACGGGTCAAGCAATGGATTGCTGGCGGTGGCAGCGATCGCTCCGCGATAAAGTTAATCGTCGCCGACCTTCTGCGCGATCTAGATGACACATTCCGACGTGATCTCGCGCGAGTCTGCGAGAGCCATACGGCATCGAACATCGACGACACGAGCATTTTTAAGATTTCGCAGCCCTATGGCGGCGATGAAGAGACCGTGAACCTGCAATATGTAGCGGTCGTTTTGCGGACCATCGACCTCCTACAGATCACACGGAGTCGCACTCCCAGCATATTATTCCAGCTGATTAACCCCAGCAATCCGACGAGTCAGCTTGAATGGAAGAAGCAAGGCGCGGTCCGGAATGTCCGCTTTAGGCCGGCGCGTGACCGCGACGGCAACGTGACGATGGATGTTCTACCAGATACCATAGAAGTTCACGCGTCATTTAAAGATCCTGATGGATTCTTTGGACTCACTAGCTACCTAACCTACGCCGAGCGAGAACTATCCCAATCTTATCGCACAATTCAAAAGTCATCCAAAGACAACCTTCGGAAATATTTGTTTCCGTGGCGTACTATCGACACATCCAACATAGATACCGAGGGTTTCTTGACAGATTCCTTTGAATTCGCACTAGACCAACATAAGATTCTCGACCTTCTCACTGGCCACACTCTTTACAACAACTCTCATGTTGTACTTCGAGAACTTACACAAAACGCCCTAGATGCTGTCCGGCTTCAGGCCCAGATCGAAACAAAAAAATCGACTTATAAAGGAGAGATTCTAATCAAGTGGGATAGCGCCAGCAGGTCGCTAACGGTCGCAGACAACGGAACCGGCATGTCCCAAGAGATGATCGTTAATCACCTCCTGAAGGTCGGCTCCTCACGCTACCAGGATCCAAAATTCAAGGAAAAATACCCCAGCTTCCATTCAATCAGCCGGTTTGGGATAGGCGTCTTGTCCGCCTTCATGGTTTCAGACGAAATCGAGATTACGACCTGCCACCCCGATGACGATGAAGCCCGGCGGATAGCGCTGCGCTCGGTCCACGGAAAATATCTGATTAAATTGCTCGACAAACAGGCGGACCGTGATGAGCTCCCGTATCCGCATGGAACATCAATCAAGCTCAACCTCCGCCCCACGGCCGAGATCGGCAACGTGCTGCGTGTCGCCCGACAGTGGGTCATGTTTCCACGCTGCACCGTCAAAGTCATAATCGACGACAACGAACCTGTCAGGATTGGCTACTCGTCGCCAAAGGAGGCCGTACAGCAATATCTCGACTACTCGCATCGAAAGTCTCGATTCAAAAAGGAACACAGGATCATCGAAGTCGAACGCGATGGCGTCACCGTCGCCTTTGCCGTCGCAAAAGATGACCTCTTCGAAGATTGGACATTTGTCGACCTAACACGACGCGCACATGACGAAGACGAAGCCGCTATTCCCGCTTGCATATGCATCGAGGGCGTGTCGGTCGAAGAAGTATCACCCGGGTTCAGCAACATAAATATTCTTGCGGCAGCGAATGCCGTTGGTAAAGATGCACCAAAGACAAACGTAGCGCGAACATCCTTGGAGGAAACACCAGAACGGCACTCGATGCTCAAAGCCATTTATGGCATCTACAGCGATTTCGTAGCTGACGAGCTCGGGCGAATTGCCGCCGCAGACGGCGTTTCCTTGACAAGAGCCGTGGGCATGGCTCCGTACCTAATCTCGCCGTTAACGAATGCGACTGTGCCAGTGACCAGACCAGGCCTTATGGACGATGCCATCACCACGGTACCCATGGTATTGGTCGAAGATGCCAATCAGCGGTCGAACATCTCGCTCGACGAGCTGATCTCGAGAGGGTCGTTCACCACGACTGAGTCACCTTTGTTTCGCTCGGTGGACCAACTGATCCGGGAGGCTCCCAGTGACGTTACATCCTCGCAGCTACTGGATTTGCTTGGCAACCAAGTTTCCAGTGATGACGCAGAGATCAAGCTCTGCAATCTTGGTTCACTTGGATGGGTGGATCGCAAGATCAAAGAAAAATTTGAGATTCGTGAGATAACCGTTTCAATCGAGCATCGTGAACTCAGACTAAAATGGAGCCTTGTAGGCTCTAAACCAGCATGGTTTTCGAGCGAATCAGTCGAGGATGTTATAGAAGATGGAGACTACAAGTTCGCTTCGATGTATCGTGAAATTCGAGAGCGGCTTCGTAGTGGCAGAAATCGCTCAGAACGGATTTGCGTTCCTATTGAGATGTTGCCGGTCTACGGATTGGTCAATGAGGGGGCATTCATCTCCCATCGCGCCACACATTTGAAACCTGGAACTGATATAGTATCACTTCTGAACGATACTTATGCGAACAAAGAACTCGAATCACATAAGTCTCTTGCTGTTTATTTTATGATTATTGAATATATTCGAGCATCTGGATTGGACTGGAAGCTAGTCACCTTAGAAGATATAGAGAGATTTCTTTCTATGGAGCAATTTTCTCGACTTAGACCGTTCTTTCAGGATGAGACAAAATTCACGAACGCACTACGATCTTCGCCACCCGGCATCTTCGATGCGGGCGCATGGGATCGCCGCAACGCGCAGTGGGGGATAATTTGATGGAAAATCTATCCGATAATGTTACCATTGAACGATATAAGTACATATTGGCACAACGACACAGCCTCAACGAATCAACATTCAAAATTGCAAGCGTTTTCCAAGTTGTATTTTTAACGCTTTGTTCAGCTCAATATACTATTGTAAAGCAATCGCTTGCTAGAGAAATTACCATAGATTTCGCTATTCAAGCGAGCAACTTTCTCATGTGGATTACCATCATAGCTTGCGCGATAACAATAACATTGCTCATTGGAGGAATAAATCGCTGGATCGATAATAGGTCCAATGAATCAGACATCCTTGAACTGTGCGGACACAATCGTCGATCAGATATAAAAATAGCATCCGTATTATCTTGGTATGAGACATACATAATACTATCTGTCTCTATACTTGGTATCGCATATATATTTGGCTCAAAGATTATATCCATCAAAGCTATAATTTCATTGCATAGTTAAATAACATCACCACATATCTGATATGATACAGAATCCACAAGATACCTATGTTTCTATAGAGAAGATCACATTGATAGCGCACGCAACACTTTGCCGGGGGTTCGATTCGGCTAAGCTAGCCAAACCACCTTTCGTAATTGCGGTGAGGATGCACTCAATACGGCTTTCTGCTGAGCAGATTATGCGTTGCGCACGTGCGATTTTGGTGCATCGTCACCCATTGAGCGACACGCCGATCAAGCTATAAATTCCTATGCCACGAACAGATCAGAGCGACATCCGGATGCGGATCGTCATCGAGCAGCCGGTCATCGGCGTGCGCCACAGCCTTCAGGCAAAGGATGAATCGCCGCTCGATCCGAAAGCCTCGCAGACGGGCGAGCCGCTGACATTCGATTTCCCGATCCGCATCGGCCCGGGCCCCAAATTCTTCGGCGATCAGGTGCGCCGCGAAGGTCCGGTGCGGCGCTTCGTCTATATCCGCATCGGCCAGCTTGCCGGAGACCCCGCCTCCCCCTGGTCCCGCCGAATGAAGATCGACATTCACGACATCGGGATCGACCTGCTGGATCGCGCGATCGACAGCGGCGGCGTCATCGAAACAAGGATCGACGGCACCGGCAAGGACGGCACCCCCGCTTGCGCCACCGTGCAACCGATCGGACGACGCATCGTATAATTACGGTGACCGGAGCGCCCAATTTCTCGTTTTATGAACTCAGCCGCGTAGCCATCAGGAGAATTAGGCCGTGAACTCATAAACGGCCGCTTTCGGCAGAAGGGCGGAATGACTGAATTTGGGTGGTTAGCTGCCGTCGTACATAGGCCGGATCACTCGGCTGGGCCCCTCATCTGGCGTGAGGACGAGAACTGCAACTTCGGGGTTCACCCACGGTAAACTCTTAAAATAATTCTCAAATTCCACTTCAGGAAAATGGTTATAGCCGCCGATCATAATTTCGACCCCCGGATGCCAGCTAGCTGTCGAGCCTTCAACCGATATCAATGGGTCAAAGTCACGCTCATATAGCCATGCTCTGAACTGACTCTTTGGAAATCCGTTGCCACGTTCGGTCACGGAAAAAGTTACATTAATCGCAGTGACTTTGCTCATGTTGGTGTCCGTCAACCCCTAAGGTGGGAATTTGAATCTACTCAATAGGGCGAATGTCGGCAATTGGGGCGGAAGCGGGCAGGCCGCTTTTATGAGTCTACGACCTAGGGGGCTTTTGTCGGCGACGACGGGCGGGAATAGCGAAGCAGCACGGATTCAGGATTGTTGCACCTGCCACCATATCTTCCGGACAACTGCGCTTGTCGACATGCTCGTACGGCTTAAAAGCTCAGCATGAAGACGCTGATATTGAGATTCGTATCGGGGGATGGCGGCGTCGACATGCACGTCGCCCTCGACCTCGAGGAAATGCGCTGCGAATGCTCGGCGAGTTGGTGCGCCGATGAGTGGAGCGAGATGAGATGGGAGCTGACCGATCTAGCCCGGGATATGGCGACCTATCCCATCAGCCCGGATCGGCCCGTGCAGCGAGGGGCCGGGTCTTTCTTCGGCCTTCAGATCATGCCCGTCGGTTCGACAGGTGAACTTCTCGCTGAAATCGCGGTCAACGATCAGATGAGAAGGGGAAATCGGTTCCAGGGTGAGTTCAACTGCCATTATGGGGATCTGGCACGGTTCCGGGAGGAATTGGATGCGGCCCTGACATCCTGCGAGGGCGAGGCGCGTCTGCTCTCGACCTCGTCACGATGACATGACGTAATTTCGAACAATCAGAAGTGGCCGACCAGCGGTCAGCAAGCGGTTAGGAAAATTGGGATGCCTGGAAAGTTTCTCAAGCGAAATGCGATCATTGATACGATCAGGAGCGAAGAGAAGATGAACGGCCTGCAGGCGCGAAGCGGTGGGCTGCGGCACCATGTCGATGCTGTTCCGTGCGGCTGCCCCGATGACAATTGTGGTGCGTTCCATGTGATCAGAACGGACCGCCCACTGCCTTCGCCCAGCGAGGCGGACGAGACGCTTTTAACACGCCGCCGCGAGAAGCGCTCCAAGCGAAAATAGGTGGAGATTCCGGCGACAGTGCACTCAATTCGGATAGCCCTCGAACATGGTCATGCGTTGCGCGCTCCGAATTTCGTGCACTGCCCTACGCGCCATCATGGGATGCCCGTAACTACGCGGTCTCGTTGACGCCCGGCTGTGCGGATGGTGGCGTTTCTTTCTTCGCCCCCGCCAGCAGGCGCGACAGCCTCAGCTCATATTGCCGCGCCAGTTCCGTATGCGTCTTATAGGCGCAGGGATCGGCCGCCTTTTCAGCCAGATCGCGCTCCTGCCGCGCCCGTCGTTCCAGATAGGCTTGATCGGATTCGAATGTCATGACTGCCTCCACAACCGTGCCCCCCGGCTTTGAAGCGCGCCAAAAATAAGTGTCGCGGAATCGATTCGCAATAATCGAGATCAATGTCGGCCCGGCCTGTACGCTCGCCCGGCAAACTCCTGGGGCACGCTCTCGCCCCTACCGATCCGCCTTCTCCCGCGCAGCCAGCCGCCGCGCGGCGGTCGCCGCCACGTCCGCCGCGGTGATCGTCCCGTTCCTGTCGTCATCCTGTTCGGCAAAGGCGCGCGCGCCCGACGCATCATATTCGGCCTGCACCATCTTCGCATCCTTGTCCCTGTCGAGCACGCCGAAGCGGACATGGGTCTGGCGGATCTGGCGCTGGCGCTCCTCGGTCTTCTTCTCTTCGTTCAGCTCGGATGCGGAGAGCTGCTGTTCCAGCCGCGCACGATATTCGCCGACATATTCGTCCTCCGAAACCCAGCCGTCGCCATTGGCGTCGGTCGCCCGGAAGCGCGCGACACGGGCCGCATCGAATTCGGCGCGCGACACCTGGCCGTCATGGTTGCTGTCATAATCATGGATGAAGGAATTGCCGTCATGCGGCGCGGCGATCGCGGTGCCGGACGCGGCGAGCAGGATGGCGGCGAGGGCGAGTGTGCGGGTCATGTCGGTCTCCGTGGAATGATCGTGGTAAAAATGGTGTCGGGCTGCGCCTCCCCCTTCCTTCCGTCACCCTGAACTCGTTTCAGGGTCCATGTTCGATCCGACGCTGCGGCTCGGGTGGAAGCCTGGATGCTGAAACCAGTTCAGCATGACTATGAGGGAGAGGCGTGAAATTCAGGCAGCGTCGAAAGTCAGCGTATAGGTATAGCTGCGATACGGCGTCTCGGCGCCCGCCGGTGCCGCGCCGCGATGGCGCACCAGGATCAGGTACGTCCCCGCATCCTCGGGCTTCACGCTGAACCGGCCGCTCTTGTCGCTCTTGAGCTGGGCCAGGATCTTGCGGCCGTCATAAGTGCCCGCGCTGCGGAACACCGTGATCTCGCCATCGGCAAGCGGCTTGCCGTCGAACAGCAGCACGAACGATGCGTCCGATCCCGCCGCGATCCCGTTGGGATGCGTGATCGCCTGGATTTCCAGCGCCTTGCCGATCGGTTTCAGCGCCGCCTGGCTCGGCTGGCCGCGCGTCACATAGGCGTCGGCCAGCGTCATGCTCTGCACCTCCACCTGCTCGCCCCCCGCCGGCGGCACACCACCCTCGCCGCGGATTTCCCATTTGTCGCCCACGCGGAACATCTTGCCCTTGCGGCCGGCGCGCTGGCCGGTGGTGACGCGATAGGTGCCGTCGGCGGGCGTGTTCGCTTCGAAGACCGACAGATCGCGCAGATGCGTCACCGGCCCCGCCGGCAGGTCGTTTCCGTCGGGGCCGATCAGGTGGAACGGCGCATCGCGCATCGCCACCTCGGGCACGAAGATATCCTCGGCAAAGGCCGATTGCACCGTGATGTGATCGCCCTTCCCCACGTCGAACAGTGTCGGCAGCACATAGGGCATATGCGCGCTCGCGGCGGATCCCCCGGCAAGGATGAGCAAGGCGGCGGCGCCGCCAAAGCGTTTGAACGTCATGATTCTCCCCTTCGTTGCGACGGCAATTATAGCTATTGAGAATCACTTGCAATACAATTTCATGATGCGTAGGTGATGGCCGTCCGGGGCGCTGCCGCCCCTTGTTTCGATGCCCGGGGGCTAGAGAAGATGACCAAGACCAGGATGTTGCTGCTTGCCGGAACCGCGCTGATCGCGCTTCCCCTTCCCGCTTTCGCGCAAACCGAAACCGGCCAGGCCGAAACCGGGTCCGAGGGAACGACCCGGATGGCGCTCGATCGGCTGGTGGTCTCCGCGGGCACGGAGAAAGTGGCGATCGACACGCCACAGGCGGTGACCGCGATGGATCAGGAGGAGATCGACCAGACCCAGGCGACGACGATCGGCGATCTGCTGGAGGGGATGCCGGGCGTCAACGTCCAGGGCGGCGTCGGTCAGCTCGGACAGGGTTTCAACATCCGCGGCATGGGCACCGCGATCGGCGATTCCGACAACCGCATCCTGATCACCGTCGATGGGGTCACCAAATTCTACGAGCAATATCGCATGGGCGCCTTCTTCAGCGAGCCCGAGCTGTACAAGCGGGTCGAGGTGCTGCGCGGACCCGCTTCCTCCACGCTCTACGGCGCCGGCGCGCTGGCGGGCGTCATCAATTTCACCACCAAGGACGCGTCGGATTTCCTGAAGGACGGCGATCCGCTCGCGGTGCGGCTAAAGGCAGCGACCGAGACCAATGCGGAGGCGCATACCCTGTCGGGCATCGTCGCGGTTCAGCCGGTCGCCGGCGTCGAGCTGCTCGGCAGCTATAATTATCGCCGCTCTGAGGATTACAAGAGCGGCAATGGCGATATCGTGCCGGCCTCGGCGACGGTGTCGGACAATTGGCTGGTCAAGGGCCGCGTCGCGATCGGCGGCAATCGCAACCATGCGATCTGGGCGTCCTATCAGGATTGGATCAGCGACGGGCCGCAGGTCTACGATCAGGTTTCGGCATCGACCGGCGCCACGCTGATGCGCCGCCGCGTCCACGACAAGACGGCGGTGCTCGGCTATGTGAACGACTTCGGCGGCAGCACGCTGCTCAATGTCGAGGCGCAGATCGCCTATTCATTATCGAAGGTGCACCAGACCGAAACCACATTCCTCGGCCCGCTCGCTTATTCCGATTTCTCCTATGAAAGCTGGCAGGGGAAATTGCAGAACACCAGCGAGTTCGATCTCGGCGGCGACTGGAAGACCTTCCTGATCGTCGGCGGCCAGTGGAGCGAACAGAAGCGCCGCAATCCGCGCGTAGCATTGAACGGCACGGTGACGCCCGGCGCCGGCACCCATCCCGAAGGCGAGATGACGCGCTACGGCCTGTTCGCGCAGCTTGAGATCGTGTGGTCGGACAAGCTGACGATCATGCCGGGCGTCCGCATCGACTGGACCGATCTGAAGCCCGGCGCGACCGTCGTCGGCGGCACCGTGCTGACCGGCAATGTCACCGACAGCGGCGTCTCCCCCAAGCTCGCGGCGCTCTACAATCTGACCGACTGGTTCGGCCTGTTCGGATCGGTCGCGCGCACCGTGCGCATGCCCAATATCGACGAGATCTTCACGCGCAGCGCCACCCGGCCCAACAATCCGAACCTGCGCCCGGAAACGTCGGACAATATCGAGGCCGGTTTCACCTTCTCGTTCGACAACGCACTGGGCCGGGGCGACCGGTTCCGCGCAAAGACGACGCTGTTCCGCAACAGCGTCAAGGATCTGATCGTCAACGTCTCCGCGCCCGCGGGAACGCCCTATTTCCAGAACATCAACCGCTCGCGCTTCAAGGGGCTGGAGATCGAGGCCGAATATGGCATTGGCGGCTTCCTCGCGCGCGGCAACGCCTCCTTCATCGACGGCAGGAACCGGATCACCGGCGATTATCTCAACACCATTCCCGCCAATGATTATCGCCTGACCCTGGGCTATGCCGACGCGGCCACCGGCCTGTCGGGCGGCTGGACCGGCGAGTTCGCGGAGGCGCAGGACAAGGTGACGCCGGGCAGCTTCCCCTCGCTCGGATCGGGCGTCGCCACGCCGGGCTACACCGTCCACAATCTGTTCTTCGCCTTCAAGCCGCGCACCGGCCCGGCCGAGGGCTTCGAATTCCGCATCGCCGCCGACAATCTGCTCGACAGGCAATATCGCCGCCATTTGTCGGCACTCGCGGCGGAGGGGCGCAGCTTCAAATTCACCGTGGCCAAGACCTTCTAGTTCGCCGGGGGCCGGGATCATGGAACGGGTCGGGCATCGCTTTCGCATTGGCGGATCGGCGGCGGCATCGCTGCTGATCAACGCGGCGATGATCGCGGCCGTGCTCACCATGGGCATGGGCCGCGCCGAGCGGCACAAGGATGCCCCGGCGCTCACCGTCATGTCGCTGGCGCTGCTCAAGGGTGTTGAGGACGGCGCCGATCAGGCCGAGGCGGCGGAGCCCGCGCCTCCAAGCGCCCCGGCGCAGGCGCAGCCCGTGGCGGAATCCCTGCCCGAACAGCCC
>NZ_JBYSZM010000069.1:0-10377 GCF_058787155.1 Sphingobium sp. FW305-3-2-15-F-TSA7 | reverse complement strand
GCCCATAATCGGCCACCCGGATGTGCGCGACATGCTGCTTGCCGCCAAATGCTATGGCGAAGGGGCGCTGGCGCTCGTGCTCTATTGCGCCAAGTTGGTCGACGAGGCGGAGCATGATGCGGAGGCGGAGGCACTGCTGGGATTGCTCACCCCGATCGCGAAGACATGGGCATCGGAATATGGCCTGGCGGCCAACGATATCGCGATCCAGGTGCATGGCGGTTACGGCTACACCCGCGATTTCGACGTCGAGCAGCTCTGGCGCGACAACCGTCTGAACCCGATCCATGAAGGCACCACCGGCATCCAGGCGCTCGATCTCGTCGGCCGCAAGCTGCGCGACGGTCTGGCGCTGGGCCTTCTGCGTGACCGGATCGCAGAGACGGTGGCGAGCGCCGCCGCTCGACCGCAACTGGCGTCTCTCGCCGCTGATCTCGACGCCTGGTGGCAACGGATCGCGGCAGCAGTCGAGGGGCTGAAGGGCGTCGACCCGGCGGTCATGGCGTCCGGTGCGACCGCATTGCTGCGCGCCTTCGGTCATGGTGTTGCCGGCTGGCAATGGCTCGACCGCGCCCTGCTGTGCGTGGAGACCTCCGACGCGCCGTTCAGGGGCGGCAAGCTGTGGGCGTGCCGCTATTTCTTCGAACGCGAAATGCCGCGGATCGACGCCTGGCTCCGGCCCGTCGACGCCCGCAGCGACCTGGTGGCCGCCGTGCCGGCCGATTTCCTGTAGATATTGGGAGGATTTGAAACATGCCGATCGATCTGAGCGGTCGCGTTGCGATCGTGACCGGTGCCGGCGGCGGGCTCGGCCGCGCCCATGCGCTGCTGCTCGGCAAAAGGGGCGCGAAGGTCCTGGTCAACGATCTCGGCGGCGCGCGCGACGGCAGCGGCGGTGACGGCACGATGGCCGAGGCGGTGGTCGAGGACATCCGCCGCGCGGGTGGAGAGGCGATCGCCAACGGCGCCAGCGTGACCGATGTCGATCAGGTTCAGGCGATGGTCGATCAGGCCATGTCGGCCTGGGGCAGCGTCGACATATTGGTCAACAATGCCGGCATCCTGCGCGACCGCACCTTCGCCAAGCAGGATCTCTTCGATTTCCGCACCGTGATCGAGGTTCATCTGATGGGATCGGTCAACTGCACCAAGGCGGTGTGGGGAATCATGACCGCGCAGAATCGCGGCCGCATCATGATGACCACATCGTCCTCCGGGCTCTACGGCAATTTCGGCCAGGCCCAATATGGTGCGGCCAAGATGGGGCTGGTCGGGCTGATGAAGACGCTCTCACAGGAGGGGCGCAAATACGACATCCGGGTCAATTGCCTCGCGCCCTCCGCCGCGACGCGCATGACCGAGGATATCATGGACGAGGCGCAGCTTGCGGCACTCGATCCGTCGTCGGTGTCGCCCGCGATGCTCGCCCTGGTCTGCGACGATGCGCCGAGCGGCGTCGTCCTGTGCGCGGGGGCGGGCAGCATCGAGGCGGCACACATCACGCTGACGCGCGGTATCCATGTCGGCGCGGGCGAGGATGCGCCGGAGCGCGTGCTCGCCGGCCTGGATCGCATCCTCGATCGCAATGGGGAGATGGTGCCGCCGACCGGGCTGGAGCAGTCGCTCTACGAACTGTCGCGCGTTCCCGGATTGATGGCTGCCGTCGCCAATGGCTGACACGCTCGCCCCGGTCCGCGAAGCGCACCGTTTCGACGAAGCCGGCCTGCTACGCTGGATGGCGGCGAACGTCGCCGATTTCGGCGGGCCGCTTGCCGTCGAGCAATTCTCCGGCGGCCAGTCCAACCCCACTTATCGGCTGCGTACGCCCGCCCGCGACTATGTGCTGCGCCGCAAGCCGCCCGGCATATTGTTGAAGGGCGCTCATGCCGTCGATCGCGAGTTCCGCGTGATCTCGGCGCTGCACGGCATCGGCTTTCCCGTACCGCGTCCCTATGGACTGTGCCTGGACGATGCGGTGATCGGCACCGCCTTCTACGTGATGGAGCTCGTCGAGGGTCGCAACTTCTGGGACACCGCCTTTCCCGATGTGCCGCGCGCGGAGCGGCCGGCCTATTTCGACGCGATGAACGCGACGATCGCGCAGCTTCATTCGATCGATCCCGCCGCGATCGGGCTCGGCGATTTCGGCCGGCCCGGCAATTATTTCGAGCGCCAGGTCGGCCGCTGGTCGCGCCAATATCTGGAGGATGAAGATGCCGGGCGCGTGCCCGCGATGGACGCGCTGATCGAATGGCTGCCCGCCAACATCCCGCCGGGCGACGAGACCAGCATCGTCCACGGCGATTTCCGCTGCGACAACATGCTGTTCCATCCGACCGAGCCGCGCGTGATCGCGGTGCTCGACTGGGAGCTTTCGACGCTCGGTCATCCGCTCGCCGACTTCGCCTATCATCTGATGGTCTATCGTATGCCGCCAGGCTTCTCGACCGGGCTGGCGGGCCTCGACCTGCCGGCGCTCAACATCCCGAGCGAGCAGGATTATGTCGCGGCCTATTGCCGGCGGACGGGGCGCGACGGGATCGAACGGCTCGATTTTCACCTGGCCTTCAGCCTGTTCCGGCTGGCGGCGATCATCCATGGCATCAAGGGGCGGATGATCCGTGGCACCGCGTCGTCACCCCAGGCCGCCGCCGCGGCGGAACAGCTCGACCGGATCGCCGAGCTTGCCCTGGCACAGACGCGAACGGGGAACTGACCGATGGATTTCACCTATTCGGAGCGCCAGACATATTGGCGCGATCGGGTCCGCGCGTTCATGGCGGCTCATGTCGTGCCCGCGCAGGCGCGCTATCATGCCGAACTCGCCGAAGGGCTGACGCGTTGGCGCGTGCTGCCGGTGATCGAGGAACTCAAGCAACTGGCGCGCGCCGAGGGTTTGTGGAACCTGTTCCTGCCGCCTTCGGCCGCGCATGACAGCGACGATTATCGCGGCGCGGGGCTGACCAATCTCGAATACGCGTCCTGCGCGGAAGAGATGGGCCGGATTCCCTGGGCGTCGGAGATATTCAACTGCTCGGCCCCCGACACGGGCAATATGGAGGTGCTCCACCGCTACGGTACGCCGGAACAGAAGGCGCGCTGGCTGGAGCCTTTGCTCGACGGCCGGATCCGATCCGCCTTTGCGATGACCGAGCCGGGTGTCGCCAGTTCGGACGCGACCAATATCGCGACCCGGATCGAGCGGCAGGGCGACGATTATGTGATCAACGGCCGCAAATGGTGGATCTCCGGCGCCGGCGATCCGCGCTGCAAGCTGATGATCGTGCTGGGGCTGAGCGATCCCGAGGCCGAGCGCCATGCGCGACACAGCCAGATATTGGTGCCCGTCGATACGCCGGGCGTGACCATCGGCCGCTCGCTGCCGGTCTTCGGCTTCGATGACGCGCCGCATGGCCATTGCGAGGTGACGTTCGATAATGCCCACCTGCCTGCCGCCAATATAGTCCTGGGCGAAGGACGGGGGTTCGAGGTGGCGCAGGGACGCCTTGGGCCGGGGCGGATCCATCATTGCATGCGTGCGATCGGGCTTGCCGAGATGGCGCTCGACGCGATGGTCGCGCGGCTGCTCAGCCGCGAAGCGTTCGGCAAAAGGATCGCCGACCATTCGATCTGGGAGCAGCGCGTGGCCGAGGCGCGGACCGAGATCGAGATGACGCGGCTGCTGTGCCTGAAGGCGGCCGACATGATGGACAAGGTCGGCAACAAGGTGGCCCAGCTCGAGATCGCGATGATCAAGGTCGCGGGGCCGCGTCTGGCGCTGAAGGTGATCGACGACGCGATCCAGGCGCATGGCGGGGCGGGCGTATGCGACGATTTCCCGCTCGCCGCCGCTTATGCACTCGCCCGGACGCTCCGCCTCGCCGACGGACCCGACGAGGTCCACAACCGCGCCATCGCCAGGCTGGAATATCGTCGCGCCGCCGCGCGCTGATCGTCTTTTAGCGCTTCCATCTCGAGGAGAGCGAGATAATATCAAAGATATAAAAGAAAGAGGGAGAGTCTATGGACGGGCGCATGCAGCCGGCCTTTGTCGGTATTCCCATGGGATGGCGCGGCGGCGCGTCCCGGGCGGTTCTGGTCGGCGGTGCGCCGCTGATGGCGCTGATGTTCGCAGCGCTCGGCCCCGTCCTTCCCTCCATGGCGGAGCATTTCGGCGGGCGGACGGGCGGCGCGTTCGCCGCGCAGATGATCCTCACCATGCCCGCGATCGGCGTGATCTTCGGCGGTATCGCCGGCGGCTTCTCGGTCGAGCGCTGGGGGCCGCGGCCCGTCCTGATCGGCGCGCTGCTCTGCTACGGCATCATGGGCGTCAGCGGCTATTTCATCGAAAGCCTGGGCCTGTTGCTGGCGTCGCGCTTCATGCTCGGCTTTTTCGTCGCGCAGATCGGCACCGCGATCGGCGTGGTCGTCGGTTCCTGGTTCGAGGGCGTCGCCCGCGCCAGGCTGCTCGGCTATCAAAGCGCGGTCGCCGGTGTGTTCGCGGTCAGCGGCCTACTCATGTCGGGGCTGCTCGCTGAATCGGGGGGATGGCGTGCGCCGTTCCTGCTCTACATCTTCGCCTTCTTCATTCTGTTCCTCGTCATCGGCGGCCTGCCCAAGGGCGTGGCACGCACCGTGAAACAGGGCGAGCGGGTGTCGCTCAAGCCGCTCGTCGGCCTGTGGCCGATCTACGCGCTCGCGATGTTCCTGTTCGTCGGCTATTTCATGACGTCGATCCAGCTGTCGTTCCTGCTCGCCGAGGACGGTGTCGACAGTCCGCTGATCCGGTCGGTGGTGATCGCGACGGGCGTGCTCGCCGGCGGTATCTTCGGCGGATGCTATGGCCGCTTCTATGCGTGGCTGGGCGAGCGCGGGGTGCAGATCCTGCTCACCGTTATGATGGCCTCCGGCCTCGCGGTCATCGGTTTCTCGACCGAGATCTGGATGCTCGCGGTCGGCGCAGCGCTGTCGGGCGGCGGCGGGGGCATGATCCCGCCGCATATCAGCGGCATCCTGCTCAACCGCGTCCCGCCGAACCTGCGCGCCCGCGCGGTCGGGCTGGAATTCACGGTGCTCTACATCGCCGACTTCGTGAACCCGTTGCTGATGACGCCGCTGCGTGCGGTCGTCGGCATCCACAATGCCTTCCTCTTCGCGGCCGGCGCACTGATCATCGCCGCGCTCGTCATGTGGGCGCGCCACCAAAGAAGGTGATTGCCTTTTGGTATCTATCATATAAGAGATAGATATATTAGCGGCCACAGAGTCGCGAGGGATGAGGGGCCTGATTCCCGGTCTGCCGAAAGCTGCGCGGCGCGATCGCCACGTCGATTTCGTGCGTCCGGCGTCGCGCTCCCGACGAGGGAGATCGCATGCAGCTATCCGGCAAGGTCGCGCTGATCACAGGCGCCGGCGCGGGCATCGGCCAGGCGACCGCGAGGCTGTTCGCCGAACGCGGGGCAAAGGTCGTCGCGACCGATCTCGACGAGGCCGGGCTCGCCGAAACCGTGCAGGATGTGTCCGGTGAAATCGAAACCCTCGTGTCCGACGCGACGAGCGCTGCGGATGCAGCACGCGCGGTGGCGCTTGCGCAGGAACGCTTCGGCGGGCTTCACTTCCTGATCAATGTCGTCGGCGGCAGCCGGCCCGGCAAGACCGTCGTCGATTTCGACGAAGAGGAATGGGACTTCTGGGTCCGCCTCAACCTGACCTCCACCTTCCTGATGTGCCGCGCGGCCATTCCCGCGATCGCCGCGGCGGGCGGCGGATCGATCGTCAATGTCGCATCGGGCGCGGGTGTAACCGGTATGGGGCGCAATCCCGCCTATGTCGCCGCAAAGGGGGGCGTGATCGCGCTCACCCGCTCGCTCGCGATCGACCATGCGGCGGAGGGCATCCGCGCCAACTGCATCGCGCCCGGCCCGATCCTGACCCCGCTGATGAAGCGCAACCGCTCCGAGCAGGAGATCGCCTTCATGTCGAAATTGTCGCTCGTCGGCCGGCTGGGCAGGCCCGAGGAGATCGCATCGACCGCGGCGTTCCTGTGCAGCGACGATGCCGGCTTCATCAACGGCGAACTGATCAACGTCGCGGGGGGGCGCGCCGGACCCATCTGAGATACGGAAAATGAGGAGAGACGAGTGCTTTACGACGCCTATGCCTGCTGGCGCGAACTGACACCGGCGATCGAGCGCCCGCGCACGACCGTCGACGAGAAGCTCCAGTTCCTGTCGGACAAGATGCGCATCCAGGAGATGATCCACGAATATGCGTTCGCGTGCGACAGCCGCGGCTGGGACATTCTCGAACGCCTCTACGACGAGAATATCGAACGCGTGATGACGGGCACCTTGGACGAGACCGTCAAGGGACGCGACAATCTGATCGGGCTTCATGCCAAGCCGGCGCTGCCGCGGCGCGAAGGTGTCGTCGCCCCGCCCCGTGATCTCACGAAGATCGTCGGGCTGGAGATCCGCCACCTGATCGGCACCCAGATCGTCCGCATCGCCGACGACGACCAGTCCGCCTGGGCGCTGTGCCATTATCAGATGGCGCTGGTCGGCCAGGAAGACGGCGCATGGCATCACGGCCTGCACGAAGGCACCTATCTGTTCACTTTCAGCCGGGCGACCGGGGACTGGCGCTTCACCCGCCACCAGATCTGGACCAAC
This sequence comes from Sphingobium sp. FW305-3-2-15-F-TSA7, assembly GCF_058787155.1. NCBI lineage: Bacteria > Pseudomonadati > Pseudomonadota > Alphaproteobacteria > Sphingomonadales > Sphingobiaceae > Sphingobium > Sphingobium sp. FW305-3-2-15-F-TSA7. Next base: position 3,706 of record NZ_JBYSZM010000069.1, on the reverse strand, counting down.
AATGCGGCCAATCCGATGTTCTCGGATCCGCGCGCAAAGGCGGCGGCATGAGCCGCTTTGCCGGACGTGTCGCGCTGGTCACCGGCGCGGGCCGTGGGATCGGTGCGGCGACCGCCGCGGAACTGGCAAAGGGCGGCTGCGCGCTTGCATTGAACGATGTCGATGAGGGGCGGCTGGAGGAAAGCGCCGAGGCGCTTCGTGCGCACGGCGTTCTGGTCACCACCCATCTCGGCAGCGTGATGGAACCCGCGTTCATCCAGGCGCTCGTCGCGGAGGCCAATGAAGCGCACGGCAAGATCGACCTGCTGGCCAACAATGCTGGTGGCGGTCCGCCGATGACGCCCTGGGCCGAGTTCGCCAAATCCGAATTCGCGCATTTCCGCGCCATCTTCGAGATGAACTTCTTCACGCAGGCGATGCTGCTCCACGCACTGCTGCCCGGCATGGTCTCGCGCGGCTATGGCAAGGTGGTCTGCGTCAGTTCGATCTCGGCGGTGCTGGGGCAGGAATCGGGCAGCGCCTATGCCTCGGGCAAGCTGGCGCTGCATGCATTGGTCAGCTCGGTCTCGAAGGAAGTCGCGCGTCACGGCGTGAACGTCAACGCGGTGGTGCTCGGTAATCCGCCGCATCCCAGCCGCACGCCCGAACGCCAGGCCTATCTCGACCGGCTCTCGCATTTCGACCGCGTCGGCCGGCTCGACGAGTTCGGCAAGGCCATCGCCTTCCTGCTGTCGGACGACGCTTCGTACATTTCCGGCGCAGCCGTGCCCATCGACGGAGGGCTGATCGCACCACGATTGAACGAATGATCCGGGGCCACGCGCGGCCCAGCCAACAAGAACAATGCGCGACAACGGAGAGGGAAACATCGATGAGGAAGCTGCATTATCTGCTTTGCGGCGTTGCCGCCGCATGTGTGTTCGCAAACCCGGCGTTCGCCCAGGGACAGGCGGGCCAGCCCGCGCAGGACGCCGGGGCGACGAGCGACCAGGGAATCGCCGATATCGTCGTGACCGCCCGGCGTCGCGAAGAAGCGCTTCAGGACATTCCGATCGCCGTTCAGGCCTTTTCGGGCGACGCGCTCGAAAGCCAGCGGATCAGCAATGCCGTCGACCTCTCCAAGATCGTGCCCGCGCTGACGTCTGCGCAGAGCAGCCGCGACGAGGAGAATTACGTCATTCGCGGCCAGTCCGGATCCGGCGCGTCGATCTCCGGCCAGCAGGTGACGGTGCCCGCCTATTTCGCGCAGGTGCCGCTGCCGATCGGCGATGGCGGCGGGCCCGGCTATTATTACGACCTGCAGAACGTCCAGGTACTGAAGGGGCCGCAGGGCACCTTGTTCGGCCGCAACTCGACGGGCGGCGCCGTGCTGTTCGAACCGCGACGGCCGAGCGAGGATTTCAACGGCTATCTCGCGGTCGAATACGGCAATTACGAGAATCGCGGGATCGAGGGCGCGATCAACATTCCGATCACGAGCACGCTCAGCGTCCGGTTCGCGGCCAAGGCGCTGAAACGCGACGGCTTTACCTACAATGCCACGACCCGCAAATACCAGGACGACCGCAGCTTCTTCAGCGGCCGGACATCGATATTGTGGGAGCCGGTGGACGGCTTCTCGAACATCCTGGTCGCGGATATCTTCCGGTCGACCACCAATGGCAGTTCGAACATCCTGGCGGCGGTCAATCCGGCCGCGCTGATCCCGACGCTGTTCGGCGGCACGGTACAGGCCGCGCTCGCGCAGCAAAAGGCGGCGGGGCCGCGCGTCACCTATAGCAATGTCGACGGTATCGATCGCAAACGATCCTTCGGCATCTCGAACATCACGACGGTCGAGATCGCCGATGGGCTGACCTTCAAGAACATCTTCGGTTATCGCCGGTTCAAGCAGCTCAACCGCTTCGACTATGACGGATCGGCGCTGACCATCCTGCATTTCGACACCTGCGCCAATGCCGCGTCCTGCAACGCGCGCGATGCCGATCAGCCCTGGGGCCTCAATATCCGTCAGGTCTCCGACGAGCTGCAATTCCAGGGGCAGGCCTTCGACGATCGCCTGAAATATATCGTCGGCTTCTTCGCCGCCGACCTCGATACGCCCGCCGCCAATTATTCGCACCAGTCCTCGGTCTTCGGATCGGTGACCGATGCGAACCAGTATATCGACGATACGTCGCGCGCGGTATTCGGCAATGTGAGCTACGCGTTCGGCGGCGGGCTCGAAGGGCTCACCGCATCGGCCGGCTATCGCTGGACCAAGGACAGCCGCGCGCTCACTCTGTATCAGGTAACGAGTGGCCGTTGCGTGACCGGCCAGACCGGCACGGTCGTCGCGAACCCGGCCCAGGCCGATCCGTGTCGCGCCGCGTTCGAGGCCAAAGCGAGCAGCGATGCCTATACCATCGGCCTGGACTACAAGATCTCCCAGGACACGATGATCTATGTCGCGCATCGGCAGAGCTATCGCGCCGGCGGCACCAATCCGCTCGCCGCGCCGGTGCTCGTCGCCAATCCGCCGATCCCCAACGCGATCTCGCTCTTCTCCTATCAGCCCGAGACGATCCGCGACGTCGAGGTCGGTCTCAAGTCGGATTTCCGGCTCGGCGACTGGCGCGTCCGCACCAATCTGGCCGCCTATCATCAATGGCTCGACGACGCGCAGCTGAACCAGACCTTCGGTGTCGGCACGGCGAATGTCAGCGCGCTGGTCAACGCGGCGTCGGCGAAGATCAAGGGCATGGAGGCCGAAGTGACGATCGCACCGACCAGCGCGTTCAACGTAATGGTCGCCTATGCCTATACCAAGGCGAAATACGGCGCGTTCCTCGACTATTCGCGCCGCGATCCGGTGACCAACGCGCCGACCGAGCAGGGCGGCCGCATCTTCCCGTTCACGCCGAAGCACAAGCTGAACATCAACGCGCGCTACACGCTGCCGCTGCCCGACTCGATCGGCGAGGTCGAGCTGTCGGCCAATTGGGCGCATAAGAGCTCGGTGATCCTGGGGCTGGTGCCGTTCATCACCCTGCCCAGCGGCGCGAACGTCTATGACGGCGAAAGCCGCCAGTCGCCGACCGACACGATCGACCTGCACTTCGACTGGAGCAAGGTGGCGGGCAGCCGGTTCGACCTGGCATTCTACGTCACCAACCTGACCAATACCCAGTACAAGATCGGCGGTGCGTCGCTGATCAATTCCAGCCTCGGTATCAACCAGCGCATCTACAACGAGCCGCGCATGTACGGCGCCTCGCTGCGCTATTCTTTCTGAAGGAACCATGGGGAATGGCTGAAATCAAACGTCTGGCGGCCAATCCCCGGATGAGTGGCGCCGTCGTGCACGGCGGCGTCGCCTATCTTTCGGGCCAGGTGGCGATCGACCATCGCGGTGGTGCCGTGGCGGATCAGGTGCGCGAGGTGCTCGAACGCATCGATGCGCTGCTGATCGAGGCGGGAAGCGATCGATCGCGCCTGCTGACTGCGACGGTGTATCTGCCCGACATGGCGGTGCTGCCCGAACTCAATACGGCCTGGGACCCATGGATCGTCCCCGGTTGCGCACCGACCCGCACGACGTTGCAGGTCGGGCTGGCCTCACCGCTCTACGCGCTGGAGATCGCGGTGACTGCGGCGGTGGATTGAGGACAAGGCGTAATGCCTTCTGCTCCCTCTCCCCCTTCAGGGGGAGAGGGTTGGGGAGAGG
>NZ_JBYSZM010000068.1:0-10491 GCF_058787155.1 Sphingobium sp. FW305-3-2-15-F-TSA7 | reverse complement strand
CAAAGTGAGCGTCGCGATCTTGACGAGCACCAGCACCGCATTGAGCGTGGCGCTTTCCCTGGTACCGATCGACAATAAGCCGGCCACCACAGCGATGATGAAGATGGCGGGCAGATTGATGATGCCGCCAAGCTCGGGCCCCTTGGCCAGTTCAAGCGGATAGCCCAGCCAGTCATGCAGCAAGGGCGTGGCATAGCCCGACCAGCCGACCGCGACGGTCGAGACCACCAGCGAATATTCGAGGATGAGGCTCCAGCCGATGATCCAGGCGAAGACCTCGCCCAGCACGGCATAGCTGTAGGTGTAAGCGCTGCCCGAGGCCGGCATCATCGTCGACATTTCGGCATAGGCGAGCGCGGCACAGGCACAGATCAGCCCGGCGACCGCGAAGGAGACGAGCACGGCGGGCCCAGCACGGTCCGCGCCGACGCCGATCAGGGTGAGGATACCGGTGCCGACGATCGCGCCAACACCCAAGGCCACCAGATGCGGCCAGGACAATGTGCGCGCCATGCGCTGATCCGCCGGCTGCTCGTCACCGACCAGAATCGTCTTTCTTCTGAGTAACTTGCTCATCAACTGCTCCCCTTTGCCCCGACCCTAGCGCGGCCGGGCGGGCAAAGTCGAGCGCATGCCCTGCCGATTTTCGGTTCGGCGCGGATTCCGGGCGTTCGGACGGGACAACAAAGGCAACCAGATTGATAGACAAGAAAATCTATGTTCCATAGTTTTCAATCGAATCGGTAGAGAACAACCCGAATCAAAGGGAGGCTACTGCGTGACCATTCGACATCTGCTTTTCGCCGGGACGGCTTTCGTCTCGCTGGCGTTGCCCATTGCCGCGTCCGCGCAGGAAGCTGCGCCCGTTCAGACGGAAGACCCGCAGGCCGCCGACGGTGCCCCGGGCCAGGGCGAGATCATCGTCACCGCGCGCCGTCGCGCGGAGACCGCGCAGGACGTGCCGTTGGCGATCTCGGTGATCAATGCCGACAGCATCGAGGCAACCGGCAACTTCAGTGTCCTGAAACTCCAGCAATTGGCTCCGACCTTACAGGTCTATTCGTCCAACCCGCGCAACACGTCCGTGAACATCCGCGGTCTCGGCGTGCCGTTCGGCCTGACCAGCGACGGCTTCGAACAGGGCGTCGGCATCTATGTCGATGACGTCTACAATTCACGCGTCGCCGCCGCCGTGTTCGATTTCCTCGACGTCCAGCAGGTCGAGGTGCTGCGTGGCCCGCAGGGCACCCTCTACGGCAAGAACACCACCGCCGGTGCAATCAACATCACGACCAACCAGCCGACCTTCGATTTCGAAGGCAGGGCTGAGGTCACCTTGGGCAATCTCGACTATAAGCAGGCAAAAGCTGCGATATCCGGACCGCTATCCGATACGGTCGCGGCGCGCATTGCCGTCGCTTCGACCAGCCGCCGCGGCACCATCTACAACACGCGTACGCAGCGCTGGATCAACGAGCAGGACAATCTCGGCGTACGCGGCAGTATCCTGTTCAAGCCAAACGACGACCTGTCGATCACACTCTCCGGTGATTACAGCAAGCAGGATGCCTACGGCTTCGGCACGTCTTTCGTCCGCGTCGGCAGAACGCAGCGTGCGCTCGCCCGCCAGTATGATGCGCTGGTCGCGTCGCTCAATGCCGCTAATCCCGGCCGGAACTATGCGGTCCCCAGCCGGAATGTTTATGATCGCCTGACCGACATCGATGCTCCGCTCGAAGCAGGCAATATCATTGGTGGTGCTTCGCTGCGGGTGAAGTGGGACGTGGGACCGGGCACCTTCACCTCAATCTCTGCCTGGCGCTTCTGGGACTGGAAGCCGCAGAACGACCGCGACTTCACCGGCCTGTCGATTGTTTCGGCGTCGAACAACCCATCGCAGCAGAACCAATATAGTCAGGAATTTCGCTACAATTACGAAGGCGAAAAGATCGACTTCGTGGTCGGCCTGTTCGGCTTCAAACAGCGAATCGACACTCAGGGGTTCGAACAGCAGGGTTCGGACGCCAGCCGCTGGAGCCTGACCGGCGCCCAGGCGAACGATGCCAGCATCCTTTCCGGGCTGACCGCGAACAACACGCAGTATCTCAAGAGCGACAGCGCAGCGCTTTATGGACAAGCGAGCTACAAGCTGACCGACGAACTGACCATTCAGCCGGGCATTCGCGTCAATTATGACAAGAAGACGGGCTTTTACCAGCGCGTGGTGACCAACGGACAGGGTCAGGTGATCAGTTGTTCGCCAGCGCCGGCCGCAGGCACGACGCTGGCCGCACAGTGCGGCGTCTATCAGCCGCAGAGCACTTCGCCTTCGGTCAGCGACTGGAATTTCAGCTACGATCTCAACGTCAACTACAAGATCACGCCGGACGTTTTGGCCTACGCAACCTACGCCAAGAGCTTCAAGACGGTCGGCATCAATCAGAACGGCCTGCCACTCAACACACAGAACCAGCCTGATCTCACCGCGAGCACTGTGAAGCCGGAATCCGTCAATCACTTCGAGATCGGCCTGAAGACACAGTTCTGGGGCAACAAAGCAACCTTCAACCTCAGCGCCTTCCGTACCGACATCAAGAATTTCCAGGCGACGGTGAACGGCGGCCAGTTCGGTACGGTGCGCGGTTATCTCGCCAATGCCGAAAAGGTTCGGTCGCAGGGCATCGAGGCCGATTTCCGGATCCGCCCGAGCGAGCGCTTCACTGCCTATGCCAACGGCGCTTATACTGATGCCAAATATGTGAAGTTCAGCAATGCGCCTTGCCCGCCCGAGCTTTCCGGCGGCACGCTTCAGCCGGCCAATGTTCCCGCCGATTATTCGCAGCCCGGCGTCCCCGGTGCGCTCAGCCCGCGCCAGTGCGACATTTCCGGCCAGGATCTGCCTGGCGTTTCGAAATGGGCTCTATCCTACGGCGCCGAAGTCAATGCGCCGGTCACGCTGCTGGCCAAGGAAGGGCAGGTCTATTTGGGCGTAGACGGAAACTATCGCTCCCACTTCCAGTCGAACGCTTCGCCTTCGATCTACACCAAGATCAACGGCTATGCGCTGACCAACTTTCGCGCCGGCTTCCGCGGCGAAGGCTTCGACGTCTTCGGTTGGGTCCGCAACGCCTTCGACGTGAAGTATATCGAACTGCTCCAGGTCGCCCCGGGCAATGTGGGCCTGATCGCCGGCACTCCCGGCGATGCCCGGACGTGGGGCGGCACGATCAAGTTCGAGTTCTAGGGCCGGCTTGAGAGGCCGCCCAATCGCGATTTCAGGGCGTCAGACGCACCCATCTGACCGGAAATCGCTCCAGATCTCACCACCCACTCAAGCTTCAGTGGGTCGGTGAGGGCCCCGGGCGTGAAGTCACGCACACGTCCGGGGCCTCTCATTTTCAAAAGCGCCGCATCAATCGGTCCGGTAATCGGGATCGTCCATCCACGGCGCGAAATGCGGCATGTCGGTCGACACGCGGTCGGTGAACTCGGCCGCTCTTTTCTCGAGAAACGCGTTCACGCCTTCCTTCGTGTCGGCGCTCGCCCCCCGCGCCCAGACCAGGCGACTGTCGAGCCGGTGCGCCTCCATCGGATGGCGGGCGCCCGCCATCCGCCACAGCATCTGCCGGGTGAGCGCGACCGAGACCGGCGCGGTCTCCGCGGTCAGTTCCTTCGCCAGCGCGCGGGCGGCGGGCAGCAAATCGTCGGCGGGATGGACGGCGCTGACGAGCCCGCCCGCCAATGCCTCCGCGGCGTCGAAGACGCGTCCCGAATAGCACCATTTCAGTGCCTGGGGCATGCCCACCAGGCGCGGCAGAAACCAGCTCGACGTCGCTTCGGGCACGATACCGCGCCGGGTGAAGACGAAGCCGAAACGCGCGGTCTCGCTCGCCAGCCTGATATCCATCGGCAGCGTCATCGTGACGCCGACACCGACCGCCGCGCCATTGATCGCACCGATCACCGGCTTGCGGCAGTTGAAGATGCGCAGCGAGACCCTGCCGCCGCCGTCGCGCACACCCTCATGATCGTAATCCACACTGCCGTCGGCGCGGACCGGAGACCCGGCGTCGCCCCAGTGCGAACCGTCGCCATAATCGAAGGTCGCATCGCCGGCGCCGAGATCGGCGCCCGCGCAATAGGCCCGCCCCGCCCCCGTCACGATCACCGCACGGACCATGTCGTCCGCATCGGCGAGATCGAACGCGGCGATCATCTCCCGCATCATCACCTTGTTGAAGGCGTTGAGCCGGTCGGGCCGGTCGAGGGTCAGGGTCAGGGTGCCGTCGTCGATATCGACGGCGATCGTTTCGAAATCGCTCATTGCGCGATGAGGACGGCTATCGGGCGTGCATGTCAATCCGGGATGGATCGGCCCGGCGAAAGCGCCCGTTCGACCTCGTCCAGCCGGTCCTTGCCGAAATAGAGCTCGCCATCGACGATGAACGACGGCAGCCCGAATACGCCATGATCGATTGCCGCCCGGGTGTTGGCGATCAGCCGATCCTTGATCGCTGGATCCTGCGCGCGATCGGCGATGCGATCGATCGGCAGCCGCGATGCGCGGAACGCGTCGCCGAAGATCTGCGGATCGTCCATTTTCTTGGGGGCTTCCCACATGTGATGAAAGGCGGTGGCGACATAGGCGTCGAAGACGCCCTCCGCCTCGGCCGCAACCGCGCCGCGCATCAGCATGAGCGTGTTGACCGGAAAATATGGATTCATCCGGAAATCGAGCAGGCGATGCTTCGCGACGAAGCGTTCGATCTCGCGATGTTCATAAGCGAGCTTCAGGGGAATGTCGGCAAAGGCGGTCATCGGCGACTGATTGCCCGTCGCCTTGAAGATGCCGCCGAGCAGCGCCGGCACCTTGCGGAAGCGGACGCCGGTCCGGTCCTCGATCGCGGGCAGCACGCGCCAGGCCAGATAGGCATTGGGGCTGCCGAAATCGAAATAGAATATGGGTTGAGTCATCGACGCGCTCCACACAGGCTTGCCTCGCGCTGGTCCGATTGACTCGGCGCGACGCGTCATCGACAAAGCCCGGCATGAGCGACACGGTCAAGCTGCACGATAGCTGGAAGGCACCATTGCTGCCCGAATTCTCCAGCCCCTATATGGCTGCGCTGCGGCAGTTCCTGATCGACGAGAAGGCCAAGGGCCGGCGGATCTTTCCCAAGGGCAGCGAATATTTCCGCGCGCTCGATCTGACGCCGCTCGACAAGGTCCGCGTCGTCATCCTGGGCCAGGATCCTTATCATGGCGAGGGACAGGCGCACGGCCTGTGCTTCAGCGTGCGGCCCGGCATCCGGACGCCGCCGTCGCTGGTCAACATCTACAAGGAAATGGAATCCGATCTCGGCATTCCACGCGCCAATCACGGCTTCCTCGAACATTGGGCCGAACAGGGCGTGCTGCTGCTCAACGCGGTGCTGACCGTCGAAATGGCGCGCGCGGCGGCGCATCAGGGCAAGGGCTGGGAACGCTTCACCGACGCGGTGATCAAGCTGGTCAATGAAAAACCCGAGCCGGTCGTGTTCATGCTGTGGGGAAGCTACGCGCAGAAAAAGGCCGCGTTCGTCGATACGTCGCGCCATCTCGTCCTCAAGGCGCCGCATCCCTCACCGCTCTCGGCGCATAACGGCTTTTTCGGCTGCCGCCATTTCTCGAAAGCCAATGCCTTTCTCGAGAGCAAGGGCATGACGCCGATCGACTGGGCATTGCCGGCCTGCTGACGATGGTCCGATAGGCTGTACGGCCAAAGCGCGTGTCGGAACCTGCGCGCGGCTTGCAGGCGCGCAGAATCGTCTTGCCGACGCCGCGCGCGACCAATTTTGGCCAAAAGAACAAAATTGACTCCGAATTGGACAATAACGGTCAAATCACCTGAAAGCCTGATAGAACCTCCCGCAGATACTCACTGTGGGGGTGGGGATGTTCTCAAATCATTTGATGAAGCGGCTGCACCGGTACCTGCGCACCGTTCTATTCGCGGCATGCATTGCCTTACCAATAGGCAATGCGAGTCTTGCGCAGGTCGAAACCGACCCGAAATACTTGATTGCAAGAGAGCCCAATCGGCGCGCCCTCATAATCGGAAATTCCGCCTACGATAATTTCTCGCCTTTGCCTGGATCGATCGCCGATTCGATCAAGATACGTGACACGCTGATCGACCTTGGCTTTCAGGTCGACTATTACGAGAATGTCTCGAGTTTCAGTGAATTCGTGGATCTAAGACTCGTTCCGTTTTCGGCGCGAATCGAGGAAGGCGATCTTGCAATCGTCTATTTCTCGGGCCACGGCTTCGCTTATGGCCAGACCAATTATTTGGTCCCCGTCGGCGTTCCGGCGTCCGTTTCCGCAGCCCAGGTCGATGCCACTTATTTACCGGAAAGCGCAGTCCGGGCCTATGTCGCATCACGAAAGCCGGGCGTCCTCATCATGCTTCTCGATGCCTGCCGTACCTATGCAGGCATCGTCAACGACGACGATCCGGGCATCGCCAAGGGTCTCCGACCTCCGGCGGGACTCACATCCGATGTGCTGGTCGGCTTCGCTGCAGCGCCAGGCACCGCCGCCTATGGCTTGGACGCAGGCCAACTCAGCCGCTTCACCGCAGCTCTTGCCCAGAATCTCCCCCAAGAGGGAATGGAATTCTCAACCGTCCAAAAGCGTATCAACAGACATGTGCTGCTCAGCACCAACAATCAGCAGCAGCCCTGGTTCTCGCAATCGGTTTCGACAGATATTTTTCTGAAGCCAAGCGCCACCATACGGGCCCTGGCGCGCGAAGCCTGGGAAGCCGTTCTGCGCGAAGGTACGGTCGCGTCTGTATCGGACTATCTGGCGTATAATCGCGTCGGCCCTTATGCGTACGCGGCTCGCCGCTGGCTGAAGGACAACCCGCTCGGCGCACGCACGACCTATACGCGCTTTTCCCCGCTTCAGGCCGAGACTCTGTGGAAGTTTGGCAAACAGGCATCTCTTTCGAGCCTTGGCCCCAATCTCGGCATGTCCCGCACATTGGATCTGAGCGACTATGCCGGGAACCCGGACACACTGATAGGCGTGACCCAGGCCGCCGAACTGATTGCCCTCCAGAAGCAATTGCTGACGCTGAAAGACACGATCGCCACTCAAGGCGATCGGACGATCGCGATTCCGGCGGGGACAAGACTGTCGAATATCGCCTTCGATGGCGGCGTGCTCTCTGCCGACGCCGGAACGCACGATCGAGTGGCTATTCCTGAGGACGCAGTATTCGCGACAGGTCCGCTTCCGATCGGTCAACCTCTTCTCGAACTTGCCATGCCGGGCCTGGAATCCGGCCCTCGCACAATTGTCGATGCAACCGCGCTGCGGGATCTGCTCCAGAACAAGATTGCCGCGAGCCAGATCGGCTGGGTTTCGATCTCGACGCCCAGGCGCACCCGGGAAGCGGACCGCGCGTTGCTGCGGCTGCGCGCACTTCACGCCAAGCATCTGCTCATCATGAACGGCGTTCGACCGGGGAGAATCTCCACCGTCGAAGGATTGAACGACGACGTCGAAGATCGAGTACGATTGAAGTTTTTTGGCTTTTAGAAAGGGGGTTTCACCATGAAATGGAAATGGATCACGCTTTCGTCCCTGGCACTCGGCTTCGCAGCACCGGCATTCGGTCAACCGACTGCGGAAGCCGTCGACGGAAAAATACGCTCGATACCCTATGATCAGGCGGTATCGGCCTATCGGCAAGGTCTGACCCCGAAAATTACCGACGGCAGACTCGCCAAGGAGGGCGCCTATCCTTGGCAGGTGTCGCTCCAGGTCTCCTGGATCGCGGATCCGGCCGCCGGACATTTCTGCGGCGGCAGCGTTTACAGGAACAAGTGGATCATAACCGCAGCCCATTGCCTGGTCGGTCTCGGCAAAGACGATGTTCTCGTTATGGCAGGCACCAACCTTCTCACCGGTACGGTACGACGGGTCAATGTTGCGTCTATCCAACTCCACCCGGACTATGATCATGGCACCCACAATAACGACATCGCGCTCCTCGAGCTGAAAACGCCTCTTTCTCTGGGCGCGCGCCTTGCGGCCATCCCGCTCCTGGGCGCGGCCGAAGAATCGACCCTGGAGACGGCAAAGCCGCTCCTGACGGTCACCGGATGGGGAGCGACGGAAATGGAAGGCGAGTCCGTGCGTGACCTGAGAGAGGTCGACGTCGGATATGTCCCCCGATCACAGTGCAATGCGCCGCTCAGCTACGATGGTGCCATCACGCCCATGATGTTCTGCGCCGGGCAGGCGCGAGGCGGCACGGACTCCTGCCAGGGAGATAGCGGCGGCCCCCTCGTCATCGGTGCGGGCCGTGCGGCTCGACTCGCCGGCATCGTCAGTTGGGGCGAGGGATGCGGGCTGCCTCTCAAATTCGGCGTTTATGCCCGCGTAGTTCCCTATCTCGCCTGGATCACCGCCAATACCAACTGATGTGACGCAAAGGGCCTCGAGGAGACGACAATGATCTCAATCACCTGGCTTCATCGCATCCCGCTACTGATCGCCGGATTGATCACGAGCGGCTGTACGACCTATTTGTCGACAACACCGCATCTCACGACCACCGCTCAGTCACACGCCATCCCATCCTCGGGTTACAGCCTGCCGATGGTACGATACGATCTGACGTTACAGGCAAAGCTCAGTCGCTGCCCGAAACCGGTCGTCCTCAAGCTCGGCAAAGAACAGCTCGTTGCGTTCGACAATGGGCTTGGCCTCTCTCTGAAAGCGTCTGCCGAGCCGCAATATGTTCCCGGTGAAAGCTACAATGTCGATCAGGCTGCATTGAGTTCATTCATGAAAACGACGACATATGGTCTGGAGACTTGGCCGTCGGGCACGCTCAAATCGATTGGCGCCAGCGCCGACGACAAGTCCGCGGACATCATAAAGGAAGGCGTCCAGGCCGGGCTGACCGTGGCCACATTGGCGACAGGCGCACCAGGGCTCTCAGCCGCGATACCGGCGCTCGCCGCCGCCGACGCCAGATCGACATCGGGCCCTTGGGGCGCGCTTGCCAAGCCTCAACCTCTGACTCTCTGCAAGGAGAAGGCCGCAGCCATGGTGGAACGCGCGGCCGCGCTGGTCCCGGACATCGTGCAAGCCACCAAAGATCTGGAGACAGCGACGCTGGACGTCACGCGGCTTGCCCTGATTGCAAATGCCAAGGCAGCCGATGCGCAAACGCTTGCGAATTATGACGCCGCGCTCAAGGAGCAGAACCGAAGAATCCTGGCTCTGGCGAAATATATCGAGGAGAAGGACGAACTCGACAAGGCATTGTCGAGCGAGGAAACGCGAAAATGGCCCTTGCGTTTCGATAGCATCCAAAGCGGCCTGCAGCCGCCGTCCAATGGTGTCCGCGAGAAGCTGGCGGCATTGCTGGAATCCGGGACCCGTCCTCTCATCTCTCGTGCCGCGATTGACCAATGGCTGGCAACGCTTGAAGCGCAGGGCAGCGGTGGCCAGGCGATTGCGAAAGACTTTCGCGCGCAGAATGCGGAGCTACTCGCGGCGCTGCAGGGTGACGATGACAATGATCTATGCTCAGGCGATCTCGCAGTGGCGACGTGTGTCACGCGCGCATTGGAGACGTGCAGCTATCTGCAGCGCGAGGACGACATATCCGATATCCCTGCGGACTGCGCCTCTCTTCCCGTACCGGTCGACCGAAGCGACGACACGAGGACTCGACAGACAGTCCTGGCTCGCGACGCGACCGCAGATCGTGGCATATTTCATCGCCAGCCCGTAACCGGTCAATTGCTCATCTGCCGTAAGGCGGAGGGCCGGTGCTCGCCGGAAAACAGCCTTCTGTTCCTGCCAACCAAATCGGTTCCCCAGCTTGGTCAACTACGCTTTTATGCGTTCGAAAGCCGGCCTTTCACATCAAGTGAATTCAGCCTTCAGGCACGCGAGGACGGAAGCCTGGAAAAGTTCGAATATAAGCGCACAAAAGCTGCAGGCCCGGCGATCGCTGACATGATAGGCGATGCCGCGGCACAGTTGCAGACCGGTCAGGAAAATCGCCGCAAGGAGGCGCTCGCCGAACTTCAATACAGAATCGACGTCTCGACGAAGCAGAAGGAGTATTTGAAGCTACTCGCCCCACCGTCGGTCGATGCCGACCAAGCACTCAAGGATGAAACCGCGCATCTCGATGCGAGTATCGCCTTGCTGAACGCACAGCTCTCCAAGCTCAAGGCCGAAGCCGCGCTCGCAGCCGCTTCAAACGGCACAAGCTGAAAGCATCGCCTTCGGAGAAAACGAAAAAAGGGGCTTCCCGAAGGAAGCCCCTTTTTCTGCCTCTCCCGCCAAAGGCGGTATTGAGACCGTATTAGATTATGAATGGGTTCTTGTTGTAGAACGACCCGGATGCGCCTGCTGCAAAGCCTGGCGGCGACCTACTCTTCCAGCGCTTAAGCGATAGTACCATCGGCGCAGTCA
>NZ_JBYSZM010000067.1:0-12176 GCF_058787155.1 Sphingobium sp. FW305-3-2-15-F-TSA7 | reverse complement strand
CACCACCGCGGTCAGATAGCCGTCCCATTCGGCCGACCTTGCCGTTTCGATCACAACATATCCCAAAGCCTTGATAGCCATGCGCCCACTCCATGCAGAAAAATCCGTCAGCGAGATTCATATAAATGAAGTATATCACTTTTCAATTTTAGATTTGCGTATTATATTAGATCATATTCTACGAATTTTCAGATCGACCGAACAATGGAGCGGTCGCGGGAGAGGCAAGCGAAATGGCCAGTGCAGCATCGATCGAATCGGTTTTCAGCGAGATCCCGACCGGCGAAGCGTTGATCGAACGCGCCCGAGCGATGGTGCCGATGCTCAAGCAACGCGCGCGCCGGACGACGCTCGATGGCGACGTATCGGCCGAGACGGTGGCGGAAATGACGGCGGCCGGTTTCTTCCGCGTCCTCCAGCCCCGGCGATATGGCGGCTATGAGATGCAACCGAGCGTGTTCTACGAGATCCAGAAGCTGCTTGCGGAAGGCTGCATGTCCACCGGCTGGATCTATGGCGTGCTGGGATGCCATCCCTATCAGCTGGCGCTGTTCGCCGACCGGGCCCAGCGGGAGGTGTGGGGCGACAATCCCGATATGCTGGTTTCCTCCACCTATCAGCCGGTGGGAAAGGTCGAGAAGACCGATGGCGGCTTCTATCTGTCGGGCCGCTGGGGATTTTCCTCGGGCTCCTCGCATTGCGGCTGGGTGCTGCTCGGCGCGATCCATTTCCCGGAGGATGGTCCACCGGACCTGCGTACCTTCCTGCTGCCCGGTTCGGATTATCAGGTGGTCAAGGGCACATGGGATGTGTTCGGCCTGCAGGGCACCGGCAGTTTCGACATCCTCGTCGACCGCGTGTTCGTTCCCGAATATCGCACGCACAGATCGAGCGACGGCTTTGCCTGCACCAATCCCGGGCAGACGGAAAATGACGGTCCGCTCTATCGCCTGCCCTGGGCACAGATATTCGTGCGCGCGGTCTCGACGGCGGCGCTGGGAAGCGCGCGCGCGGCGATCGGGGCCGGCATCGAGATCATGAACAGCCGCATATCCACCAATACGGGCAAGGCGTCCAAAGGCGATCCGTTGCTCCATGCCGCACTGGCCCGCGCGGTCGCGGAACTGAACGAGATGGAAGCGACGCACCGGGCGAGCCTGGCCGAGATGATGGAGCATGCCGAACGCGGCGAGGCGATCCCGATGGAGCGCCGCGCGCTCTTCGCCTATCAATCCTCGACCGTCGTGCGGCGCCTGGCCGAGCTGGTCGACGATATCGTCAAGCTGCTCGGCAGCCGCGCCGTCTATATGTCCAGCCCGATCCTCCAGCCATGGCTCGACCTCAAGGCCGCGCGCGCGCATGTCGCCAACGATCCGGGAATCCGCACCGCCGACGTCCTCGCCACGATGGCCGGGGGCCCGCCGGCTTTCACCTATCTATGAACCGGCAAGGATGAGGACGATGACAGAGATGAGGGAAGCGACCTACCGGGTCGCCGGCGGCCATGACATCCACGTCAAGGAAATGGGGGCCGGGCCCGCCATCATATTCATCCATGGCAGCGGCCCCGGCGCCTCCGGCCTGTCGAATTTCCGGCAGAATGCCGATGCGTTCGTTGCGGCCGACTATCGCGTCATCCTGCCCGACATGATCGGTTATGGCGCCTCGTCGAAACCGGCGGGCATCGATTATACGCTCGCGCTGTTCGCCGATACGCTCCGCGAAGCGCTGAACGCCCACGGGCTGGATCGTGCGACGCTGGTCGGCAATTCGCTCGGCGGCGGCGTCGCGCTGCAGATGACGCTGGACGATCCCCAATTCGTCGACCGGTTGATCCTGATGGCGCCGGGTTGCCTGGCCGAACGCGAAACCTATGTCGCGATGCCCGGGATCGCCAGGATGATGTCCAGTTTCGGCGGGCCCGACTTCGACATGGCCGAGCAGAAGCGCCTGATATCCAACCTCGTCCACCCCGATTTCGTACCGAGGCTTTCCGATGCGCTGGTCGCCGAGCGCTTCGCCGTCGCACGCGCCCAGCCCAAGGATGTGCTCGTGCGGATGCGGACGCCCGACCTCAGCCCGCGCCTCGGTGAAATCGACAAGCCGGTCCTCGTCCTATGGGGTCTCGACGACGAATTCTGTCCGGAAGCCCATGCCCGGCTGTTCCTCGAACGCTGCCCCGATGTCCGGGTCATGACGTTCGCACGGACCGGCCATTGGGTGCAGCTCGAGCGCGCAAGCGCGTTCGATCGCCATGCGCTTGCCTTTCTCGCTGAGGAGTGGCCCAGCGGATAAGGCATCGCTAGGAGGGGGCGCCGCCGAGCGCGAACGAGGAATCGAGAATTGGACATCAGTTTCGACGCGACCGATCACGCCATCGTCGAACGGCTGCGCGAAAATGGCCGCACGACCAACCAGCAGATCGCGGAGGCTCTGGGGCTGACCGCCACGACCGTATCGGCACGCATCCGCCGCATGGAGGAAGCCGACCAGCTGCGCGTCATCGCCGTGTCCGACTTTGCGGCGCACGGCTACGATTTGCTGCTGCGCGTGGAAATCCAGGTCGATGGGCGCGCGGCATCCAGCGTGGCGCAGGAACTGGCGGCCCTTCCCGAAGTGTTCGCGGCACACCAGGTCACCGGCCGCTACGATATCGACATGCTGGTCGCGCTGCGCGAGATCGGCGATCTGGAGATATTCCTGCTCGAGAAGATTGCCGGGATCGACGGCATCCGTTCGGTCAATCCGTCCGTCATCGTCGACATCGTCAAATATCAGTTCGACGTCGTGCCGATCGGGCCGGAGAATTGACGATGGCTGTAATCCAGCTCGACGAACTCGACCTGAAACTGATCAAATTGCTGTCGCAGGACGCCCGTGTCTCGAACCGTACGATCGCGGGCCAATTGGGTGTGACCGAGGGCACGGTGCGCGGCCGCATCAAACGCTTGCAGAGCGAACGGCTGATCGCCTTCACCGCGATCACCGGGCTGGCGATGGCGCGCAAATCGCGCTTCGCCTTCATCAATATCCAGGCCGATGTCGGATCGGTCCGTGCCGTCTCGCAGGAGATCGCAAGGATCCCCGAGATCGACGGCGTGATGGCGATGGCGGGCCAGTTCAATATCCTGGCGCTGTGCACGTTCGACGAGCTGGAGACGCTGGCCCATATCGCGTCCGACCGCATCCTGGCCTTGCCCGGCGTCCGCCACGTCGAGACCGCCATCGCGGTCAGGACATTCAAATATAATGCGCGCATGGTGAAGATCACCGGGGATCCGCCGCAATCCGGCGACGAGGACCAGAGCGATTTGTAGTTCGATGGAATCATCGAACGACTCGAAAATCGCGGCAAAACAAAGCCTAGAGCATGCGACCCGCTTCCAGCGGATCGCGTGCTCTAGGCGGGCAGCTGCGTCCGGACGAAATCGACCGAGCCGATCGCGGCGCCCAGGCGCACCGCGCCCAATCGCCGATTCCAATAGGTCTCCCCACCGTCGGCGAGCCGCCATTCGTGCAGACGGCGCGTGAAGAGCTGCAGGTCATGCTCCTCGCTGATGCCGATCGCGCCGAACACGGCATGGGCGGTCGCCGCGATGCGCGCGGCGGCGGCGCTCGCGACCGACTTGGCGGTGGCGGCGGCGACCAGCGAGGGCGGCAGCGTCCCTGCACAGCCGAGCTGCGACGCGATGCGCGCCGCAACCGCATCCTCCGCCATCACCGCCAAATTCTGCTGAAGCGCCTGTTGCCGCCCGATCGGCTTGCCGAACTGCATACGCTCATTGGCGTAGGCGGCGGTCATCGCGGTCAGCCGGTCTGCCGCACCTGCGATCAACGTAGCGCGCAGGATCGCGCCAAGGGCACGCAAGCCACCGGCCGGCGCCGCGCCGATGCCGTCGCCGGACAGTCCATTCCACCGCATGCGCGCGGCGATGCTGCCGGTCACGCCGGTCGGCGCGGGCGCCATCGACGCCGCCTCGACGAGGTGAAGTTCGCCCTCCGCATCGACCAGCACTTGTTTCGCGACGAGACCGAAGGGTATGACCGCTTCGGATCCCGCCTCGGCGATCGCTATGGGGCCTTGCGGAATATCCGCACCTGCCGCCGCCAACAGATGCCGGGCGATCATCGTCTCGCCGACGGGCAGCGGCACCGCATGGCGGCCGAGCGCCTGCCACAGCGGATGGACCTCCGCCAGCGTCAGCCCCGCCCCGCCCTGCGCCTCCGCGACGAGCGCGTCGAGAAAGCCCGATCCGGCGAAGGCGTCCCACATCACGCCGATGTCGCCGCCATGTTCGATCGCGCGCACCTGCGCCGGCGCGGCGACGGTCTTGAGCATATGTTCGAAGGGTTCGAGAAATTCGCTCATCGCCTCACCTCAATCCCATGCCGCGCGCGATGATGCCCCGCAGGATCTCGCGGGTCCCACCGCGCAGCGAGAAGCTCGGCGCGATATGGGTGACGTACATCAAGGTGCGATACAGTTCGGCGTCGACCGGTTCCTCCGGATGCCCGGCCAGGTCGTCGCCGATTGCGACGGGCAGTTGCTGTTCGAAACTGGTGCCCAGATCCTTGACCAGCGCGGCTTCGACGGCCGGGCTTTCGCCCGCCGCGAGCCGGGCGGTGCAGGCGATCGACATGGCGCGCAGCGTTCCCAGCCGTGCGGTGAAGTCGCCGACCAGTGCCGCCGTCGCCGCATCGTGCCGCCCGACCGCCTGGAGATGCCGCACCCAGGCGTCGAGCAGGACGATGCTCGAATAGACGCGCTCGGGGCCGCTGCGCTCGAAGGCCAGTTCGGCGGTCACCTGTTTCCAGCCATCGCCTTCGCGGCCGATCAGGGCGTCATCCAACACGTCGACGTCCTCGAAGAAGACTTCGCAGAAATGCGCGTCACCGGTCAGGTCGGTGATCGGGCGGACGGTGACGCCCGGGGCTTTCAGGTCGATGATCATCTGCGACAGGCCGGCATGCCGGTCCGCCGCGGTACCGGAGGTGCGGAGCAGCGCGATCATATAGGCACTGTGGAGCGCGTTGGTGGTCCAGATCTTCTGGCCGTTGATCCGCCAGCCGGTTTCCGTGCGCTCAGCGCGGGTGCGGACGCTGGCGAGATCGGAGCCCGAGCCCGGCTCGCTCATGCCGACGCACAGGAAGATCTCGCCGCGGCAGATGCGCGGCAGATACGCCTCGCGCTGCGCTTCCGTGCCGAAATTGAGGATCAGCGGCGCGCTTTGCCGGTCGGTGATCCAATGGGCAGCGACCGGCGCGCCCGCCGACAGCAATTCCTCGACGACGACGAAGCGCGCGAACGCGCCGCGCTCGCCGCCGCCATAACGTCTGGGCAAAGTCAGCCCCAGGAAACCCGCCGCGCCGAGGCGGCGGCTGAACGCCGCGTCGAAGCCCTGCCAGGAGCGGGCGCGGATATCGGCGGGGATGGCCGCGATCGCATCGTCGACCAGCGCGCGGATGGCGGGGCGGATCGCCTCGTCCTCCACCGGCAGCGCCGCAAGGGTCAATGTCTCGAACAGCGAACCGCCTCCCCACCCCAATCCCGAGCCGTCACGCGACCGGCGCGACGGCACCGCAATGCGGCATCGCACCGCCCGCGATCAAATATTCATTTCAGCCGATCCGATACCGATCCTGTATCGCTTGCCGCGCAGGCGACGGCGACAAAGTTGCGGACCAATGCCCCCGCATGCCGCCAGGCGGCAATGCCCATCTCGATCTCCAGCGGCTCCGCGAGCGGCAGCAGGCGCACGCCTTCGGGCGCGATGCGCGCCATGGCGGAGGGAACCAGCGCGCTGCCCAGCCCCGACTGGACGAGGCTGAGGATGGTCTGGACCTGCGTCGCATCCTGCGCGATGCGCGGCACGAAACCCGCGCGCTGGCAGGCCAGCAGCACGACCGAGCGCAGCACGCTGACCGGACCGTGAAGGACCAGCGGCTCCCCCGCCAGATCGGCAAACTCCAGCACCCGGCGCCGCGCCAGCGGATGCGTATCGAGCAATGCGACGACCAGCCGATCGCGTTCGATCACCGCTATGTCGAGGCCGCCGGGCTGGATCAGCGGCAGGCGCACCAGCCCCACGTCGAGCTGCCGCGCGGCCAGCGCCTCGCCGATCGACACGCTCGTCATCTCCTCCAGCCGCAGATCGACATCGGGGTAACGCGCCCGGAAGGCGGGAATGATGCGCGGCAGCGCCGCACTGATCGCCGAACCGACAAAGCCGACCGATATCGCGCCGCGTTCCCCCTGCCGCCCCTGCCGCACCGCATCGCGGACGAGCGCTGCCTGTTCGAGCGTCGCGCGCGCGACCGGCAGGGCGGCGCGGCCGGCATCGGTCAGCCGCACGCCGCGGCTTTCGCGATCGAACAGCCGCGCGCCCAGTTCCTCCTCAAGCTTGCGGATGGCAACCGTCAGCGGCGGCTGCGATATGTTGAGGCGTTCGGCCGCGCGGTGGAAGTTCAGCGTATCGGCGAGCGTGACGAAATAGCGCAACTGACGAAGGTCCATTGATAGTCACCACCTATCGAAATCTTGACAATCAATATTGGCTGGAAAGAGCGACGGCATCTAGTTTACCGAATGGCCGGAAGCCATCCGGCATTCCCGCGACCTGGAGCCGATCCGCATATGGAACCCTTTCTTCTCGTCGAACGCGACGGGCCCGTCGTCACCGCAACGCTCAACCGCCCCGAGGAACGCAACGCGATTTCCGAGACTGAGCATAGCGAGGAGATCGCCGCCTTTTGCGCCGCGGTGACGCGCGACACGACGATCCGCGCGGTCATCCTGACCGGCAAGGGCAAGGCGTTCTGCGCGGGCGGCAATATCAAGCATATGAAGGAGCGCGGCGGCATGTTCGCGGGATCGGCCTATACGATCCGCAACAGCTATCGCACCGCGATCCAGATGATCCCGACGGCGCTCTACGAGCTGGAGGTGCCCGTCATTGCGGCGATCAACGGGCCCGCGATCGGCGCCGGGCTCGACCTTGCCTGTATGTGCGATATCCGCATCGCGGCGGACAGCGCGATCTTCGCCGAAAGCTTCGTGAAGCTCGGCCTGGTTCCCGGCGACGGCGGGGCATGGCTGCTGCCGCGCGTGATCGGCATGCCGCGCGCGACCCAGATGACGCTGACCGGCGATGCGATCGATGCGGCGAAGGCGCTCGAATACGGCCTGATCACCGAGGCGGTTCCCGCGGAACAGCTGATAGAACGCGCCCGCGCCATCGCCGCGAGCATCGCCGCCAATCCGGGCCATGCGACGCGCCTGGCCAAAAGGCTGCTGCGCGAGGGACAGGACATGAAACTCGCGCCGCTGCTCGAATTGTCGGCCGCCTATCAGGCGATCGCGCATCACACCGCCGATCATGACGAAGCGATCGCCGCCTTCATCGAGAAACGCCCGGCGACGCTGACGGACGGTTGAGAGCCACGCCAGTCTGCGGGAATTTTGCCCAAGGCAAGGTCTACGAAACGAGGGATTTCTCCTCCCCATCGTCGATGGGGAGGGGGACCGCCAGCCGCAGGCTGGTGGTGGAGGGGAAATACGATACCGTCACCGCGAAGGGCATTCGAGTGGCACACGCTGGACGCTTCCGATTAGCGCAGTGCGAATGATGCACCGCATTTCCCCTCCACCACGCCGCTTCGCGTCGCGGTCCCCCTCCCCGCGCCGCGCGCAGGGAGGAGAGGCTTGATTACGCTCAACTTCAATCATGTCTCGGCGACACGATCTCGCCTTGCCCCAAGCGCGGCGGAGCGGCCGGCGATGCGGCCGGAATAGACGCAGTCGGCGAGCGAGATGCCGCTGACATAGCGGTGGGAGGAAACGCCCTTCGCATTCTTGCCCGCCGCATAGAGTTTGGGGATCGGACGGCCGTTCGCGTCCAGCGCCTGGCCGGTCCGTTCGTCGACGACGATGCCGCCCAGCGAGATCGAGGGGCAGAGATATCGCTTGTTATGGATCGAGATATCGACCGCATAGAATGGCGGCTGAAGGATCCGGCCGACAAAGTCGGGATGCTTGCGGAATCTGGTTTCCTCCAGCCCGGCCGAAGCGCGGTTGTAATGATCGACGGCATGGCGGAGCTTGCCCGGATCCATGCCGCATTTTTCGGCAAGCGCCTCGATCGAGCCGGCCTTTGTCGAGCTGAGGAACAGCCCCATCAAGGCGGGCGCACCCTGGAGACGGAAGAGTTTCCGCCGGCCCGGCATCGCCTGTTTGAGCGCCTGGCGCCTCAATGCCGCGTCGAGGATGATATAGGCGACGCCGCCGTGATCCTCGGCGATATGATGGCCGATCTTGCCGCCATAACAATCCTCGGCAACGAAGCGCTCGCCGGCGCCATTGACGACGATCCCGCTCGCCAGCGCCGCGGGCGGATTGAATTGCCGCCAGGCCGAAACCTTCTCCAGCCCGTCGGCATGCGCCCCGACCGACTGGCCCAGCCGGATTCCCGATCCGTCGCAGCCGATGCTGCCCAACGGAATCGCGCCCAGATATTTCGGGGCATAGTGCTGCACCATCTTCCGGTTGTGGATATAGCCGCCCGCCGACAGTATCACCGCCTTGCCGATCCGGATCGACCGGGTCCTGCCGTCGCTGTCCGAGATCGCATTGGCGTTGCGGACGAGCTTTGCCGCGATCTCGGGAAACAACAGGGTCGACGCCTTGGCGAAATCCTTGCCGATCTTCTTCAGCGCGGACGCGGCCTTGGAGCGATCGTCGACATGCTGGATCTCGACGCCCGCAATCTCGCCGTCGTCGGACAGCAGGAAGCGCCTG
The DNA here is from genome assembly GCF_058787155.1 of Sphingobium sp. FW305-3-2-15-F-TSA7. NCBI lineage: Bacteria > Pseudomonadati > Pseudomonadota > Alphaproteobacteria > Sphingomonadales > Sphingobiaceae > Sphingobium > Sphingobium sp. FW305-3-2-15-F-TSA7. Next base: position 3,382 of record NZ_JBYSZM010000067.1, on the reverse strand, counting down.
GCCTCGCTATAGCTATAAAGCTTCAGACCCAGCTTGAGCGCCGATTGGAGCAGCGGATCGAACAAGCGATGCCCGGTCAGCCCGTCGCCCCAGGTGCGGTGGCCGCGCTGCGCGGGCCTGGCATGATCGACATAATCGGCCTGCGCCTCGTTCCCCGAATAATAGAGATAATATCCGGCACCGGGATAGGATGTCTTCACCGGCGAAACCGTGCTGCCGAACTGTACGCCATGGCGTGACAGCCATTCGATATTGTCGTTGCTGGTCTCACAGAAATGGCGAAGCGTTTCGTCGGTGACGGCATCGGCCACTTCGAGCTTCAGATATTTGTACATCTCCTCGACGCTGTCGTCGACGCCGGCCTCTTTCTGATAACGCGTGCCGCCGCCGCCATAATAGACGCCCCCCGACATCCGCGTGGCGCCCCCACCCTCGAACCGGTCGATCGCGATGACGCTGGCGCCCTGATGAAGCGCTTCGAGCGCGGCGCAGATGCCCGCGCCGCCCAGCCCGACGACGACGACATCGGCGCTATCGTCCCACGGAAATGCATCGGGATCGCCGGATGCGAGCGGCGCGCCTACCCTGGAATTCCAATCGGGATCGTCAGCATGCATGGCCTGTATCCTTGACGGTTTCCGGCGCATCATCGCAAAGGGAGTGGGCCTTTCGACCCACTCTCATCTGCGTATCATCCCTGACGCACCCGTTCAGAACTTGAAGCGCGCCTGGACCGCGAGCTGACGCCCACGCTGGATCGACCGCGTGAAGGATCCGGACGAAGCGACGACATCGGTGGCCGAGCCCATGATCTTTTCATTGGTCAGGTTCTTGCCGACAAAGGCCAGTTCCCATTTCTCGTCGATGTGCCCGACGCCCAGGCGCACGTCCAACTGCTGCCAGCCGCGCTGCCGCACGCTCGGATCCTTGTCCGCGCTGACATCGTAGGAACCGGAGAAAGCGAGGACCGCGTCGGCCCTGAAGCGCAGCGTATTGCCGATCGGCTGATTGTAGCCGGCGCGGACATTGCCCGACCAGCTCGGCGCGAAGGGCGGCGCCCGGCCGCTCAGATCCTGAACGCAGGAGGTGATGCCGGCCTGGGTGGCCTTGGCGGCCTGCTCGGCGGTGCACCCGGCATTGGTATAGTCCTTGTACGACGCATCCAGATAAGCGAGGTCCACGCCGAAATCGAAATATTGATTGGGCTGCCAGCGCAGCTCCGCTTCGGCACCCTGGGTCCGCAGACCGCCGACATTGGTCACCCGGATGAACGCCGAAGTCGGCGTGATCTGCGTCACGCTTTGCTGCAGATCCTTATAGTCGCTCCTGAACAGCGACAGGTTGAACGACAGCGTGCGATCGAGCAGCAGCGTCTTCATGCCCACTTCATAGGCGCGGACGGTTTCGGGATTGAAGTGCAGGCGATCGGCGATGCCGGTAAGCTCGACGGCATCGAACCCGCCGGCTTTGAAGCCCTCGCTGAACTTCGCGTAGAAGGAGATGTCGCGATCGAGCTTGTACTGCAAGGTCGCGGACGGCAGGAACGCGCTGCCCTTCACCGTCGCCGCCGTCGTATGATCGACGAAGCCGGTCAGGAAGCGCGCCACCGGCTGCAAGGCGGCGGGAAGACGCGTGGTCGAAAGCCCGAGCGGATCGTTGCCGGTCGCATTGGTCGCCGACTGGATGCCGTCCTTGTCCGAATGCGTGTAGCGCAGCCCCAGCGTGGCCGATAATTTGTCGGTCAGCGGATAGGTCACCGCACCGAATGCCGAATAGGCGGTTTCCTTCTGATTCAAATGGATCGAACCCGCCAGCGGCGCATAGGGCAGCAGCGGCGCCAGCGGCCCGGTCAGCAGCACCGTCGCGAAGGGGAAGTTCAGCACCGTCTGGACGTTGGATTCGGAATCCAGGAAATATCCGCCGACGATATATTGCAGCTTGGAATCCTTGGGCGATGTCAGGCGCAGCTCGAGCGTGGTCTGCTTCAGATCCTCAGGGGAATTATAGCTGAAGAAATTGGCGGGAACGCCGTCGGTGTCGGCCGCCACCATGAAATCATGCTTCGAAAAGGAGCCGAGCGCGACGATGCCGACGCCGTCACTATTGTCGCGTTCGATCTTCAGCAGATATTCCGAAGCCTCGATCTCGCCGCGCTCGCCAGGGCCGGACGCGCGGGTGAAATCGAAATCGGCCTCCTGCTTGGTCGCCAGCGCATAGGCACAGGAGAAAGTGGCCGCCGGATTGAATGCCGGGCCCGGCGGGCAATTGGTGAGCTGCGCCGCGAAGGGCGCGATCGAATCCTGCTTGCCATATTCCGCCTTGACCGTGGCCGACCAGTCGGGCGCCAACTGCCAGAGCGCGGAGAAGCGGATGAACTTGTCCTCCACCTTGGGATTGCGCTGGCGGGTTCCCTCATTCCTGATGAAACCGTTGAGATCCGAATAGCGCCCCGCGATGCGGATCGCGAGCTTGCCCGGCACGATCGGCCCACCGGCCGCCGCCTCCACCACCGGTTCGTTGCCGACGAATTCATAGGACGCCAGGCCATAGCCTTCCCATTCGTCGAGATCGGGCTTGGTCGTGGTGACGCTGAAGGCACCGCCGATGGCATTGTTGCCGAAATAGATGGTCTGCGGCCCGCGCAGCACCTCGATCCGCGCGATATCGACCGCGGTCGATTGCGAATAGCGCGACCGCCCGTGATAGACGCCGTCGACGAAGGTCGCGACCGCCTGTTCGAAGCCGGCATTCGATCCGGACCCGACGCCGCGCACATAGATGTTGTTCGAAACCGTATCCTTCGACACGAAGATCGCGGGCAGCGTTTTCGCCAGATCCTCCAGCCCCGCAATCTGCCGGTCGCGCAGTTCCTCGCCCTGGACGGCGACCATCGAAATCGGAACGTCGCGAATGGATTCCTCGCGCTTCTGCGCGGTCACCACAATCTCCTCCACCTGCGCCGCCGCGGGTGTGGCCAGGGCCGTCACGACCCCCAATGCCACGGATTGCAGAAGATATTTGCGTACCGGCCTCATCACTCTCTCCCCTCGCCCCCGGGTTAGCCAGATTTACGGCTGGCCCCAGCTTTGTTTTGGTTGGTAGTGAGCTGCTAATTTGAACAAGACTGAAATACAGCTCGCGTTCCGCTCGCTTCTATCGCTCCGAAATGGCTGGGCGGGGGCGATGAAAGCCCCGGAACATCGCGGATTTGCTGGCGAAAATGGGCAGCCCTGCGCGAGCTGTCCGACGTACCGTCGTCATTGCGAGGAGCATAGCGACGAAGCAATCCAGCGGCTCGTGCATCGCTGGATTGCCGCGCTTCGCTCGCAATTGTCTGTTGAAGATAGCGTATGACAGGGATGTTCCGCATTGTCGGGATGCC
>NZ_JBYSZM010000066.1:0-12324 GCF_058787155.1 Sphingobium sp. FW305-3-2-15-F-TSA7 | reverse complement strand
CCCGCATACCCCCCCGAGCGATATCGCGCACACGCGTAAGGACACCCGCTTGCCAAGCAATTGGGAACCTCAACCGCTCTGCGTCGGGACGACTGCGTACGAGATCGTGGCCACCTGGGAGCCGGGCCGGATGGAGCGGGAACTCTCGAAATTTCGGGATCATTGGGCCGCCGCCTCCGGAAGCCGGGGGCTGAAACGGGATTGGCAAGCCGCTTGGCGAACATGGATCGGAAACGCGGATGAATATGGAAATCGCAGTCATCGGGGAGCGCCGGCCCAGCGCGCAAACGACATGGATGCCGCCATGCGCCAGCTCGGCTTTAGCCGATAACCCGTATCACCCGAACGGCTGGTATGCGGAATATGCCGATCGGATGCTGGCCCACGCCAAGATCGAGCCCGAGCAGCTGATTGCCCTGATCCGCCAGCGCATGGCCCCGGTCAATCAGGGCTGGCTGGCCCAACGGCTGGAGGCCCTATGGAACTCGCACAGCCATGCCGGATCGCTCAAGGCAACGGACTGGCTGAAGGAAACCGGCCGCTTGCTGGCGGACCTTCCGCATTCAGTGCTGGAAACCGCGATCGACGAAGCGGTGAAGCGCTCAGAGCGCGGTTTCATGCCCAGCGTCGGCGAAATTCGCGCGATTGCTGATCCCGAAGCCGCCAAGCTCAAGAAGCAACTCGACCGGATCATTGTGATTATCAACCGCCGGCAGCAGCCCGCACTGGCCAAGCCCGAGGAGCCCAAGCAGTGGCGGCCCAAGCCCGGTGAGACGGAAGCGATCCTTGCTGAATACGGCGTTCGCCTGCCCGGTGCATCATCGACGCGGCCCCAGACGGTCCCCACAGTCGAAGAATATATGACCGAATGCATGATCAGCCGCGAGGAAGCGGAGCGCATCGTCGCCCAGCAGAAAGCGGCTGCCACTAAGGGATCGATCGGCCAAGCATTGGGAAGGGCGTAAAAAATGAGCCGGGGGGCATGGATCATACTCCGCACAGCGGGCCGCAGCACGTTGAGCCTTGCGCAATCGCTGGTCGATCATGGCTTCGAGGCATGGACACCGACACAGACGCGAACCATTCGCGCGCCACGGTCGAAAGCCCAGACGGAAAAGCCCGTGCCGCTGATGCCCACGTTCGTGTTCGCGCGCGCTGAGCATCTGACCGATCTGGCGAGCCTTGCCGACGTAACGCTGAAGGATCACCCCGATTTCTCGGTATTCCGATATTGCGGCAGATATCCGGCTGTTTCGGACGCCGCGCTTGAGCCTCTGCGGTCTGAAGAAATCAAGACCGTGCCGAAGCACAAGCGCATCCCATTCGAGGGGGGGGATCGGGTTCGCATCCCTGAAGGCATCTTCGGCGGCATGTCCGGGATCATCGAAATGGATGACGGCCAATATGCGCTGGTGACGTTCCCAGGCTCTCGCATGCCAGTGAAGATTTCAGCTTTTCTTCTACGTGCAGATAATGCATATACTTCGGCAGTCCATTTGGACACCGCCGCTCAAGCGGCATAGCGCGAGATGCTGGTTTCGACTGCCCGCGCACCCACAGCGGGAATGCGCTTCCCGCGAAGTGCTACCGCAATTCAGCTTCAGGGCGCGAAAGCCTCCTGACCCCGCCACCAGCAGCAGCGATTCACGATCCTCCCCACGGATCGCTAGCGCATGAGTGGCGGGGAAACATCACCAACCTCAAGCCCGCCCAGCCAATGAGCAGCGGAAACGAGAGGGATCATGCCAAGAGCTTCGAAATATAGCGAGGAGATCGCGACGCGCATCTGTGATCGATTGGCAGAGGGTGAAAGCCTGCGGTCGATTTGCATTGATGAGGACATGCCCAGCCAGGGGACGGTCTTTCGTTGGCTCGCGGCAGATGCAAACGCGCCATTCCGAGAGCAGTACGCGCGCGCGAGGGAATCTCAGGCTGACGCCCTGTTCGACGAGATCTTGGACATCGCCGACGACGGCACGAACGACTGGATGGAGCGCAAAGACAGCGAAGGTGAGAACATCGGCTGGAAAGAGAATGGTGAAGCGCTCCAGCGCTCCCGTCTCCGGGTTGATGCTCGCAAGTGGATGGCGGGCAAGCTCCAGCCCAAGAAGTATGGCGAAGCTCAAACCCTGACCGTCAATCACGGTCTATCAGATGAGGCGGCCACGTGGCTGGGGTTCAAGAGCGCTTCGTAAAGGCGTGCATCGAGCGCTGGCCGGACAAGCTGGCGAGACTGCGCGACGGTTTCTATCGGATCAAGGACAAGGACGGGCGCATTGTCCCGTTCTGCATGAACGCGGATCAGGAGCGGTTCCTATCGGAGCGTCACGGCTTCGACCTGATCCTGAAGGCGAGGCAGAAGGGCTTCACCACAGTCATTCAGCTCGACATGCTGGACGACTGCTTGTTCATCCCGAACACGGCGGCGGGCATTATCGCCCACACCCGAGAGGACGCAGAGGCATTTTTCGCGGACAAGGTGAAGTTCGCATATGATGAGCTTCCGCCTGAGTTTCACAAGGTTGTCAGCGCCGAGCAGGATAGCGCCAAGAGCCTGAAGTTCTCCAACGGGTCATCGATCCGCGTTGGCACATCATTGCGGTCTGGCACATTCCAGCGCCTGCATGTGTCCGAATACGGCAAGCTCTGCGCGAAGTGGCCAGAGAAGGCGAAAGAGGTCAAGTCGGGGGCGTTCAACACCGTCCAGGCTGGTCAGCGGATCACGGTCGAGAGCACGGCAGAAGGGCACGCCGGACATTATTACGAGATGTGCAAAGCCGCACAGGACAAGCAGCGGCAAGGTGTCGAACTGACCCCGCTGGATTTCAAGTTTCACTTCGCCCCGTGGTTCACCAGTCCCGAGTATCAGCTTGCTCAGGATGTCGGCGAGACGACGCAGGATCAGGAATATTTCGCCAAGCTCGAAGGGATGGGCATCGTCCTGACCCGGCAGCAACGCGGCTGGTACGTGAAGAAGTCCGAGCAGCAGGGCGAGGACATGAAGCGCGAGTTTCCGTCCACCCCTGAGGAAGCTTTCGAGGCCAGTATCGAGGGCGCGTACCTGTCCCGGCAGATGGCCAAGCTTCGCAGTGAGGGGCGGATTTGCCGCATCCCGATCCTCGACGCGCCGGTCTACACAACGTGGGATCTCGGCATCAACGACATGATGTGCATCACGTTCTGGCAGGACGTGGGCATGGAGCGTCGGGCGATCGACTATCTGGAAGACAGTGGGGAGGGCTTCGGCTTCTATGCCCGCAAGCTGGGTGAAAAGGGCTACAACTACAGCCGCCACTACATGCCGCATGACGCGGACCATCGGCGGCTGGGTGTGGTGGCAAAGACAGCGCGGGAAAGCGCGGAGGAAGCGGGGATCAGGCCCGTCGAGGTGTTGCGCCGCATCGCTGAAGAACGCGACGGCATTGAGGCGAGCAGGGCGTTTCTGTCTCAGGTCTGGATCGACGAAGAGCGTTGTGCCCGTCTGATCACCTGCCTGGATAACTACCGGAAAGATTGGGACGACAAGCTTGGGGTCTTCAAGGATCGCCCCCGGCATGACGAGTTCAGCCACGGATACAAGTCATTCGAGAGCGCGGCGATCCGTCCCGCGCCTGTCACGGCAAGCAAGCCGATCAAGCCAAATACGAGGTGGGTTGTATGACCAGAGGAAAGCGCACGGTTCGCGTCGAAGGCGATATGAGCCGATCGATGGCCATGGCAGATAGCCGTTCGCCCTTCGCGACGGAGACCACTCCCAACGCGCGCGGGGGATACGAACATGATCATCTGGCGCAAATCATTGCCGCCTATAAATCCCGCTTCGACGACTGGTCTGACATCGCCACATGGCCGCTCGAATCCGGCCTGAAGCACATGTCCGAGAAGCTGAAGGGCTGATGGCTTCTGCCGCCGCATCGCCCAAGGCGATGGACGACAACGAGCTGGCATCGCTTCTGGCGCAGCACGAGATGCGCGCTGTCGGCTATTACAATTCCGAGATCGCCAACGAGCAGGCGCGGGCGATCGATTATTACTATGGCCGCATGGATGACGTGCCGGCCCTCGAAGGGTGTTCGTCCGTCGTCGACAACACCGTGGCGATCATGGTCGACAATGGCCTGGCATCGGTTCTCAAGCCGTTCGTCTCCGCCGACGAGGTCGTTTCGTTCACGCCACGCGGTCCCGAAGATATCGAGCAGGCCGAGCAGGCGACCGAATACGTCAACTATGTGATCAACTGTGACAACCCCGGCTTCATGATCCTCCATCACTGGTTCAAGGATGCGCTCCTGACCAAGATCGGCGTGGTCAAGGTCTGGTGGGAAGATCAGAGCCGCATGGAGCAGCGACAATACGGTGTCGATGCGGCTGGGATCGAGGCGGCTCGCGAGCAGGAGGGCTATCTCTCCGAAGAGATGGCGCCCGAGGGGCACTATGTCATCACACACGAGGTTCCGAGCCCTGATGGCCGGGTGAAGATCGAGAACGTTCCGCCCGAAGAATTCCTGATCACGCCTTATGCGCGTTCGCTCGACTGCATCTATGTCGCGCACCGGCCAACCGATTTCCGTCGCACCGATCTTCTGGAGATGGGCGTAGACCCGGAGATTGTCGAAAGCCTGCCCGCCTATGCAGGCTCGACCAACGAGGAATCGCGATCGCAGGCTCGATATCGTGACGAGGACTGGTCTTCGGGCAATCGCGACGAGAATTCGAACGACCCCAGCCAGGACGTGATCGCGGTTCTCGATGAATATGTGCGCGTTGACTATGATGGTGACGGCATCTCGGAATTGCGGCGCGTCGTCCGCGTTGATGAGGTGATCCTCTTGAATGAGGTGGTCGACGACAACCCGTTCGCGTTCATCTGCCCCGTTCCGATGCCACACAAGGTCTATGGGCTTTCGACGGCGGATCAGTCGCTCGAAGGCCAGAAGGTGGCAACCGCGGTCAAGCGGCAAACGCTCGATAACCTGTACAAGTCCAACAACCCGCGTCCTGTGATAAACGAAGGCGGCGTTGGCGACAGCACCATGGACGACCTGGGCAGCACGGCACCGGGTGCGGCCATCCGCATTCGACAGGCCGGAACGCTGGATTGGTCCGTCGTGCCGTTCTCTGCGCAGCACAGCTTCCCGATGCTCGACTATATCCAGCAGGAGACGGAGGAGCGGACGGGCTTCCAGCGCAAGGGCAATGGCTTCAACGCCGAAGCGCTGCGCAAGAACAGCCCGGATACGGCGACACAGGCGGCGATCGACGAGAACAGCCGCAACGAGCGCGCCGAGATGGTGGCGCGCATCTTCGCCGAGACTGGCGTGAAGCGCCTGTTCAAGCTGGTTCTCAAGCTTCTGGTGGCGCATCAGCCCAAGGAACGTCTTGTCCGGCTGCGCAACAAGTTCATTCCGATGGACCCACGGGGCTGGAGCCCCGACATGGATCTGGAGATCAGCGCCGGGCTGGGGATCGGCAACAAGGCGGAGCAGATCGCACAGGCGGATTCGCTGCTTCAGACGATGGCTGAGCTTCAGGCCACGCCGTACGCCTATCTCGTCGACGCGGAGAAGGTTTCGAACGCCCTGAAGCGCAAGCTGTCGGCGCTGGGGATCAAGAACGTCGAGGATTACCTCGTGGATCCGAAGACCGTTCCGCCCCCTGAGCCGCAGCCTGATCCTGAACTGCAGCTCAAACAGCAGGACCAGCAGGCTCGCCAACAGGAGAGTGCGCAGAAGATACAGCTTGCCCAGCAGGAGGCTCAGGCCAAGCTTACCCTGTCGCAACAGGAATCTGCCGCGAAGATCCAGCTGATGCGCGAAGAAGCCAGCGCAAGGCTCCAGTTCGAGCGCGATAAGGCGGCAGCTGAGCTTGATAATGACCGCATGAAGACGGCAGCCGAAATCGAATTGGCGCGCGAGAAGATGCGACAGGAAGGTGCATTGCAGGCCCAGCGCAACGCGAACGATCATGACGCGAAGCTGAGCCAGAACCGACCCGGCGGGGATCTGGACAAGTGAGCCGCTACTTCACCCGCCCGAAAGCGCTCAAGCCCCGCGCTGACTGGATCGATCTTGACGAGCCTCTGATCCCGTCGCTCACCGTTGCCGATCACGAGGCGGCAGATACAGGTCTGCTAGACGCATCGGGTGAGCCGATCATGCGTGCGCCGAATCCGATGGGCTTTGGCCGGGACAACGAGTGGTGACCCCCGAGCAGCGGGCAATACGCGCCGTCGCCGTCAAAGCCTTGCTCGATGACCCGAACGTCAGGGATGCGCTCGCCCAGATTGAGGCGGACCTGATCGCAGAATGGCGCCGCACCTTCGACGCCAATGAGCGCGACAATCTATGGCGCGCAGTGAACATCATGGATCGGCTCAAGACGTGGATGCTCTCCACCGCGAGCCACGACCTTACGGCGCTGCGGCGCACAAAGTGACCCCAGCCCGAGGGGATCGGGCATTACATGACAGGTGAATGATGACCGACACCGCCCAGCCTATGGCAGCGGAAAGCGACGGTATTGCTGAAGCGGCCAATGCTTTCAAAGTAGCTCTCGGACAAGCCGAGCCTATCGAACCGAAGCGCAATGAAAGGGGGCAGTTTGCTGCGGCGGAAGCCGAAGCGGATGAGCCCGAAGCCGAAGAAGCCACCGAGATTGAGCCCATAGAGACGGAAGTCGAAGCGGGCGACGATGGCGAGCAGGACGACGGGGCAGCCGAAGAAGAGGCCCAGCCCGGCAACGTCGAAATGCCCGCATCATGGGGTAAAGAGCAGGCCGAACATTGGGAAACGCTCCCACCCGAAACGCAGGCATTCATTGCCGAACGTGAGGGAGAGCGCGAACGAGCGGTCAACCAGAAGTTTCAGGAATCGGCCAACATGCGGCGCGCTGCCGAAGCGCAATTCATCGAGGCCCAGAATAGCCGGCAACAGCATGTCCAGGCGATCGATCAGGTGTTGAGCCTGATCGGTGCGCCGCAAGAGCCGCCTATCTCGATGCTCGACGCCAATTCAAGCGACTACGACCCGGACGGCTATCATTTAGCCAAGGCCCAGTACGGTCAGACCATCAATGCCCTGAACCAGCTCACGCAGCAGCGGCTGAACGCCGTCGCCCAGCATGAGCAGGCGCAACAGCAGGCCATTATGGCCCGTACCCAGCAGATCAATGAGTACGCCCGGCCAGCCTTTCACAAGGATGTCCCGGACGCGGCAAACCCGCAAAAGCTGCCGGCGGTCTATCAAGACCTGATCGAGTACGCGATGAGTGCGGGGGCGCCACAGGACGTTTTCGACACGCCAGTGTCGGACATGGAATGGCACATTCTCTGGAAGGCCAAGCAGTACGACAAGCTCCAGGCCGCGAAGGCGAAGGTGGGCAAAACGCCCGCACCCGAGCCGCGCAAGGCCCAGCCTGCCGTTCGTCCCGGCGTAACCACGCCACGATCAGCCGTCGAGCACGCGAGACGCGAGAAGGACTTCGCCCGGCTCCGCAAGAGCGGTTCCATCGAGGATGGGGCCGCGGTGTTCAAACATTTTCTGAAGGGCTAACGCCATGGTAAAGGTTACCAACGCGGTCGCGACCTATGACGTCACGACCAATCGCGAAGATCTCGCGGATGCGGTCTACCGCATTTCGCCCGTCGACACGCCGTTCATGTCCGCCGTTCCTCGCAGCAAAGCGAGTGCGGTGCTGCACGAATGGTCCACCGACGCGATCGACACCACCAACACGTCGAATGCTCGCCTCGAAGGTGACGCGCTGTCTCGTGCGGCGTCCACCAACCCGGCGCGCAAGCAGAACTACTGCCAGATCAGTTCGCGCGACGCGACCGTGACCGGCACGCAGCGGGCGACCAACCCCGCCGGCATCGACGACATGATGGCCTATCAGATGTCCAAGAAGAGCCTGGCGCTCCGCAAGGACATGGAAGCCATTCTCTTGGGAAACCAAGGGCAGGTGGCCGGCGACACGACCACGGCACGCAAGCTGCGCTCGTTCAATGCGTGGATTTCCGGCAACGGCTCGCGTGGTGCGGCCGGTGCGGATTCGACCGCGGCGACGGCGGCAGCGACGGACGAGACGGCGGCGGGTCTGCGGACCCTGACCGAAGCCATGCTGAAGGACGCGGTGAAAGACGCGTTCGACGATGGCGGCGAGCCCGAACTGGTGCTGGTCGGTTCGTTCAACAAGCAGATCGTGTCCGGCTTCGCTGGTCGTACCCAGCAGCAGACGATGGTTGCCAACAAGACGATCCTGGGCGCCGCGTCGCTCTATTCGTCCGACTTCGGCGATCTGAAGATCATGCCGAACCGCACGCAGCGTGGCCGCGATGCCTGGGTGGTCGATACGTCGAAGGTGGCGGTGAGCTTCCTTCGCTCGTTCGAGCCTCAGGAGATCGGTCGCGTCGGCGATGCGGTCACCCGCGATATCATCTCCGAATACACGCTGGAGATGCGTCACCCCGATGCGCACGCGCTCATCGCGGATCTGACGACCTCGTAACGGGGGCAGGGGCGGTCTTTCGGGCCCGCCCCTCTTTTTTGGGGCTTCTATGAGCAAATCCGCTCTACTCGAAATCCTCCCGGATGCTCGGCGCAAGCTGATCTACCATGAGGAAGACGGAAAAACCTACGTCGAGACGCGTCAGGACGTATCCGGCATCATCCAGGCCGCCGCGATCATCGCGGAAGAAGTGCCTGACAAGGATTTCCGCCACGCCGCTTTCATCCCGGATTCGGAGTTGAACCGCGCCTTCACGGAAGGATGGTTCCACGATCCGCAGGCCTGGAAGCGCTGGGCGAACGACCCCGTAAACGCATGCTACCGCACTTGGAAGGGCCGCCTGTGAAGATTGCTATCTGCATCCCGGTCTATGGCGACACGAAGGCGAAGTTCACGCAATCGCTCGCGAACATGCTGGTATTCACCCTTGGCGCGACGATCGAGAACGCAGCCGGTGAGCCCGTGCCGCTGGAGATCGAAACCTTCATGGTATCGTGCTCGATGCTCACAGAGAGCCGCCACCGGCTGCTGGCAGAGGCAATCCGCTGGGAGGCGGATTACATGCTGTGCCTGGACGCGGATCACACGTTCCCGGCTGATACGCTCGTTCGGCTGCTCTCGCATGGCCTGCCGGCTGTCGGCTGCAACTATGCCCGTCGCTTCACGCCTACGGCCCCCACGGCGGCCTATGAGGGCGAGGATGGCTATAGCCGCGTGCTCTACACCACGAAGGAAAAGGCGGACGCTGGCGAGGTCGAGGCGTGCGCGCATCTGGGCTTCGGGGTGCTCCTGCTCGACATGCGCATCTTCGACGCGCTCCAGCACCATGCGGAAGCGAACGGGGACGGCAATTTCCTCCCGCTGTTCAAATTCGAGCCCACCGAAAACAAGGTGGGCATGGTCGGCGAGGACGTGTTCTTCTTCCGCAAGCTCAAGGAAGCCGGCATTCGCCCGTTCGTCGACCACGCCCTGTCATGGGAGGTGGGCCACGTCTTCGAGATGGTGATCACCAACGCGACGGCCTGTGCGCATAAGGACCGCTGGGCCGAGCATCAGAAGACCCGTGGCGACAAGTTCCGCCTGAAGGCCGAAGAGATCGAGGATCGGGCAGAGGGGGAACTGGCCAGTGGCTGACCCCCAGACCTTCACCGAGCTTTGCGACGCGGTCGCGACCTGGCTTATCCGTGACGATCAGACGAATCTGATCCCGCAATATATCTCGTTCGCCGAACGCCGCTTTGGCCGCACGGTGTTCACGCCTGATCGGCAGGCGCTGGCCACACTGGTTGCGGCCGAGACGATCGCGCTGCCGGCCGATTTCGGGGGCGTGCTGAACGCCTATCTCGACGTGGATCCGAAGGTTGTGCTTGGCCCCATGCCGCAAGGCGTGCTGCGCGGCCACTATGCCGCAGCCTATACGGGACAGCCGCAGAACTATTCGATCGTCGGCAGCAACATGCTGCTCGGACCAGCCCCGGACAGCGCCTACAATGTGAAGCTGACCTATTGGCAGAAAATCACGCCGCTGAGCGCGTCGAACGCCGATAACTGGCTGCTGCTGGCTCACCCGGATCTGTATCTCGCCGGTACGCTGACCGAGGCATATCTGGTCCTTCGCGATGAACAGGCCGCATCCCTTTGGGAAAGCCGCACCGCCGCGAAGATCGAGGAAATCAACAAGGACGGGCGTCGCCACCAGTTCAGCGGCCCGCCACAGCGCATTCGCTCCGCAGTCGTCGTCTGAGGAAATCCACATGAGAGCATTCAAGCCGACCGGTCCCACGGTCAACATTGACGTGTCTGGTTCGAACCAGGAAATCGCGCTGAGCACATCGCCCGGCGATTTCGACGTGCGCGTGATGAACAACGGCACCGCAACTGTGTGGGTCACCTTCGGCGTGACAGGTGTTGTCGCCGCACTGACGACGAGCATCCCAGTCGGGCCGGGTGTGACGGAGGTGTTGCGCATCGGGCCCAAGGGTGGCGCCGTCTTTGCCCAGGCGATCGCTGCCGGTGCAACGGGCAAGATCTACTTCACTCCAGGCGAAGGCATCTAATGTCCGTCCATTGGGGCGGCCGGGGGCCAGGGCATCTCTCGCGGTGGACGAAGGCGGCGACGTCGGCTCTGTCGGTGCCTGCCGGGTTCGATTGGACGCCACCCATCACGATCTATCCGGACGGCACGACGAACTTCGTCGCGGCAGACTGGAAAGTCCCGGCGACTGCTGATGTCTGGGTCAGCACGACGGGCAACAACGCCACGGGCACAGGTTCGCAGGCCCAGCCCTATCGCGAAATCGATTACGCGCTGACGCAGGCGGCGTTGCTGTCTGATACGGACATCAACATCCGCATTCAGACGGGCACCTATACGTTCGGCCAGCACTTCAGCGGGCAGACCTGCAACAAGAACATCAATTTCATTCCCAATGGCGGGCGTGTCGTCGCGACGAACAAATTCCCGCTGACATCTTGGACGTTGGACGGGACCGGGACCTACAAAGCGACGCGCAGCACGATCGCGGCTGTCACCGATGCGCGCTATCCCGTGTCATGGCCGGATGGCGCCAGCCTGCCCATGGTTCTGGAGAAGAAGGCGAGCAAAGCCGAATGCCAGGCGCAGACGGGAAGCTGGTACACCGACAACGTCGAGGTCTGGGTGCACCTCTCGGATGAGCGCTCCCCCGATGGTGGCACAAGCGGAGATGTTTCGTGCATCTTCAACAGCGCCGGCCTCACGATGGGGCACGACAAGCACTGGTATGTCGAGAACGTCGATTTCGTCGGCGCATCGAACAGCATCGTGACGATCAACGATACGCTCGTCTCGACCAATGGCCGGCTGGTGATGGTCGATTGCACGTTGAGGCTTCAAAATCTCAATATCGGCAAGTCGATCGCGAACACCGGAATGCCGCTTCAGATTTCCAAGAATGTCCGCATTTATGGCGGCCTTGGTGACGGGTTCAACTATCATGTCGGGCCGAACAACGCGCTCGATCCGAAGATCGTCGAGATCGATTGCCATGCCTACAACATGGGAACGGCTGCCTCCGACAACACGTACAATTGCACGACTGGTCACGAATCCGCCAGGATGGTTCGGGTTAACGGTCACTACTCAGGATCGATCGGCCCAGTCATCGCCGATGTGAATTCCGCGCAGAGCTGGAACGTCAAATGCGTGGTTGGCGGCTCAACGGCTGGTTCCGACGATAGCCAGGATGCCTGTGTCCAGTCGCTCAACACCACGAAGGTTTGGGTGGACGGCTGCACGCTCTCGGGTTCGCATTACGATCTCTATGCGGGAACCGGAGCGCAGATCCGCTATCGGAACATGACCGTGTCCGGGCTAACGTCCGGCGATGTGGCGGCTTACTGATGGCGCTGCTCACCAACGATCCACGGGACATCGAGCGCTTCATTCAGGACCGACGTTCGGCGCCTGTCCGGCTCTACGAATGCGAAAGCACCAATCTCCCTGACCCCGTGAAATATCGGGGTGGGCTGATCTCCCTGACCGACCTTGGCCAGCCTGCCTATTCGGACGGCACGAACTGGTATCCCATCACCCTAGGAGCGGCGCTGTAATGGCTGACACCTATACGACCCGCAACCGCTTCCAAAAGCAGGAAGTCGGGCAACACGTCAATACGTGGGGAACCGAGCTCAACAGCAAGGGCGGTTCGGATCTCGCCGACAGCGCGTTGGATGGCGTGGAGGGTTACACACTCTCTGGCAGCAAGACGCTCACCAGCACGAACGCGACCGACAGTGAGGCGATCCAGCGGGTTCAGAACATCACGGGTGGGACGGGCG
>NZ_JBYSZM010000065.1:0-12949 GCF_058787155.1 Sphingobium sp. FW305-3-2-15-F-TSA7 | reverse complement strand
GGGCTTGGACGGGGGTGGGGCAGGGCAGTCGCCATCCTTTGCGGGATCGCAATCCTGGGGCGCCCACAGATCGTCATTGCCCGAACCGGTGACGGGTTCGTCGATCAAGGGCTGATATCCGAAGCTGTCGACATCCTCGATCTCGATGCGTGCGATCCGAAGATTCTCGTCGGCATCGGTCTCGACTGCGCCTTCGACCTGGTCCCGGCTCGGCGTGCTCGAAGTCGGAGTGGGCGTCGGCGTTGGGGTAGGAGTCGGTGTCGGTGTCGGCGTGGGAGTTGGTGTCGGCGTAGGCGTCGGCGTGGTGCAATTGCCGGCGGCCGTGATCACGCAGCCGTTGATCGTCGATCCGGCGGCGAAGCCCGACGCGGACGGCGCCGACTGGCCGTTGATCGTGACATTGGGGATCGTGTCGAGGCCGGTGATCGGCGTGCCGCTGGCCGGCACCACCTGTCCGTTGATCACGATATGTGGGCTGGTTCCCTGTGCGGTGGCGATCGCGATACCGCTCACCCCGGCGGTGAAGCCGCGCCGCTGGGCGTAGGCGGTGCCTGCGCCGCTATTCTGGATGTAGAGGCCGTTGGATACGGCAAAACGCAGGCCGCGCGCGCGCAGCACACCCTGATCGATCGTCGCGCCGTCATTGGTGCCCAGCCGCGTATCGATCGCGGCGATATCGTCGCTGGCGAGCACGGTTTCGGTCGCGCCGGCCGATGCCGCGATGATGTCGGCCGCGGAAAGGTTGATCATGCCGGCCAATTCATTGTTCGGGCCGCGCACATCGATCGAACCCGTTGCCGCATCGATCGCGATCAGTTCGCCGGCCCTGATCGTCAGGGCGTTGGTATCGCTGGCACCGGTCATGGCGATGGCGCCATCGACGCGGACGCGGCCGGTGGTCTGGATGGTGAACGCGCCCTGTGCGCCGATCTGGCCAGCGGGGCTGCCGGCGCGGCTGGCGATGGTCATCGCGCCCACGATCACATCGGGGGCGTTGGTGCCGCTCAGCGCGGTGCGCGGCGCGATCAGGGTGATATTGTCGCTGGCGATCCGGCCAAGCTCGTCGGCGGACAGGCTGTAGCCGTTGGCGGTCGAAGCGCCGCCATAGAAGCTCCGCCTGGTATCGTCGCTATTGGTCAGTTCGACCAATGTCGTCGTTCCCGCCGTACCGATCCGGCCGCCGCCGCCGATCGAGAGATCGCCCGATGCGATCTTCACGACATCGCCGGTGGCGAGCGCATTGATCGTGGTCGCGCCCTGCGACGCGAGCGTCAGGTTGCCGCCGGCCTGGACGCCGCCGACCGTCAGGCTACCGCCGCTGCTTGTCAGCTTGACGTCGCCGCTGGCCGTGCCGCTGGTGACGGTCAGCGGACCGCCTGCGAGCACCGACAAGTCGCCGGCCGTCGCCTGCGCGGACAGCAATGTCAGATCCTTGGTTGCGGTCAGGTCGACCGATTTTCCGAGTGCCGTGACCTGGCCCGCCGCGGCGAGGTCGGTGGAGACGGTCACCGCGCCGGCCTCTGCCTTGAGTGAGACGGGACCGCCCGCCTGAATACTCTGCACCGCCAGGCCGGTATCGGCGGTCAAATTCATCGATCCCGATCCGGTGGTCTTGGCCGTGCCGATCGTCGCGCTGCCGTCGAGATCGACCGAAAGCGTACCGCCCGCACTCAGGGTGCCGGCGGTCAGGCCGGCGTTGCCGGTGTCGGTGATCGCGATGTCGCGCGTCGCGATCGCGCTGTCGACCTTGATCGCCTGACTGCCGAGCGCGGCGATCGAGATGTCCGCCTGGGTGGCGCCGTCGCCCGCGCTCGCCGATGCGATCGTGATCGCGCCAGGGGCGCTGACCGTGACACCGCCCTTGCCGACGATCGTGGTCGCGTTGACGGTCGAGGTCGTCGATGTCAGCTGGGCGATGCCGCCCGCATCGACCTCTTCCGCGACCAGCGCCGCGTTCGCGTTCAGGCTGATGGCGTCGCCCGCGGTCAGGCTGGTCGCCTTCAGTGCGCCCGTGGTCGCGGTGGCGAGAATGTCGTCATCGACCTCGATGGTGCCGAGCGTGATCGATGGCGCGCTCGCCTTGAGGAAATCGGACGCGCCGACATTGTCCTTGAGCGAACCGAGCGAGAGGATGCCGTTGGTCGTCGCGATATCGAGTCCGCTCGTCACCGCGTCGCCGATCGCCAGACCGTCGGTGGCGCGGATCGTCGCGGGCGTTGGCCCGCGCAGGCGCAGCAGGTTGGAAATGCTCACTGCCCCGGGCACCGTCAGGACACCCGCGCCGGTGATCGCGCCCTTGTCGTCGACGCTGTTCAGCGGCCCGAAGATATCGATCGTACGGACCTGCAGATCGCGGCCGACCGACAGGTCGAGATTGCGGTTGGAAAGCAGCGCAAGATTGGCGCCGGCAATATGACGGCCCGCGATCAGCGCGACGATTTCGCCCTGGAGCGTGCGGTCCGGTGCGCCGCCATCGTCCAATATGTCGCGTCCGGCATGTGCGCGCAGCTGCCCGCTGGCGCTCACCGTGCCGCTGATGACGATATCGACGGGCAGATAGGTACCGACCAGCTCGACCGGGTCGACGCCCGCGGTGATGTCGATCGATCCGCCCGTCAGCGGCGTGCCGCTCGCCGTGCCGGTCGTGCGTGCATTGGTGAGGAAGACATTGCTCAGCGCGTGGATGCCGATCGCATTGACCGCGCGCAGATCTGCGGCGGTGATGCTGCCCGCGCGTGCGCGGACGATCAGGCTGTCGCCGGCATTGACGATCGTGCCCGCGCCCGCCGTGAAATTCTTGCCCGCGTCGAAGGTCGCGGAGCCTGCGCTGATCGATAGCGATGCCGGCGCCGTCTGGCCGGCATGGCTGATCGATATGTCTCCGCCCGCGAATATGCTGGCATTGCCCCCGATCGCGAGCGTGCCGTCACCCGTGATCGCGAAGCTCGCATCTCCCCCGGTGTCGACCGCGAATCCCCCGGTGACCGACAGCGGTCCGCCCGCGCTTTCGAGCTGGAAGCCCTTGCCCGCAATGGCGCTGCCCAGCGCGCTGGCGGAGACGCTGGCGATCTTGACCGATCCGTTGGTGCCGCTTGCCGGATCGGCGATCCGCACGAGGCCCGCAACGGTATTGGGGCCGGGCAGGGCGCCGATCAGGCCACCGCCGCCATCGGCGCGGATGGCGAGCGCACCGATGGTCCGGCCGCCCGCTGGCGCCGCCGCGGCGCCCTGGTTGACGAATTGCGCGGTGCCGCCCCGGCCGGTGCCGTGGGGCGGCTGCGTGCCGACAATTGCCTGCATCGCGTCGCCGGCATGACCGGATGCATCGATGGTCAGCGCACCCAGTGAATAGGCCGCGTCGGTCGCGATGATCTGTGCGAGCCCGCCGGTGCCCGAGCCGCCGGCACCGGGAGCGCCGAGGCCGTTCGCGCCGCCGTCGCCGCCGAAACCCTGTGCGGTCACCAGGCTTTCCAGCGTCGTGACCTTGGCGCCGCCGAGCGTCAGCGTCGCCGTGCCGCCCTTGCCGAATCCGCCGCCCGAAACCGTGCCGCCGTTTCCGCTGTCGGTGCCTTTGCTGCCCGCACCGCCGGCACCAAAGGCGTCGAGCTGCAGTGTCGATGCGTCGAAACTGCCGCTGGTCGCACCGAAGTTGATCGTGCCGCCAAGCCCCTGGCCGGCATTCCCACCGAATTGGCTGGCCGAGGTCAGGTCGATCGCGTGACCGCCTGTGCCACCCGCCGAGGCGAACATCGTGTCGACATCGATGGTGCCGCCATTGACGGTGATCTCGATCCCGCCGCCCTGGCCGGTCCCGCCGGTGAAGAGTGTCGCGCTGTCGCTGGTCGCCGCGTGACCGCCGAAACCGTCGCTGGTCACCGCGATCTCGGTGCCGGTCAGCGTGCCGCCCGACGAGAGGATCTTGATCGTGCCGCCCTTGCCGAGGCCGCCATTGCCGTACGATATGTCGGCGCCTTCGTCGGTGAAGGTCGCGGAACCGTCGACGTCGATCGCGATCCGGTCGAACGCGATGCCCGCCTTGGTTCCGCCGGCCTGGGTCTGGACGGTGGCGGTGCCGCCGATGCCGGAGACCGCCGCGCCGCCCACCAGTCCGGCAGTGCCGGTCGCGCTCAGATTGATGTTGCCGGGCACGGCGATGCTGCCGCCATTGGCCATCAGCGCGACGGTGCCGCCCGCGCCGAGCCCGCCGCTCAGTCCGCGGCCACCCTTGCCGTCGGCGGAGAGCGACAGGAAGTTGTTGAATTTGGCCGATCCTTCGGAAGCGCCTGCGTCGCTGACGGTCAGCGAGACGTTTCCGCCCGTTGCGGCGCCGGTGCTGCCGGTGCTGCCGATCGCGGTCGCGTCCGCGGCGAAGATGACCGTATTGGCTTCGACCGATCCGCCCGCAATGGCGACGGTGACAGACCCGCCGGTGGTGGCGCCGACCTGGGTGGAGACGAGGCTCTGCGGGCCCAGTTGCCAGTCCGCGCTCGCGCGTCCGGACAGGCCGGACGCGATCGCGAGCGCCGCGCCGTTCATCGTCGAGATCTCGACGGTGCCGGCCTGGATCGAGCCCGATGTCTTGCCGTTCATCCGGCCGAGCGCATTGGCCTCGACCGAGACATTCCCGCCGCTGGTCAGCGTCACGCCGGGGCCCGATACGCCCAGTCGCGCGATGCTGGTCGCGCCGCCGGCGCTTCCGTCGATGCCGGTCGGGGTCGCCATGCCACCGATCGAGTCGGCGTTGATCGCGATGCTGCCCATCGTCGTCGTCCCGCCGCTCGCGAGGAACTGCGCCAGTCCGCCGATCCCGTCGCCGCCATTGCCCGCGACACCCGCGATACCTGCATCGCCGCCGATGCCGAGCGCCAGGATATTCACTTCGCCAAGTGCGAGCGTGCCGCCCTGGTTGAGGATCTGCGCGGTTCCGCCGGTGCCGTCGCCGCCGCTGCCCGTGCCGCCCCCGCCGATACCCTGGGCCTCGACATTGGTGATGCCCAGCACCGTCATGATCGGAGCAGGGCCGCCGCCGTCGAGCTGGAGCGAGGCGAAACCGCCAATGCCGTCGCCGCCGGGGATCAGGCCGAAGCCATTGGATTTTATGGCTAGATTGCCCGCGACGTCGACCTTCGCGGCGGTGTCGAGCGCACCCGGCTCGCTGTTGGTGACGCCCAGGCGCAGGCTGGCCGAGACCGGGGAGAACAGCGAAAGATCACCCTTGGCGACGATGCTCTCGTCGAGATCGGCGACCATCGAGACGCCCTTGGCGCCGGTCAGCGAGGCGTCGCCCTCGAAGAGGAGCGTGGTGGCGCGCGAAGGGTTGGCGGCGATCGTGCCGGTGGTGACCCCGGTCAGATCCGAGCCGAAGGTGGCGGTGCCGATCTTGATGTCGACCGACTTGGTGGTGTCGGCGACCGTGGCGATGCCGGTGCCCGCTATGTCGGCGATGTCGTAGCCGCCCGACAGGATCACGCCGCCTTTTGTCGCCACCGCGCTGGCGGCGGATGTCCCCAGCGATCCGCCGACGAGCATGGTGATCGCATTGTTCTTGGGAAGTGCCGCGAGATAGACGCGCTGCCCCCCGGTGAATGGCCCGCCCGATGCCGGCACCTCGCCGCTGCTGCCGGTATGGACGATCGCCTGCGACATCGTCGTGCCGGTGATCATGTTGATGTCGAACAGGCCCTGGTTGATCGTCACATCGACTTCCTCGGCGGCGATCATCGCCACCGAACCGTCGAGATGGATCGTCCCGCCCTGGACGACGCGCGGCGCGACCAGCGCGACATAGGCGTTGATGCCGTTCATCGAGATCGCCGCGCCGGACTCGACGACGACCGATGCGGTGCTGCCCGCCGCGGCGCGGAAGGGGATACGGCCGCCAGCGCCGAGATTGATCTTGCCGTCGGGTTCGCCGCTATTGGGCGTGAAGCTGATATCGTTGGCGGTGAGCACGAGGCCGCCGACCGCGAAGAGCGAGCCGTTGCCCGCGATCACGCCCGTCGGGCTGTAGAACCAGACATTGCCGCCGACCTCATTGCCGATCCGCCCGAAGACGTCGCCGTTGAGCGCAACCGCGCGGTTGCTGTTCGGCAGGATGCGGTTGAGCACGGTGAAATTGGCGTTGCTCGAGAATTGCGCGGTTGCATTGGCGGGCAGGAAATTGATCGGGGCGCTGCCGCCGCCATTGTCGGTCGGTGTCCAGTTGATCACCACCTGGGGCGTGGCGATGGTGATGAAATCGTACGGATTGCCGTCGATCGTCGCATTGTTGACGCCCGCTTCCCCGACGACGATCTGCGGCGTGCCCTTGAATGCCTGACCATAAGCGGTCGAAGCGATGCCGAGCGCGAGGCCCATCGCGCAACTGGTCAGCAGCGGCGTGAGGATGCGCGAGAAGGGGGCGGCTTTCGACATGGCGTTACGCTCCAGCGAGGCGGGCTTGCTCATCATCGTGTCCAGGGCAGCAGCTTGACGGTCAAAGACATCAGGAAACGGATATCGCCCTTCGTCGCCTGAAGCCCGGCGCGGCGCAGCGGGGCCGCCAGCACGGCATCGAGCCGGGCATGATCGCCCCATGCGGCACGGATACCGCCGCCCACCGAATAGAGCCGCTGCGGATCGCGCGTATAGGGCGGGAACAGGCGATCCTCGTTCCACACCCAGGCGGCGTCGAAAAAGGCGAAGGGTTCGATCGCGACACCGTCGATCTGGCGCGGCACGAGGCTGCCGATGCGCAGTTCGGTCTGGACGCCGATGCCGCTGTCCCCGGTGACGGTGCCGGGATCATAGCCACGCCCGATCGTGTAATTGCCGGCCGAGAATTCCTCGAAGCTCAGCAGGGGATTGGACGCCCATTGCACGCGCGGAGACACGGCGAGGGTGATGCCGGGGCTGGGGCGCAATTCGCCATAGGCGGTCGCGCGCAGCAGGAAAGCGGTCGGATCGCCCTCCACCTTGCTGATCGGGATATTGGGCGGCAGGCAATTGACGAAGCCCGCGCCGCAGCCGCTGCTGGCGCCGAGGATCGACAGCCCCTGGCGCGCCTCGAACGACCCGCCGAAGCGCCAGCGCGGCTCGCGCGCGGAATAGCCGCGGATGCTCGATATGCTGTCGGGATCGATCAGGTCATAGTCGAGCCGCGCAAAGATCACGCGCAGCCTGTCGCGATTGAGCCGTACCCCGCCGAAGCGGACGTCCTGATCTGCATAGTCGATGCCGCCGCCCGCATAGGCGTTGGCGGCCTGGCTGCGCAGCAGCGGATAGCTTGCGCGCAGGGTGGCGATCAGCGTGGTGGTACGGAAATCGGCGCCGGGGCCCAATGACGGACGCGTCCAGGCATAGGTGAAGTCGCCGCCCAGGGTCAGCCCCTCGCTGCCCGCGCGGAAACTGTGCGACACCTGGACGACATGCTGCTCCTGGAAATCGGCGGTCGTGTAATAGCTGAGCGTCGAGGTATCGCCCATGCCGGTGAGGCCGTTGAAACGGGCGCGGATCAGCCCGCCGAAACGACCGACGTCGCGGGTGCCGTAATTCTGGATATTGGCGTCGATCTCGACCGGGGTATAGGTCACCGCGACCTCGCCGATCACCTCGCCGGGCACGGTGCCCGCCGGACGCAAGGTCAACCGCGCGTCATAACCCGGAATATCCTGGACGAGCAGCAGATAGCGCTCGGCGTCATGGGTGTTGAAGACCGGCTGATCGCGCAGCTTTTCGAGCTGGCGGGCGATGGTCGCTTCGGCGCGGCCGGCATCGCCGCGCACCTGGATGCGCACGAGCTTTGCCATCAGCACGTCGAAATGGGCGACACCATTGTCCTCGATCCGCTGTGGCGGGACCTGGACGGCGGCGAGATAGCCCTGATTGCGCAGCATGGTCGCCGCGCGGTCGCGGATCTCGCACAAGGTGGCGACGGGCACGCTGCGCCCGGCAAAGTCCGACCATGAGGATCGCAGCGTCTCGGGCGCGACGACCGACAGTCCGTCGAAGCGCACGTCGGAAAGCGTGACGTTGACGCCGGCGAAGCGCGGATCGGCAAGCGGGCAGGGCGCGCGCTCCACCACATCCTGAGCGGTCACGCGTCCGCCGCGGTCGCGCGCGATGCGGTCGACGCCGCCGCGCTCGATCTGGTCGCGGGTCGGCGGGGCGGGAGGCGGCACGGTCTGGGCAACCGCCAGCGAGGGCAGGGCAATGGCGCTGAGCAGGGGAACCGAGAGGAGGCGGGCGGACCGCGACAACGTCATGAGCATGCCCCTATAAGGCCGCCTGATTTCCCGTCCCGTTCGCCGCCCGGCCCGGATGCCGTTGGCACCGGAAGATCGGGCGACGGCGAAGGCTGAAAAGCCGCGGCCGTCCAAACTGTGTCGCCGGGTCTGAAACGCGCCCCGGAAACCGGCATCGGGCCGGACGAATTTCGCCCTTTCCCCTTCGCCTCCCCTGCGACCAGCGGGGTTCAATTATGCGCGTGAAACCGCGCTTTTTTCAGTATCATAGGCTATCAGCCAGGCCCCTCAAAGGCAAGGCGGAAAGCCGCGTCCCGACCCCGTTCGCGCGGGGTCAGGACGGCTTTTCGTCGAGCTTGGTGGCGTCGACGAGCAACTGCTTCTGGTCGGCGCAACCCTTGCCGTCGAGCGCGGTGTAAGTGGCGACCGGATTGGTGACGGGCGCGCCCAGCATGGCGAAGCGCAGCTTGACCGGCTTGGCGAGCCCGGCACCGCTCAGCGTGTAGCTTTCCCCCTCCGCCACGGGCAGCGCGGCGGTCGGCCAGGGCACGTTGTTCTGCCCGATCGGAAAGGCGATCGGGCTTGTCCGGCCGCTCTGATCGGTGATGGTGAGCGTGACCGCTTTCTGCATGTCCGGCCGCCAGAGCTGCACCGCCGTCGCATCGGCGACGCAGAATGTCGTGCTGCGCTCGATATCGACGAACCACAGGCTGGGCGGCATGATCCGCTGGCCGAATGTGCGCACCGCCCCGGTGCGTGCGCGGCGGCGATTCTGCGTCGAGACCAGCGAGGCGAAGCTCTGGTTCGCCGCGGTCGCCGACGCCTCCGCGCTGTAGCTGCCGGGGCCGCTGAGCGTGCGTGTGCCGCGGCTGTCGAGGACGGTCAGCGTGTCGCCCTTGGCCAGCGCGATCTTCGCGCCGGGCGCGAGCGACTTGCCCGCGGGATAGCTTTTCGCCGACGGTCCGGCGGACCGGACCACGATGGTCTGGGCAAATGCCGCGCCACCGAGACCGAGGGCGCAGGCCAGCGCGACCGCGCCGCGCCGTATGATCGCATCAGTCGAGAGCATAATGACCTCCTGGTTCGGCATGCTTCAAACGATACACCAGATTGCCGAGCGCCGCATCGTCGGGGCGGCTTACGGCCAAGGCGGTCAGGTCGTCCAGAGCCGCCTCGTGATCATGCGATAGCCGATCCAGGATTGACCGGAAGTGACCAAGATCACTCGCGTCCATTTCTGGCACAGGTTCGAAAATCTCGACGGGTTTCGCGCGGCCGCGCAGCACGACGCTGCCCATCGGGCGCCACCAGTCGAGCCCCGAACGCTCGACCGCCTCGCGGCTGGCCATCATCCCGGCCTTGAGCTGCTTGTTCGCCGATTCGATCCGCGACGCGGTGTTCATGCTGTCGCCGAGCGCGGTGTACTGGATGCGGCCCTCGCCGCCGAAATTGCCGACAATGGCTTCGCCGAAATGCAGGCCGACGCGCGTCTTGCCGATCGGGGGAACGCCCTCCGGCGCATTGTTGCGGAATTCCTCGCCCGCCTGCCACATCGCATAGGCCGCGCGTGCGGCGCGCTCGCCATCGTCGGGGCGCGAGATCGGTGCGCCCCAGAAAGCGACGACGGCATCGCCGACGAATTTGTCGATGGTGCCGCCATGATCGAGCACCACGTCGCTCAGCATGTCGAGATAGCGGTTGAGCAGCAAAGCGACCATTTCCGGCGCGATCGCATGGCTCAATTTGGTGAAGCCCTCCAGATCGGTGAAGACGACGAAGATTTCGCGCTTCTCGCCATGGAGCGCCAGCCGCTCGGGATCGGCGAGGATCTCGGTCGCGATGTCGCGCGGCAGATATTTGCCGAGCGCCGACTGCGCGAATTTGCGCTGTTCCGATCCGATCGCGCGCGCCGCCGCGCCGACCGCGGCAAAGGCGATCACCCAGCCGACCAGCCAGCCGAATACCGGCAGCCCCTGGGTATCGATCATCCGTTCCTGGAGCATGAAGGGCAGGATGGCAATCGCCGCACCCTGGACGACGAGTGCTGTGACGAGCCGCCACCAGGCGCCGGCGATCAGGCTCGAAAACACGCCGGCCACCACCACGGCGATCGCCGAAAGCCAGAGCAGCCAGCCCGGGATATGTGCGAAGCGGGCGCCGTCGAGCAGTTGCGAGAGGATGTTGGCATGCACCTCCAGCCCGATCATCGTCTGACCGGCGAGGCTGCGCAAAGGCGTCTCGAACTTGTCGAAATCGGCGATATCGCCGCCGATCAGGACATAGCGGCCACGGACCAGTTCGGCGAATTGCGGCACGACCGCCTCGCCCGCGAACAGATCGATCGGTAGCTTGTTGTAGACCGGATAATCGACGAGCCGCGGCTTCAGGAAGCGGATGCTGCCGGTATAGCGCCGGAATTCGGGATGGGCCGGGCTCAGCGCGTTGGCGAGAAGCGGGGGCACCGTTGCGGGCTGGGCGGGCCAGCTCCGCACGACATTGTCGCCGTCGACTTCCAGCCGGATGCTCGCGGGCTTCACATTGGGGCCGGCGATCGCATGCTGAAAACCGTCCAGAAACTGTTGCTGGCCATATTCGATATTGTCGGCATTGGTCTCGGCCGAGGCATAGGCCAGATAGGTGGGCGTGCGCATTGCCCGGAATGCCGCGATCAGCTCGGCATCCTCATCCTGTTCCTGGTCGATCAGGATATCGATGCCGATCGCGCGCGCACCCATGGCATCGAGATTGCGCAGCGCGCGGGCGAGGGTGGCGCGATCGAGCGGCGAGCGTTTGCGCGTGGCGATCAATGTATCGTCATTATAGACGACCATGACGATGCGATCGTCCTTGGCGACGCTCGGCGCCGCCCAGACGGCGCGCAGATCGTAGAGCGCGCGCTCGGGGGCGGGGAGCATATCCCAGCTATAGCGCGCGACCAGCAGCGCCGCGATCAGGAACAGCGCGGTGGCAGCGGCGCGCGCGGGCCCCACCTTGCGCACCAGCCGCGCCGCCCGCGCCAGTGGCGGGCGTTTCCCCGTTCCTGCGATATCGCCCCCCATAAGCTGCTCAGCGCTTGACGATCAGCTGCTGCGCGCCATCCCCGATAATGGCGAATCCCGACCAGTAATAGGGGTGCGACGTCACCGCATCGTCCATCAGCCCGCGCTCGGCATCCTGCATGGCGACGGCGATCGGGCGGCCGGCGCCGCCTTCGAACAGGCCGGCGATCAGCCGCCGGGTCGCGTTGAAATCGTCGGGTGCGGGCCAGTGGCTGGCGATGACCGATCGCCCGCCCGCGCCGATAAAGGCGCGCACCAGCCCGTCGAGCGCCGATCCCCCGCCGGTGGTGACGCCCGCCTCACGCGTGGCCGCGCGGCTGGCTTCGCCCGCGGTGTCGCAGGCCGAGAGGATGACGACATCGGCGTCGATCTTGAGATCGTAGATCTCGCGGAAGCTGAGCAGTCCGTCCGAATCCCCGGTGCCGAACGAGGTGAGCAGCGCCGGCCGTGCCGGACATTCGGGGCGTGGCGCCGTGACCAGGCCGTGGGTGGCGAAATGGAGGATGCGATAATCGGCCAGGTCGGTGCGGCCGCGCACCGCCGTGTCGGTAAAGGCATTGCCGGTGACGATCTGGGCGGTGCCGGCGCCGACCTCCGCCGCGGCCTGTTGCAGTTCGGTGGCGGCGATCGGCTTGTTCCATTCGCTGAGCGGCCATGCGCAATCGACTGCGCCGCCGCCGTCCAGCCCGCGCGTCGCCGAAGCGGGCTGAAGCCTGGCGGAAACGGGCGTGGTGGACGCGGGCGCATTGTCGCCAAAGCCGATATATTGATGCGCGGCGGCGGAGGCGGGGGTGCGGCGCGTGTCGCGGAAGGCGCGCGCCGAGACGGCGGTGCTCACCGCATGGCGACGGCCCAGCCAGTCGATGCCGCGGAAATCGAACTCATCGGCACTGGGATCGGCGGTACGCGCGAGATAGCGGTCGACGCCCGCCTGGTCGGCGATCAGCAGATTGACGGGCAGGGTCAGCATCGCGCCGTCGGGTTCGAAGATCAGATGCTGGACGCCCGACAGTCGCTGCGCCACGGGATCGAACAGATCCGAATAGAGCGAGCGGGCCAGCTTCACATCGAACGGATAGGTCATGTTCTGACCATTTTCGATCGTCGAGATCGTCTCTCGCAGGCCGTGCACCTTGGCTTCGAGCGTGGTGGCGGAAATGGGCAGCCGCCACGCGGTCGCGCCCTGGCTGTCGAGATAGATGGCGTAGATGGCGCGGCCGGCGATCGCCATCTTGTAATAGGCCTCTCCGGGTTTCAGCGCCGCCTTCAGATCGTCGAGCGTCATCGCCTCGGTCGAAAGCGCGCGATATTGCGGATATTCGGACAGGCGCGCGAAGGTCAGCGACTGCTGTTCCACCATCGTCTTCAGATCGGCGTCGCGCGCGGCGACCAGTTCGCGCACCGAGGCATCGGGGCTGGCGATCTGGCCGAGCCGGGCGAGCTCGATGCGGGTGCGCTCGATATCGCGCGACAGCGTCACCGCCTGTCGGAACAGGCGCGCGGGTTCGCCGCCGCCGTCGCGCAGCTCGCGCGCGAGCACCGCCTCGGCGCAACGGACCGCGGCGTCCGCGCGGCCCGCCCCGAGATGCGCGCGACCCAGCGCAACCACGTTCCCCCAATCGTCCGGCGCGTTTTCCCGCAGCGCCTCGCACGCAAACACCGCTGTCT
>NZ_JBYSZM010000064.1:0-13487 GCF_058787155.1 Sphingobium sp. FW305-3-2-15-F-TSA7 | reverse complement strand
CCAGGGACGCCCGCGTGAAACCCAACGTCCCTCGACTTCGCTCGGGACAAACGGACTTATCGATCTTCAGGATGAGCGACGGTTCGGCGGTACCGGCACGGGCACCCGCGCATCCTCGGGACGGCGCGGGCGTTGCGGCTGCTGTCGGCCGCCCAGGACATTGTCGAGCCATTGCTGGTCGAGCGCCTGCGGCGCCTCGACATCCGGGCCTTCGGTTGCGGGGCCGGCGGGCGGCGGGCCGCTTTCGGGCGCGAAGACCGGGTTGCCATTCTCGTCGACATACATGGTCGTGCCATTGTCGGGCTCGCCATAATAAGCGTCTTCGTCGGGTTCGAGCTGTTCTTCGGGCAGGGTGACGTCGGTCTGGAATTTCTCGATCGGCCGGTTGGCCACTGCGCGCGTCATGAATGCGGCAAAGGCGCGCGCCGGGGCGGTGCCGCCCTGCAGCCCGCCGACGCGCTTGGCGTCGTCGCGGCCCATCCACACGCCGGTGGTCAGTCCGCTGGAAAAGCCCATGAACCAGCCGTCCTTGTTCGAACTGGTCGTGCCGGTCTTGCCCGCGACCGGGCGGCCGATCTGCGCCGCGCGCCCGGTGCCCGCGCTTACCGCGGTCTGGAGCAGGTCGGTCATCTGCGCCGCCACCCATGGCGCCACCAGCACCCGCGATTCGTCGCTCCTGTGCTGGTAGAGCAGCTCGCCATTCTCGGTCGACACCTTGGTGATGCCATAGGGCGTGACGGCGATGCCGCCATGGGCGACCGCGGCATAGGCGCGGGTCATGTCGAGCAGCCGGACGTCGGCGGTGCCGAGCACCATCGAGGGATGCGTGTTGAGCGGGGTGGTGATGCCGAAGCGGCGCGCCATGTCGGCCACCGTCGAGAAGCCGACTTCCTGGCCGATCTTCGCCGCGACGGTGTTGATCGAATAGGTGAAGGCGGTGCGCAGCGAAATCTCGCCCGAATTGCGGCCCGAACTGTTGCGCGGGCTCCAGCCGTTGATCGAGATCGGCTCGTCGGTAACCATCGTCTCGGGGGTGTAGCCATTCTCCAGCGCCGCCAGATAGACGAACAGCTTGAATGCCGAACCCGGCTGGCGCGTCGCCTGGGTCGCGCGATTGTAGATCGACGAGACATAGTCCTTGCCGCCGACCATCGCGCGCACGGCGCCGTCGCGGTCGAGCGAGACCAGCGCGCCCTGCGCGCCGGCGGGCGCATTGGCGATGATCGCGGCGGTGGCGGCGCGTTGCATCGCGGGATCGATCGTCGTCCAGACGTCGATCGGCCGTTCGGTCTCGTCGATCAGCATTTCGAGCTGGGGCAGCGCCCAGTCGGTGAAATAGCGGACGCTGTCCTGCTGCGGCTCGCGCGCGAGCTTGATCGCCTTGGGATCGACCGACGCGGCCTGCGCCGCGGTGATCGTGCCCGCGTCCTGCATCACTTCGAGCACGACGGCGGCGCGGTCGATCGCGGCCTGGGCGTCGGCGGTCGGTGAATAGCGTGACGGCGCCTTGACCAGCCCGGCGATCACCGCCGCCTCGCCCAGCGACAGCCGTTTCGCGTCATGGCCGAAGAAGCGGCGGCTGGCGGCGTCGACGCCATAGGCGCCGCCACCGAAATAGACCTTGTTGAGATAGAGTTCGAGGATCTGGTCCTTGGAGAATTTGCGCTCCATCGCCAGCGCCAGGATCATCTCGCGCGCCTTGCGGCCGAAGGTGCGGGCGTTGGTCAGGAAGATGTTGCGCGCAAGCTGCTGGGTGATCGTCGACCCGCCCTGAACCCAGCGGCCGCGCTGGACGCGGACATAGGCCGAGCGCGCAAGGCCGATGGGGTCAACGCCGGGATGCGAGCGAAACCGCCGATCCTCGACCGAGACCATCGCGTCGACCATGACATCGGGGATTTCGTCATAGCGCAGCCATTCGCCATAGCTGGGGCCGAGCGAGGCGATGATCGATCCATCGGCGGCGCGGACCTGGATCATCTGGCCATTGGGGTCGCGCTGCAATTCGCCGAAGCTCGGAATGCTCGACATGGCGATGCCGACGGCGACGGCCAGTGCGATCAGGCCGGCCAGCCCGGCCAGCAGCAGGATCTTGATGATCCTGATGACCGTGCTGCGCCAGGTGCGCGGCGTCTTGCGGGGGGATTTGCGGGGTGCAGCCATCGGTCGTCAGCGATTTACGCGGAGTTGGCCCCGGTGCCAAGCGACTGCATCGCTCCTGCACCGAAAAAGCGCGCGGTCGCGACAGGCGCCGCCGCGTACGGCCAATTCAGGACTTTGCGCGCCCCTCGAAATTCAGCGCCGCACTGTTCATGCAATAGCGCAGCCCATTTTCGCCCGGTCCGTCGGGAAAGACATGGCCGAGATGGCCGTCGCACTTCGCGCAGCGAACCTCGACGCGGCGCATGCCATGGCTGATATCGGCGTGTTCGACGACGGCGTCGGTGCTCGCCGGGGCAATGAAGCTCGGCCAGCCCGATCCCGAATCATATTTCTCGTCGGACCGGAACAATTCGGTGCCGCAACCGGCGCAGCGATAGGTGCCGGGCGCCTTGTTATCGTTGTAGATGCCGGTGAAGGCCCGTTCGGTCCCTGCTTCGCGCAGCACATGATATTGCTCGGGGGACAGGCGCTTGCGCCATTCGCTTTCGGGAAGATCGAGCTTTTCCATGTGCATCATCTGGTACCGCCGACACGCGCGGTCAAGGGTGGGGCGGCGATCCGCGTCGCGCGTGCGAGCAATGCCGCGAGCCCGGGCAGTGCGGAGATCAGCTTCGGGCCCCAGCGTCGGCCCGGCCGGCTGTCGGCGGTCGCGGCGACCAGCGTGGCGACGCGGACCGGTCGTGCGGTGATCGCGGCGAGCGCAGCCTGGAATTGCGCGGCGCCCGACGGGCCGGTGCGCAGCCAGTGTTCGGCCGCCAGCATGCCGCTCGCCAGTGCGATGCCGATGCCTTCGCCGGCAAGCGAGGGAATGACGGCGGCCTGATCACCCAGCCGGAAGATACCGGGCCGGGTGTCGTGGGCGCGCCAGCCATAGGGCACCGATCCGACCGCATCGAACACCGCCACCCCTTGCGTAAAACCCAGGCGCTCGGCGAGCGCGGGCGATTCCGCGGCCAGCGCCGCCATCAACCGGTCCGGATCGCCGCCCGCTTCGGCCAGCCGCGACTTGCGCACGGCCATGCACAGATTGGCGCTGCCATCCTCCTGCAGCAACAGGCCGGCATAGCCGCCGCGGAACAGATGAAGCTCGATCGCATCGCCGACCAGCCGGCGCAGTGCCGCTACGGATGCGATCCGGCGCCGGAGCCCGAGCGCGGGATCGCCGGGCGGCCTGGGGCGGGCCAGGCCGCGACAGTCATGCTTGCCGGTGGCGAGGAGCAGGGTCTCGCTGGCGATCGTCGCGCCGTCGGCGAGCTCGACCGATCCTGGGCTGGCCGACCGGATCGCGATGCCGCGCTCGATCGCCGCACCTTCGGCTTCGGCGCGCGCCAGCAACAGGCCGTCGAGCCGCCGTCGCGACACGCCGACCGCTCCGCCCGGCAATGGCGCTTCCCCGCATCCGCCCGCTGCGAAGACACGGACGCGCGCGATGGGATGGCCGCCAAGCGCCACGCGGTCGATGCCGAGCCGATCGAGCGCGTCGCGCGTGCGCCAGCTCAGGAAGCCGCCGCACAGCGCATCGCCGGTCTCGCGATTGCGTTCGATCACCAGCGGCGCGTGACCGGTACGCGCCAATGCGATCGCCGCAGCAGCGCCGGCCGGGCCGCCGCCGGCGATCAGCGCAGCCGCGCGACGCATAGCCGATAGGGAAAGGCGCGGAATATCCGGGCCGCGCCGTCGTCGATCCCGGCTTCGGCCAGGATCGGCGGCCATTCGGCGGGGCGATAGGATCGCGCGATCGACAGCCTGCCGTCATGCCGGACGATCGGGTGCCAGCGCATGATCCGCGCGAGCAGCGGAAAACCGGCATAGGCGAATCGATGGCGGTGGAGATCGTTGACGAGCCAGCCGATGCGCGCCTCGCTTTCCATGAAGCGCAGAAAGGCGATGAGCTGGTCGTGCGTCATATGATGCGCGACCAGGCTCGAGATCACCAGATCGAATCCGCCGCCGGCAAGCGCTGCATAGTCGCCCGTCCGCCAGTCGATCGTCAGGCTGGGCGGGGTATGCGCGCGCGCGGCGGGCGCGCTGCTGGGATTGAGATCGATTCCGACCAGCTCGGCGGCGATGCCGCGCCGCGATGCCCAGCGCGCGATCGCACGCAGCATGTCGCCGTCGCCGAATCCGACATCGAGCAGCCTGAATGCGCGCCGCCCGGCGAGGGCACGTGCGAGGAAAGCGAGAGTCGGCCGCCGCGCCATCGTCACCCGATTGACCACGGCCAGATCGCGCATCACCGCCGCATAGGTTGCGGGCGGGAGCGCGGGATCGTCCATCCGCTCCTCTTGCAGGGCGCGGACGGCAAGGTCTGTCATGCAACAGGTCCGAAGGCGAAGCCCTCGGCGGCCAGGCCGGGGCCGAAGGCCAGCGCGATGCCCGGCCCGGTCACGCCGCGCCGAAGCACGGCGGCAAGCACGAACATCAGCGTCGAGGACGACATGTTGCCGAAAGCATGAAGCACGTCGCGCGAATCGGCCAGGGCCGTGGCGGGCAGCGACAGGCCGTGCTCGACGGCATCGAGGATCGAGCGACCGCCGGCATGGACCGCCCAATGGTCGATCGCATTGCGCGCGCGTCCGCCGGTCAGCCGGTCACGCGTTTCGTCCTCGGCAAGCGCGGCCGCGATTCGCCCGGGCACTTCGCCCGACAGGGTCATCGCAAAGCCCAGATCGCCGATTGCCCAGGTAATCAGCGACTCCGAATGCTCCAGCGTCACCGAAAAACCGTCACCGAGCGTCATGCCATGGGGCTCGCCGCTCACGATCGCCGCCGCGGCGCCGTCGCCGAACAGCAATCCCGCGAGCAACGGCTCGATCTCGTCCATCGGCCGCAAATGGAGCGAGCAAAGCTCGACGGTGACGACCAGCACATGCGCGTCCGGCTCGGAGCGGACGATGTGCCGCGCGGCCCGCAAGGCGGTGACGGCGGCGTAGCAGCCCATGAAGCCGACAAGCAGCCGCTCGACATCGGGCGAAAGGCCGAGCCGGGCCGCAATCATCTGATCGACGCCCGGCGCGGTGAAGCCGGTGCAGCTCGCGACCACCAGATGCGTGATCGCCTGTGGAACGAAATTGTCGCCCAGTGCCGCAACCGCCTTCATCGCCAGTGCGGGCGCGGCATCGGCATAGAGCGCCATCCGCGCCGATGTGGGCGGCAGCGGATCGGAGGCATAGAAGCCGCCGGGTTCGATCGGCGATCCGCCATCGGTCGCACGCGGCAGCACCGACCAGCGATGCGCGATCCCCGATCGACCGGCCATACGACTGAACAGCAACTGCTTGCGCGGTTCGAGCTGTTCCTCGGCCCAGCCGATAAAGGCCGCATGGATGTCATGATCGGGAACGGCTGTGCCGATGGCATTGAGATAGGTGGTCAAGCAGGCAGCCTTCTTTTTGGCGACTGCGCTCTTTCCCCTGGGCGCATCCAATCCGTTTCATAGCGCAACGCGCCAGACGCCGAAAGGGATGCAGCCCACGGCTTCGTGAGGGAAAGCCGCAGGCGGTTGCCCGCAGCCTGCGATAAATCGGATTTCGGGTGTCTGAAGGGATTGGTGCGGTCGAGAAGACTCGAACTTCCACGGGCTTTCGCCCACAACGACCTCAACGTTGCGCGTCTACCAGTTCCGCCACGACCGCACAGTCCTGTTCACCGGAGCGAGTCCGGCGACGGGGAAATCCCAGAAAGTTGGACTTTCCGAGGGACACCCCGCTGGTAAGGCGCGGCCTCTAGCAAAGCGGATCGGGCTTGGGAAGGGGCTGCACGCACAAAGCGTGAAGCATTATTTCGTACCGCTCCCCGCGAAGCTCACCGTCAGCTTCTGCGCGCTCTTGGGCACGTCCATTTCGGCGCTGTCGAACTCGGCCTTGCCCTTGGGCGGCAGGCGGCGCACCGGCGGCACGATCCGCCAGCCATAGACGACCCGGCCCGACGCATCGCGCAGCTCGGCGAGGATGTCGGGCACCATCTGCGGCGTGTCGGTCGGATTCACGATCCGGCCGGAAACGGTGAAGAGCTCGTTGCCGCTCGGCTGCTCGCGCCGCTCGGGCTTGGTCGGGAATTCGAGCAGCAGCGGCACTTCTGCTTCCGCAGCGCCGAAGCCGAGCCAGGCGGCGATGCCCGGCGTTCCGAAATACTGGATCGCGCCGATCCCGCCGATCATCAGCACGGCCGCACCCGCGGCCGCCAGGGTCCAGCGCCGCAGCGGGTTGCGCCGCGGGCGGAAGGGCGGTTCATGCGCGAAGGCGTCATAGCCTTCCGCCTCGACCTCGGTTGCGGCGGGAAGCGAGTCCGCGGCCGCCGGCGCGGTGCGCTCGATCTCGGGCAGCGGCGGCGCTTGCGGCAGCGTTGCCGCCGGTATCGGTTCGGGTTCGCTCGGGGCGGGCACCGGAGGCGTGATGCCGGGCTCGACCGGCGGCGCGGGGCTTTCGAGGTCGAGCGGTGCCGGCTGCTGGAACCAGCTATGCTTGCACGACGCGCAGCGCACCGTCCGGCCGACCGGTCCGATCGCGCTGTCCGGGACCAGATATCTCGTCCTGCACTCGGGGCACGTCAGGATCATGCGATGTGGCGGTGTCCGTTGATAAAGCGCGCAATAAGGTCGCCAGTGTAAACACGCTGCGCGACGATGTTGCAAGCACCTTGGGCGATATCGGCCGCCAACATGTGCTTTACGCGGGCGATGCCGCTGTGCGATGGCGGGACCAAGGGCGAACGGCAGGGTCAAAGGGAGCGTTTCGGGTCGCGATGGCGAGCATCGTGCAGTTCGAGAATGTCGGTCTGCGCTATGGCACGGGCGCGGAGACGCTGTCCGACGTCAGCTTCACGCTCAACACCGGCAGCTTCTATTTCCTGACCGGCCCCTCCGGCGCGGGCAAGACCTCGCTGCTCAAGCTCCTCTATCTCTCGCAGCGCCCCAGCCGCGGCCTGATCCGCCTCTTCGGCGAGGATGCCGTCACCATGCCGCGTGCGCGTCTGCCCGCGCTGCGCCGGCGGATCGGCGTCGTCTTCCAGGATTTCCGGCTGGTCCCGCACCTTTCGGCCTATGACAATGTCGCGCTGCCGCTGCGCATCGGCGGTTATGAGGAGCGCGAGATCGAGACCCCGGTCAACGAGATGCTTGCCTGGGTCGGGCTCAAGGACCGTGCGAGCGCGCGTCCGGCGACGCTGTCGGGCGGTGAGCAGCAACGCGTCGCGATCGCACGCGCGGTGATCGGCCGGCCCGAGATCCTGGTCGCCGACGAGCCCACCGGCAATGTCGATCCCGATATGGCGGCGCGTCTCCTCCATCTGTTCGACGGGCTCAACAAGCTCGGCACCACCATCGTCGTCGCGACCCACGACATCCATCTGCTCAGCCGCATCTCCAATGCGAACATGATGCGGATCGATCGCGGGCGCCTGTCCGATCCCACGGGTGCGCTGCGCTATCCGCCGCGCCGCAGCGAGATGGGTGGGCCGGAATGAGCTTTGGATGGACATCCTCGGCGGCGGATCGCCGACTGCTGCCCGAAGGGCGGCTGGCCGGGCCGATGCCGTGGGTGATCGCGATCATGATGTTCCTGACGGTGCTGGCCGCCGCCTCGGGGCTCGGGCTGGGCGCCGCGGCACGCGCGCTGGGCGACGATCTAGCGGGCAAGCTCACCGTCCAGATCGTCGAAGCCGATCCGGTGGTGCGCGATCGTCAGGCGACCGCCGTCGCCGCCGCGCTCGAGCGGCTTTCGGTCGTGCGCGCGGTCGATCGGCTCGACCAGGCCGAGATGGCGGCGCTGCTCGAACCCTATCTGGGCACAGGCGGCCTCGCCGGCGACGAACTGCCGGTGCCGGCGCTGATCGACGTCACCCTGTCCGACGGCAGCCCGCGTGCGATGGACGATGTCGCCGCGGCGATCCATACGGCCGCGCCCGCGGCACGGATGGATCGCCATGCCCGCTGGCTGGCGCCGCTCACCGGCCTGATCGATTCGCTGCGCTGGCTGGCCATCGCGCTGGTCGTGCTGATGGCGGCGGCCACGGCGGCGGCGGTGGTGCTTGCCGCGCGCGCGGCGCTCAACACGCATCGCTTCACCATCGACGTGCTCCACCTGATGGGCTCGACCGATACCCAGATCGCCTGGCTGTTCCAGCGCCGCATCGCGTTGGACGCCTTGTTCGGCGGCCTGGTCGGGCTGACGGCCGCCACTGCGGTGCTGCTGCTGCTCGGCGCGCGGGTGGGGGAGATTGGATCCGATCTGCTCGGTGCGGTCACGCTCGGCCTGCAGTCCTGGGGGCTGATCCTGACGCTGCCGATCGCCGGCGCGATCCTGGCGATGCTCGCGGCGCGGATCACGGTGCTGCGCACCCTGCGGCGCATGCTGTGATCCGGCGCATCCTCTCGATCGTGCCCTTGCTCTGGGCATTGGGCTTCGCGCTGTTCGTGGTCACCTTGCCGCAGCCCGCGCCGGACGGCCAGACCGACGCGATCGTCGTGCTGACCGGCGCTCCTGGCCGGATCGAGCGGGGCCTTGCCCTGCTGCAGACGGGCAGGGCGCGGCGCATGCTGATTTCCGGCGTCAATCGCGACGTCCGCCCCCATGAGCTGGCGCTCGCGCAGAAAGTGCCGGCATCGCTGTTCGACTGCTGTGTCGATCTCGGCAGGGAAGCGGTCGACACGCGGTCGAACGCCATGGAGACCGCGCGCTGGATCGGCGCGCGTCGCTATCGCACCGTCCGGCTCGTCACCACCGACTGGCATATGCGCCGCGCGCGCTTCGAACTGGAACGCGCCCTGGGATCCGACGTCGCGGTGGAAAGCGACGCGGTCAAGAGCCGTGCGGGCTTCTCGATGCTGTTCAAGGAGTATCACAAATATCTGTTGAGCCGGCTCGGTCCGCTGGTGGGGCTGTGACGATGCTGTTGCTCCGCTCCATCCTTTTCACCCTCGTCTTTTATACCGGCAGCATCTTCTATGTGATGAGCGCCGCGATCATGGGCCGCAATCCGGCGGGCGCGCGCCGCGCCGCCTGGCTATGGGCGCGTTTCCACCGTCGTTGCGCAGAACGGATATTGGGCATCCATACGCGGGTGGAAGGTATCATTCCCGACCGGCCCGTGCTCTTCGCGATCAAGCATGAATCGATGTACGAGACGCTGGAGATCCTGCTGCTGATTCCCAATCCCGCGGTGCTGATGAAGAAGGAATTGATCGACATTCCCTTCTGGGGAGGGGTCGCCTTGCGTCATGGCGTCATCCCGATCGATCGCGAAGGCGGCGCCAAGGCTTTGCGCGCACTCGTCACCGCATCGCGCGCCGCCGCCGCCGAAGGCCGGTCGCTCGTGATCTTTCCCGAAGGGACGCGCGTGCCGCATGGCGAACGCGCGCCGCTGCGCGCCGGCTTTGCCGGGCTCTATCGCCATATCGGACTGCCGGTGGTGCCGGTGGCATTGGACAGCGGCCGCGTCTGGCCGCGACGCCGTTTCCTCAAACGCCCCGGCGTCATCACCTTCCGTTTCGGTGACGTCATCGAACCGGGCCTCGACCGCGATGCCGCCGAGGCACTGGTCCATGCCGAGATCAACGCACTGAACGGCTGATCACAAGCGCGGGCGATGCCCGCCGTTCGGATGCCTATTCGTGGCTGCGTCCGAAATCGGGCCGCTCGTCATCCTGGCCCTGTTCGATGATCGAACGGCGGATCGCGCGGGTGCGAGCGAAAAGATCGAACAAGGTGTCGCCGTCGCCCCAGCGGATCGCGCGCTGGAGCGCGGTGACGTCCTCGGTCAGCCGCTGCAGGATCTCGAGCACCGCTTCGCGATTGTTGAGGAAGACGTCGCGCCACATGGTCGGATCGGATGCGGCGATGCGGGTAAAATCGCGGAAGCCGCCCGCCGAATATTTGATGACTTCGCCCTGGGTCACATTTTCGAGATCGGATGCGGTGCCGACGATCGAAAAGGCGATCAGATGCGGCACATGGCTGGTCACCGCAAGCACCAGATCATGGTGCTTCGGAGTCATGATCTCGACATTGGAGCCCAGCTTTTCCCAAAAGGCGCGCACCCGGGCGGTCGCCGCCTCGGGCGTATCGTCCTCGGGGGTCAGGATGCACCAGCGCCCGTGGAACAATGTCGCGAAGCCGGCCTCCGGGCCGCTATGCTCGGTGCCGGCCACGGGATGGCCGGGGACGATGGTCGCACCCGGCAGCGCCGCCCGCAGCGCTTCGGCCACGCTGGCCTTCGAGCCGCCGACATCGGTGACGATGGCGTCGGCCGGCAGGTCGGCGGCGAACGCTTCCGCCGCGGTGCCGATCATGCCGACGGGCACGCACAGGATCACGAGATCCGCGTCGATCACCGCTGCACCCGGCGTGTCAGTGACGTCATCGCACAGGTCGAGCCGCCGCACGGTTTCGCGCACCGCCGGATCGGCGTCATGGCCGGTCAGCCGCACCGTCGGCATATGCGCACGGACCGCGCGCAGGATCGAGGAGCCGATCAGCCCCAGCCCGACGACGGTGACGCGCGCGAAAGGCAGCATCAGCCGGCGGCCTCCACCAGCCCGCGCAGCGCCGCGGCCACGCCGCGCGTTTCCTCTTCGGTGCCGATGGTGATGCGCAGCCCGTGCGGCAGGCCCTGACCGGGCAGCCAGCGGACGATGAAACCCTGGTCCATCAGGCCCTGATAGGCCTGTTCCGCAGTCAGCCGCCCTTCGAACAGCACAAGCAGGAAATTGGCGCGCGACGGCACGGCCCGCAGCCCGGCATTGCCCATCGCGCTCACCTGCTCGGTGAACCAGGCCAGCCACTTGGCATTGTGCGCGCGGCTGTGCGCGACGAAGTCGCTGTCGGCCAGTGCCGCGATCGCCGCCTGCTGGCCCGCGGTGGTGACGTTGAACGGCGCGCGGATGCGGTGCATCGCCGCGATCGCCTCGGCCGGGCCATAGCCCCAGCCGATCCGCTCGGCCGCCAGGCCGTGAATCTTGGAGAAGGTGCGCGTCACCATCACATTGGGCGCGCTCTGCGCCAGCTCGAAAGCGCCGTCGCGCTCGTCCTCGGCCAGATATTCGGCATAGGCCTGATCGATCACCAGCAGCACGTCGCCCGGCAGGCCCGCATGCAGGCGCGCAATCTCCGCGCGCGGCGTGTAGGTGCCCGTCGGATTGTTGGGATTGGCGACGAAGACGACGCGGGTCCGTTCGGTCACGCCGGCGAGCAGCGCATCGACATCGGTGGCGTAGTCGCGATCGGGCGCGACCACCGGGACCGCACCGACGCGCCGCGCGGCGATGTCGTAGACCGAGAAACCGTAGCGGACGTAGAGAATCTCGTCGCCCGGCCCGGCATAGGCGCCCGCGGCCAGATGCAGGATCT
Source organism: Sphingobium sp. FW305-3-2-15-F-TSA7 (assembly GCF_058787155.1). Lineage (NCBI taxonomy): Bacteria > Pseudomonadati > Pseudomonadota > Alphaproteobacteria > Sphingomonadales > Sphingobiaceae > Sphingobium > Sphingobium sp. FW305-3-2-15-F-TSA7. Next base: position 1,980 of record NZ_JBYSZM010000064.1, on the reverse strand, counting down.
CGTCGGAGCCGGTGCCGTAGATCACGCGCGCCGGATCGAGGCCGTGATGCGCCGCGATCGCTTCGCGCAATGCCGTGGCGCTCGCGTCGGGATAGCGCGACAATGTGGTCTCTTCGGCTTCGAAAGCGGCGATGGCCTTGGCGCTCGTGCCCAGCGGATTCTCGTTCGACGACAGCTTGGCGACTTTGCGGCCGTCATCGGTCGTCGAACGGCCGGGGACATAAGGGGCGATCCCGAGGATCCAGGGCTTGGGTTGAGGCGCGATCATGGGGCGAGCGCATGGCGCAATCGCGCGCCGCGCGCAACCATGCTAAGGCGTGCGCGATCCGAAGGGGGAGAGCGGCGATGCGTGGTTCGGGGCCATTCTGGCGGTTGCTGAGCGAGGCGCGGCGCGCCAATCTGCACGATGAAGGCGCATCGCCGCCGCTCCGCATGGCGCAGGGCATCACCCGCCGCCGCGCGCTTGCCGCGCTCGCCGTCGCCGGCACGATCCCGATCATCGGCTGGCCACAGCCGCTTCGCGCGCGCGAAGCGATGCGAGTCGTTGTCATCGGCGGCGGCCTTGCCGGCCTGACCGCGCTCGACAGCCTCGTCGCCAACGGCATCGACGCGAAGCTGTACGAAGCGCGCGGCCGTCTCGGCGGGCGTGTGCTGACCGCCAACAATGCGCCCGAACCCGGCCTCAACATCGAGGATGGCGGCAATCTCATCAACACCGACCATGACGACATGCTGAAGCTGGCCGAGCGCTTCGGCATCACGCTGATCGATCGCAAGCCGATGCCGGCGCACAGCCGCTATGTCGTCGACGGCAAGCTGCTCGACGATGCCGGGCTGATCCGCGACCTGCGCGCGATCGCCGGGCAGATCTCGAAGGACGCAGCCGAGCTCGACGGCAATTATGACGTCATGGCGCCGAAGTTCGATGCGATGTCGGTCACCCAATATCTCGACGGCCATAGCGCGTTGCTGACCCCGCAAGTCCGTGCGCTGCTCGAAGCCACGATCCGGACCGAGTTCGGCGCCGAGCCGCACCAGGCCTCGGCGATCGAATTGCTGTTCAACCTGCCCGTCGTCGATGGCGCCCAGGCCGAGCTGATCTCGTCGAGCGACGAGCGCTATATCCTGACCGGCGGCTCATCGAGCGTGGTCGAGGCGCTGTCGAAACCGCTGCTGCCGCGGATCGCCACCGGCCACGCGCTGACCGCGATCGAGCGTGCGGGCGAGCGCGTGAAATTGCGCTTCGCCAATGGCGCCACCGACGAGGCCGACCGCGTCGTCGTGACCGTCCCGGCGCCGCTGATGCGCACCATCGATTATGGCGACCTGCTGCCCGACAGCTGGCGCGCGCTGGTCGCCGAGATCGATTGCGGCCGCAACGAGAAGATCAATGCGGGCTACGCCACGCGGAGCTGGGAAGCGCAGACGGGGCCGGCGGGTGCCGCCTGGGCGGTCGAGACGAAGGGACCGGGGGTCTTTTCCGAATTCTGGGATGCCAGTTCGGGGCAGCCGGGTGCGGCGGGCGTGCTGACCTGGTTCTTCGGCGGCGATCAGGTCGATGCGTTGATGGCGGGCGAGATCGAGCCGATGCTCCGTCGCGCCGAAGCCGCCATCGCGCCCGCGGTGCCGGGGCTCGCCGCGCGCACGATGCGGCGCAGCGCCTGGGGCAAGGATCCCTTTGCGCGCGGCGCCTATTCCACCTTCGCCCCTGGTCAGCTCACCCGCTTCGCCGGCCATGTCTGGCTGGAGGAGGAAGGCGTCGTGACGCCACCGGTGCCTGCGGGCCCCATTCTCTTTGCCGGAGAGCATCTGTCGGACGCGTTTCCGGGATATATGAATGGCGGGGCGCAGACGGGGCGTCTGGCCGCGGAAGCGGTGCTGACGAGCCTTGCCGTGAAGGCTTAGCTCCAAATTCCTCCCTGAAGGGGAGGGGGACCATGCCGTCAGGCATGGTGGAGGGGTGAGCCGCGAAGCGGCCCC
>NZ_JBYSZM010000063.1:0-14443 GCF_058787155.1 Sphingobium sp. FW305-3-2-15-F-TSA7 | reverse complement strand
GCAACCATGCGCAAACTCATCATCATCGCTAACGCTAAGCTTCGTGATCAGCTCGCCAGCATCTGAGTTGATGACGAGGCGGGGGCAACGGATCAAAATCATATTTCGACGACGTGATTGGAGGCTCATCCACCGAAGCTGACTTTCACCAAGCCCCCCCTGAAATCCCGGATAACAATGGGCTTTCGCCGGAATGACGGGAGGCCGATCGAATTCTTTCAGCGCCCTGCCTAGCCCGCTTTCATGAAGGTCGCGCGGCCGATGGCGGCGGTGCGGCCATCGGCATCGACGACCTTTCCCTCCACGCGGGTCAGCGTTCTCGACGTCTGAAGCACGGTGCCGCAGGCGCGCACGATGCCCGGGGCCAGCGGCCGCAGGAAGCTCGTGCCCAGTTCGATGGTCGGCATATAGGCGTCGGGAGGCAATGCGTGGCGCACCGCGCGCGACATCGCGATATCGAGCAGGCTCAGGATCACGCCGCCATGCACCAGCCCCTTGTCGTGGACATGCGTGTCGCCCGCTTCGATCTCGATCCAGTAGCCGTCATCGCCCGGGCCGATATGCCTGACGCCCAGCAGCGCGTTGAACCCGTTCGCCATGCCAGTTCTCCGATATGCGGATGCGCGAATGCATCCGTCATGTCGATCAGGGGAAAACCGCTCAAGCGCTACTCGCCTCTGGCGGGTGGGAGTCGAAGAACGGTGCCGACCGAGGTGATCGGGTTCACGCGAAGGCGCGAAGGCGCGAAAAGAAAGTGGCGAAAGAGGTATGTCGGTTGAGAGCGATCCTCCGCGTCTCCGCGCCTCCGCGTGATCCTGTTGGCCTGGGACGTTTGCCGAGCTTGAATGATTCACGCGGAGGCGCGGAGACGCGGAGGAGAGAGGTTACTGCCTGCATCCCGGCACATCTCCTATCTCATCAGCCCCTCAGACAAGCCCGTCGAACTGTTCTTGTCGTCATCCCGGCGGACGCGGCGTGAACGGATGCATCGCAATTCCCCTCCACCACAACGCTTCGCGTCATGGTCCCCCTCCCCGCGCTGAAGCGCAGGGAGGAGAGGCTGCCCCGCGTCCGCTAAACGAGTTTTACCTGAGCGTGCGCGTTTCTAGGCAGGCGGGGCGGCCGTCGAGTGTCGGCGAGGCGATGGCCCGGCCGACATGCTGCGATGAGAGCGCCACGGAGAGAATAGTGTTCAGGACAGGCATCACCTCGATTGCGGGATATCTCCCGAGGCTGCGGCTCGCGCGAAAGGCGATCGTCGATGCCAACAAATGGGCGAACCCGGCGCTGTCGTCGATGGGCAAAGGGCGGCGCACGATCTGCGCGCATGACGAAGACAGCCTGACGATGGCGGTGGAAGCGAGCCGATATTGCCTGAGCCAGGCCGGAGATGCCCACATCGAACTGATCCAGTTCGCGAGCACGACGCCCCCCTTCGCCGATCGCGCCAATGCCGTCATATTGAACGAAGCGCTGGGATTGTCGCCCGATGTCCGCTGCACCGACGTCACCGGATTTCTTGGGTGCGGCACCGCGGCGCTGATCACCGCGCTCGAAAGCGAGCGGACCGCGCTGACCATCGCATCCGACCGGCGGATGGCGAAGATCGCGTCGGCGCAGGAGCTCTCGCTCGGCCACGCCGCGGCGGCAGTGACGACGGGGACCGAAAATCTCATCGCGCGCTTTATCGCCTCGCATTCGACATCGGTGGATTTCGTCGATCATTATCGCAACGCGAACGCGCAGACCGACTATCTGCTCGAGGAACGCTGGATCCGCGAAGAGAGTCATTTGAAGATCGCGCCGCCAGCGATCCAGGCGCTGCTGAAAAAGACGGAGCGCGACGCCGGCACCATCCACCATCTCGCGATCGCCGGCGCCGGACGCGCCGCCGCACGCCAGATCGCCGGCCTTTGCACGATCCCCGAAGACAGGCTGGTCGACGCGCTGGATGCGGATTGCGGCGACACCGGTTCCGCCCATGCGCTGATCATGCTGTGCCAGGCACTGGAAGCAGCGGGCCCCGGCGAGACCATATTGCTGGTGAACATCGCCCAGGGATGCCAGGCGCTGCTGTTCGAGACGACCGACGTGGTCGGCGGCCGGACGGCGGGTCATGCGATCCGAAGCCAGCTGGAAAGCGGCGTCGAGGATCATAATTATCTGCGCTTCCTGTCGTTCAACGAGCAGATCGAGGTGGATTGGGGCATCCGCGCCGAGCGCGACAACCGGACGTCGCTGTCGGCGTTCAACCGCCATCGCAAGACGGTGACCGGCTTTGTCGGCGGGCAATGCAGCGCATGCGGGACGCGGCAATTCCCCAAGGGCCAATGCTGCGTCAATCCCGATTGCCGGCAGTTCGGCACGCTGATCGACGAGCCGTTCCAGCACAAGATCGGCACGGTGAAATCCTTTACCGAGGACTGGCTCGCCGTCTCCCCCAACCCGCCCCTCATGTACGGCAATGTCGCCTTCGACGATGGCGGCGTGATCATGATGGAATTCACCGATTTCGAGCCGGGTGAGCTGGGCGTCGGAACGCCGGTCCGTTTCGTGTTCCGGATCAAGGACAAGGACCCCAAGCGGCAATTCCATCGATATTTCTGGAAGGCCGCCCCCGTTCAAACAACAAAGGCTGGATAAATGGCTGAGGGCATTCGGGACAAGGTCGTCATCATCGGCATGGGATGCTCCCGCTTCGGCGAACGATGGGATTGCAGCGCCGAGGATCTGATCGTGGAATCGTTTCGCGAGGCGCTGTCCGATGCGGGAATCGAACGCGAACAGATCGACGCCGCCTGGTTCGGCCTGTCGATGGACGAACAGAATCTCGGCAAGTCCGCGCTGTCGCTGTCGCATGCGCTGCGCCTGCCCAATATCGCCGCGACGCGCGTCGAGAATCTGTGCGCGACGGGATCCGAGGCGTTGCGCGGCGCGGTCTATGCGGTCGCGGCCGGCGCCGCCGACATCGCGCTGGCGCTGGGCGTCGAGAAGCTGAAGGACACCGGCTATGGCGGCCTGCCCGAACGCAGCAAGGGGACGTTCAACGATCTGTGGCAGCCGGGCGCGACGGCGCCCGGATCCTTCGCGCAATTCGCCAGCGCCTATGCCGCGCGCCACGACCTGAAGATGGACACGCTGAAGCAGGCGATGGCCCATATATCGTGGAAGAGCCACGAGAATGGCGCGAAGAACCCCAAGGCGCATCTGCGCCGCCGGATTTCGAAGGACGCGATCCTGGCCGCCCCGATGATCGCCTATCCACTCGGCCTGTTCGATTGTTGCGGGGTCAGCGACGGATCGGCCTGTGCGATCGTGGCGAGCCCGGAAATGGCGCAGCGGCTGGGCCGGACGGGCGAGTTGGTCAGCGTCAAATCGATGCAATTGTCGCTGAGCAACGGTTCGGAGATGTCGCATAATGGCTGGGACGGCAGCCATGCCCGCACCACAAGGATCGCCGCGCAAAAGGCGTATCGCGAGGCGGGCATTTCCGATCCGGTGCGAGAGCTCGACATGGTCGAAGTGCATGACTGTTTCTCGATCACCGAGCTGGTCACGATGGAGGATCTGGGCCTCTCCACGCCCGGCAGCGGTTATCGCGACGTGCTGGCCGGCAAGTTCGACGCCGACGGCGAAGTCGCCAGCAATATCGACGGCGGCCTGAAATGCTTCGGCCATCCGATCGGCGCATCGGGCCTGCGCATGGTCTATGAGGGATATAACCAGTTGCTCGGCCGCGCCGGCGACCGCCAGCTGACCCGGCCCAAAAGGGCGCTGACGCACAATCTGGGCGGTTTCCCCAACAACAATGTCTCCAGCATCTCCATCCTGGGCATGCTGGGCAGCTGACCCGCCCCTCCCCTTTCCACATCCACAAGAGGCGCGCGCCGTGAACAATCCCGCATCGATCGAGAACCCGGCATCACTTCAGAACCCGGCCTCGCTTAAAGACAAAGTCATCATCGTCACCGGCGCCGCGCAGGGCATCGGCAAGGCGCTGGCGGATCATGCGATCCTGATGGGCGCACGCGTCGCCGCGGTGGATATCAACGCGGCGGCGTTGCGGGAGAGCCTGAGCGGACATGCGCCCGGCCGGGCGAAGGGCTTTGCCGGCGACATCACCGACGCGGATTTCGTCGCCGATGTCGTGCGGGAAACGGCAGAGGCATTCGGCGATGTCCACGGCCTGCTCAACAATGCAGGCATCGTGCGCGCCGCGATGATCACCGAGATGACGCGCGACCAGTGGCAGGCGGTGATCGACGTCAACCTGACCGGCGCGTTCGTCTGCCTCCAGGCGGTCGGCCGCTATATGGTCGACAAGGCGAAGGCGGGCGATCCCAATCCCGGATCGATCGTCAACGTCTCATCCGACGCCGGCCGGCGCGGCACATTCGGCCAGATCAACTATGGCGCGGCGAAATCGGGCGTGATGGGCCTCACCATGAGCGCCGCGCGCGAATGGGGCCGGTTCAACATCAACGTGAACAGCGTGTGTTACGGCCTGGTCGAAACCGCGATGACCGAGACCATCCGCCAGGAGAAATTCCGCGGCCGGTATCTGGAGACGATCCCGCTGGGCCGGTTTTCGACGCCCGAGGAGATCGCGCCGGCGACGTGTTTCTTCCTGTCGGATGCGGCGGGGTATATCACCGGGCAGCATATCGGGATTGATGGGGGGTTTCATATTACGGCTTAGGGGTGGGTCCCGGTGTGAATTTGGGAGGGTGGTCCGTGAGCGATTTTCTTTTGATTTTCCAAACGGACATAAACCTATTGAGGCTTGAGTTGGGCCGCTTGCTGACTGACAGGTTTCGGGAAACGATCCAAGGAAAGCTGCCGTTTGCGGACTCCCGACGTGAGCAGTCCGCCCCCGCCCGGCATTCGCAGCGACGAGGGCGCTCCCAGAACAGGTGAAAGGAAGAGCCCTATCGTCCCGGGCGGATGATCATGGCGTCCCAATCTGCCACCGCTTCGTACAAACCATTTGCCGGTGCCCCGAAGCTGTCCGATGGAGCCGTGAAGCGCGCGCGCTTCAGCGCGATGCGACATCCCGCCGCGTCCCAGGCATCGTTCCCGCTCGACCGGATCACCGTACATCCTATGGGCGCGCCTTTGTCGTCGAGCTTGATGTGCATCGGGATGATCCGCAGTTCAGGCAGTGTTCCGGCGGGGCGCTCTCGCGGAAGGAGCGTCACATCTTTCGGCATGCTGGGTACCGTCGCCAGCGCGGGCGCGGTCATCGCGGCCTTGCCCCGATTCCATTCGACAAGCACCGGAAAATCATCCGGACCGACATATGCGAGGCCCTCTTTCAAACTGTATACGCTCGAGAGCAGGGCTTTGCAGGTCGCCGCGTCCAACCGGGCATCCTTACTGGACATGACCACGTTGCAAGCCGCGATGGTTCCGAACCCTTCCTTTTCGACCCGCTTTAACCTCACGCCGACCCTGGCCATTTTCGGAAGCGTCTCTGGATTGGTCAGCGCTTCCGTCCAATTCGGCTCGGAAATCACGAATTTATTGTACCAGAAATGCGAGCGGTCCTCCCAATATCCGGTCTCGGACAGAATATGGCCAGGTGTTGGGGCAGGCGGAAGGACCGGTGGCGGCGGCCCAAATACGGGCGCTGATCGAGAAAAGGACAGGGATGTCTTCACGGTGCTTGCGATCGGTTCGCCATCGGCATTGATGGCAGGTCGGAAACGGATTTCCTTTTGCAGGAACTCGCAGAGCGGCAGCGATACGGGCTGATAAGAATTCGGTTCGCGACGGACGCCACGCCGGATGCGGGCCTCGACCACATGACAATTCGTCTGGCTGCCGTCGACGCCGACCACGAGCCGTACCGTCGCGGAAGCATCAAATTCACCGTGCTCCGCGGCCAACGGCCCAGGCATCTTCACCTTGGCCATCGTCAAGATCTTACCTGCCTCCACAAAAGCGGGGAGGCGCACCTGCGGACTTCTCCCGATCACGACGGGTTCGGCCGACTCTACAAAAGCGAAATTCCGCTCGCGGAAAGCCGGATCACCCGCCTGGGCTTCGACGCCGCTAGAGAAAGTCAGTGTCGCGCCGGCAAGTGATGTTGCCGCCAATACAGCGGAGAAAACGTCACCACCGGATCTAGACACGTCTTCATCCCCCCACGAATCTTCCTCTGGAGGACAATATGCGGCATTACGGTGTCAGTTTGCTAAATAATCGAATTCAGCCTCGCTTTCGATCCACGCGTCGACGGTGCGACGTTGTGCGTCGCCTCCGCGCCGCGGTTGCGGCCCCGACACCATCATGCATTTAGTAAACTGGCACCGTAATTAAGGTAACTCCATCGTCGGGCCGCGACTTCAGCCGATCCAAAATTTCAGCAAATACGCGCATCACCACAGACGCCAGTGTGGCGAAGCGGCTTATTGCGCTGGGCGGCAACCGACGGCAGCTTTTGGCAATCGTAAAAGCCGGGCTGGCCGACCGAAATGAGGGCGCATAGCTGTCTGGCAGTGGAGTGGCCCATCTGCAGCCGAGACGGGCCGCTCCTGCACTTAGATCTCTGTCCTCTCCGCAAGGATCAGGGCATCTTCAATATCGACGCCGAGATATCGAACCGTGTTCTCGATCTTCATATGGCCCAGAAGGATCTGAATTGCGCGAAGATTGCCTGTAGCCTTGTAGATCATCGACGCTTTGGTCCGGCGAAGCGAATGCGTGCCATACTCGGCGCGACGAAGTCCGACGGCATCGACCCACTCATCCACGAGCCTGGCATATTGGCGTGTGCTGAGGTGGCCGGCAGGATCGACGCGGCTCGGGAAAGCATAGTCGTGGACGGCCCCGCCTCGACGCTCAAGCCAAGCGAGCAGGCTAGCCCTGACATCGGCTGTCAGCTCGAACTGCACCGGCTTTCCGGTTTTCTGCTGGATCACGATAGCTCTGGTTCGGATGTCAGCTCCGGAAACGATATCGCCAATCTTGATCTTTACCAGGTCACAGCCGCGTAGCTTGCTGTCGATCGCCAGATCAAACAGCGCCCTGTCGCGACGGCGGCCTTCTCGATCCAGGAAGAAGCGCACAGCCCAGATCTGCTTCTGAGTCAGGGGCCGTTTGGTGCCGACCGTCTTACCGGCGTTCCATGCCGGCCGATGCTGCGCGGCAGGGTCATGTTGCGAGTGTCCCATCGTTCATCTCCACGGCCTTGATTGGCCATCGAGCAAAACGCCGGCATGCGCCTTGGCCAGCTAGAAGCGGTCGGGCGGTAGACGCCCCAGTTGCAGACATCGTCGCTGGCATTTCTCGTGAAGGAGAAGGGGATTTGCGGTGGGATTTTTTGGACGTTCTAAGGCTTCGTTGCACCCACTTGCGCAAACCCCAGTATGGATCGTCCCGCTTCACGTTAAGGCTGGGGTTGAGCAACTTCCTGCGTCACTGATTGGCGCTTATGTTCAGGTGTTCTGCCAAGGCGACAATGCCAACTTCGCCGCATGGGCTGCAATCCAAGCTATTGAGGCTATGGGATTTTCTGTTCCCGACAATCCCACTACCGTCCATCAGATGCCAGCTTCGCAATACGAGACATATGTTTCGGAAAACTGGCCAGAGTTAGCGATGAGTTTTCCTGATCAATCAGAATTCTACGACCGGATTGCAGAAAGCCGAGCGGTGGTCGGGCCATTTGCTGGATATGATACCGCAGCTTAACACAAAAGTATCCTCTACGACCGTCTTCCACCCATTATGCGCTCCAGGACCGGTCAGGCCGCTCACGCCCCACTTGCGGATGTTCGCAAATAACGTAGCGTGCTCGTTCAACTGGAGTGGTTTCGGGTGGCCGGATTGTCGCGTCTCGCGTTGTTACTCGCGTTGTTCGCGAGCGCTTGCGATACTTCCAAAGACAAAAAGACAGACCCTTGGGGTCGAGAACCTGATCCTGCGCTTGCGCCAGTAAACGATGCCAGCGCGCGCAGGGTAAAGGAGTTGCTGGCCGCCGGATTCGTAATTGTGGACCAGCATGAGACTGCATGTGACGCTGGGCCAGGAATCGCGTGCGATGGGGTTGATGCTGTGTATCTTGGGCGAGAGAGCGGCGTTGACAAGGATGACCTTGCCGAGTTCGCCTGTCCCGGGATCAAGGCGCCATACGACGAGTGGAAATGTCGCGAACTTGATCCGCCCTACGTGCCAAATGGCGGCTTCCGACCAGTTGCCGAGAATGGCAGCTAACCACCCAAAATTGGCCATTCGAAGTCGGTCAGATCATATCGGCTCATACCGATGCTGCATCAGAGCCGCGCGGATTGATAAAGACAATCGCGCTGTCTCTGGCCGGGCAGGCTTCCTACATGGGCGGACCGTTGTACGAGCCCCCCTCAACCTCACCGGAAGATAGTTCTACCCGGAAGGACAGCCAGCTATCGGATGTCGGATCGAAAGCCTCACCCGTTATAGCAGAGTCTGAACAAACGATATGACGGATACCGTCCCACGACAAGCGACGGCTTCTCCATATAGAACGATGCGCATCAAATGCCTCAAACCACAAACCGTTAGAGACGATCATGGCGTTAAGTTCGGCGACAAACCAAATGTACTGGATGTCCCCTGCCATTTCTCGAACGAGCTTTATTTCGTCGACATCAACGATGTAGCCAGCGCCCTCGGCAACGACGACGACAGCGGATGAACCGAGCTCAGAGTGGACCGCGCTCCGGCCGCCCATCCAGCCCTTGGCAAAGTTGCCGACCCAACGCTCCCCACGATGGCTGACAAACTCAACCACAAAACCCTCCCGAAAAGCATCGGGCATGGGGAATGAGCGCGCGGGCGGCCCGTATGGTGGCAAGCCTAGCAGGTGGCGAACAGCGAACATACCGATACGCTACGGGAGCGCCGCTCCGTCGTCCAACCTCTTCGGCAAGACGCGTTTATGAGTTTATGGCCTATCGCGGCGCCCGACACACAAACCCTAACGGGCGATTGATTCGCCGAATCCGGCTCCAAGGTGGCGGCCGACAAACCGGACTGTCTGTTAGCGCCCCACTTGCGGACGTTCGCAGGCTTCTGCCATACAGTCCCGATGAAGGCGGTCGTGGTTATGGTTCTGATTGGCGCGACCTGTGCCTGCGCCTTGAGCGAAGATTACGTTTCACCCGCCGAGAAATGTGCTCAAGAGCAAGTTAGGGGTGCATCGAAAATAGACGCATCACTGAGACAGCTGGTCGCATCGCAATGCGCTCGACAAATCCAAAATTGGGCGATGAAGGGATTGGAAAAACTTCAAGGCCATCCTGTCGATCTAGGCGATGTCCGCTCAAGACAGGAATATGCTGATCGTCAGCAGGCAATTCTTCGCTTGCTCGTTCCGCTCGAGGACGAGCCACCATGGCTATCGAGCGATAGCGCTCCTGGCAGTTGACCACCCAGTCCCAGTCGTTCCGCACGCCATCGGCGGGTCCCGAATCCCGACGGTCGGCTAGCGCCCCACTTGCAGACATTTGGCGTCTCAACTTCGTTACCGGCTTGGGTCGAACCATCTCGGCTCGGGTTCGGTATCACGCCATAAACGACTATAGCGAAACTTTCCGGTCTGTTTATCGATTAACAGCCATTCTTTATGTGCGCCACGCGGGACCGACATTTGTACCAGAAAGGCAGTGACGCTCTCGCGAAGGATCTCTATCGTGCAGGAACGACTAGCACCATTAAGCAAGCTGTCTCCAATCGCCAGCGCCTTGACACGATCGGTGATCCCCACTCCATCTACGTACGAGAGGCGCTGGGTTTGATCAGCGATCCAGCGCTTTACGCCGCTGTGTGTCCTGTATTTCTCAGCGAGAACCAGAGCATGGCGCGCTGCCATTAGATCGGACGGAACCTGATGAACCGTATGGTTCCGCGTAAAATCTTCCCAGATATTTAGAACATATTCTGCTTTTGGGCAGCTTGGGCTTGCCGCTAAATCTAAGACAGTTTCTGCAAACCGCCAATCGTGGAGGGCAAGGTCCTCATCCTGCTGGGCCAACTCTGCGTCGGGATCGAATGCCCAGCGCCGAATCATCGCATCATCAAGCTCACCTTCGTCCAGGAGATAGTGTTCCACCGTTTTTCCTTGAATCTGATATCCACATTACGCAAAATATCGCCGCGTAACAGCGGCGATGCAATGTCCGCTTTCCACCCAATCCTCGCCGTTCGTGATCAAAAAAAGAGCCGCCGGAAGCGGTCCTGCAAGAATCGCCCCAGTTGCAGACGTGGGCCGTGTTGGCATCTGCCAGGCAAGCAAATCTTCCTGCAGCGGCTGGATCAGCGAACGCGTACCGATGTCGGGTCGGGATCATTGGGGTCGAACAGCTGATGAAAAACGTGTGTCAGGTACACGCGTTCAGAACCCGCTCCACAAGCAGCATTGAACTCTTCGTCGATCTGGGCCTGATTGCGCATCGCTTTTGCGCCTCGGACGAACAATGTGTCCTTCCCATTCAAATTCACCGTGACCATCGCGACAGCAAATCCGTGTGCTATCCTGTCGGCGGTGAAGGCCTTGATCTCCTCGGCAGGCGCGCCTTGAACGATGTAATGATACATCGCGTACGCACCGGCCTTGCCATATTCCGTCACGGTAGGCGCTTGTTTGAAGGGACAGGCCCTTGTTAGCTTTATGGGGCTGCTAATCTCTGGTTTCCAACGAACACATCCGGTGACCGAGCCCCCAATCAAGATAACACATAGCGTTTTCGTAAAATAATGAGGCGTCCTGATCATCAGGTCTTGGTAACAGCCGATTCTTAATGACTGCCAACCACCCACTCTCCGTCGTTCGCGACCGCAAGGCACTGTCAAGACAGACGGGCAGGATGCGCCCCGGTTGCGAACATTCTTCGCCGTGATATTCTCGCTCCGTGAAAATACCCGAAAAGAAACAGCGCTTGGCGGCCGCGACGGCACACTACCTTCGCCAGATCGGGCGGAAGGCGCAAAAGGGCGTGGAGCCTAATGACCGGGGGTTCGACCATGAGCTCGACGAAAAGTTGAAGCGGATGAGACCAGAGGATGTCGATGCGTTATTTCGTGGCGAAGGCGACGAAGAGCCGAACGACAGCTAACCACCCATCTCCGTCATTCGTGATCTCATGGGGGCTGCCGGAAGCGGTCGGGCAAGAAGCGCCCCATTTGCGGACATTGCTCAGCGCTCACGCCTCATCGCGTACAGCCAGCCAGCGACGACAACGGCAACGAAAATACCCCCGACCAACAGGATTATGGCCAGCTGTTCCGGTCGCTGTTCTGCAAGCCTCCTCAACACGATAACTACGGCGAATAGGAGAAGGCCTCTTTTGAGCCAAACCAAGCTTGAGAGCATGGGCGATTGGTCTCAGACAACCGTAGTGCCGTCAAGACGTGCGTCCGCCAACACCCAACTCCGGTCGTTCCGCAAGCCGTTGACGAGTGCCGAGTCCTGTCAGTCAGATAAGGCCTCATTAGCGGTCGTCGCGCTTACGCTATAACGAGGGGCGTGATCGCAGACCCACTCACGCATAATCTAACCGCTCTAGCCGGCAATTTGGCCTCGATTCCGCGGCAGGCGGGAGTGGCGTTTGCCACGGCTTGCGCAACGCGTTTGACGGCAGCATCACAGGCGAACGGTATCGATACAACCCTTGTACGTTTCGCCGTGGATCGGTTGAGCGAGTGTGCTGTCGGCTGTGACATAGGCGACGTGGCAGAGCTCGAAGCACAGCTCATCGCTGCAATTCCCGACGAAGACGATTGTACTGACCTGTCCGATCTCATTTACGCAGACGCGATTGCCTGCACAATCTATGCTCTTCTCTATGCCGCTGGTGGCGATGTTCAGAATGCGGTTTTGGCATCCCTCCGCGCGTATGAAGCCGCTGACCTCTGTGCCGGGCGAGCCGTGCAGGGCGCGGCGTTCACGCAGAGTGTTGAAGATGCCATTCTAAGGCACCCGTGGGTCCAGTCTGAGCTGCAGCGACAGCATAGGGACTTGGATTTACTGCTGATGAAACCCGACGACACTCAGACGAAGCTCAATCTTATAAACCGCGCTGCACAGGAACCTGTCGCGGGGTGAATGTCGGTTTTCCTACCCAACAGCTGCCGTCAGGGCGCACCTGAGCGAACGGCGGCTTTCGGGATCGCTCAGCGCCAGGACTAATGTCGGAAATGAGGGCGCGAAGCAGTCGCTCGGCCCGATGCAACCGTCAGGACGAGCTATTTGTGCTCGAACCGATCTTCGGAGGGCAGGACTGCTCCAAACCGCTCAAGCGCGGCACCAGTGGACGTGTCCCCGAGGAGCGTTGCGCGCCAGAACAGAGTCGTTGCCGCCACCACGGTGTCGCGAATATGCGGCGTGGCGGTGGATGCCGGTCCGCGCAGCCTGTCCTGCGCATTGAACATCATATGATTGGCACCCGCTAGCACCAGCAGGTATTTCCCGCCCGGTGGCATCGCGCGGAACGGACGCTCCCGATCGCTGGGCCTGATGTTCGGCGTGATCGGTGCAGCGTCTTCGGTGCCCGTGATCGAGAAGAACGGAATGGTGACCCCGCCGAAAGCGGCGGCGTCGGATCCTTGCATTGGCGGCGAAGGGCTGAAAGCGATCGCGGCCTTGACGCGCGGGTCGGCGGCGATCCCGGCGATGGGAAAGCGCTGACCCGCGATCGCCTGGGTCGTGTGCGCGCCGAAGCTGTGGCCGGACATCCCGACATGGGCGAGGTCCGCGCGTCGCAGATCGCATGCTCCCTCGCGCGGCCGGCGGCCGAGCTCATCGAGCACGAAATGCACGTCATCGACGCGCGCGACGAGCTGCGCAGGCGCCATCGCCGCCGCGATCCTGCCCGACCCGATGATCGAGCGGTCGCTTCCCGGGTGCTGGAGATTGACGACGATGAAGCCTGTCTTCGCCCAGGCTACCGCCCAGTTGGTCCCGCCGTCGAGCGAACCTCCCAGCCCGTGGCTGAACAGGATTACCGGCACCCTACTCGTACCGGCCGGCATCCGGATGCGCACCGGCACGTCGCGGTCGCGCGCAGTGTCATGCCATTTGGCGTCACAGGTGGTGATCGCATCGGCGGGCGCGGCATGGGCTGTCGGCGCGGTCAGCAGCGCGGCAGCGATGAACAGGGTCTGGATCATGACAATTCCTCGATTCAGGGCATTGCAATCAGCGCGGTTGCCTTCGCGCGCAGGCCGCGCGCGCGGCGGGCTTCGTCCACCATCATTGCCCATTCGCGAAATGCGAGCCGAACCGGATTGGCGGTAGCGGGCCGATGCGCGAGGCCATAGCGGATCGCCTCGTCGTCCCGCTCGCGCGCGAGCGTGCCGAACAGGCGGTCGAACAGGATCAGCGTGCCGCCATAGTTCCGATCGATATAGGCTTGGTTCGACGCATGATGCAGCCGGTGATGCGCGGGCGTGTTGAACACCCATTCGAGCGGTCCGAGCCGGCCCACTGCCTCGGTATGCAGGAAGAACTGGTAGCGCAGGTTGAGCGTGAGCAGCGCGACCAGCACGAACGGCGGCAGCCCAAGCAGCACGAGCGGCAGATAGACCAGCCAGCCGGCCGAGAAGAGATTGGTCCAGCCCAGCCGCAACGAGGCGAGCAGCGTGAACTGCTCGGCTGAATGATGGACCGAATGCGTCGCCCACATCCAGCGGATGCGGTGGCTGGCGCGATGGAACCAGTAATAGGCAAACTCGACCGCGATGAAGCCGGCTGCCCAGGTTCCCCAGTGGCTCACGGGCCAGTGAAGCGGTGTCAGGCGGGCCGCAGCCATGAAAACCGAGCCGACCACGACCGTGTTCAGCACCGCGAACGGGATATTGCCGAGCACCAGCCCAAGCGTGGTGAGCACTGCGCGGCCGTCATAACCGCGCCGTCTTCCAAGGCGCCAGCCCGCCTCGGCCAGCACCAGGAGCAGCATCGTTCCCAGCCAGAGGGGAGAGCGCGCGAATTCCATGGATCAGCGCTGCTTGCGAAGTTCGGCGGCCTTCGCCTTGAAGGCGACGAGTTCGGCCTGGTCGACCTTGCCATCCTGGTTGGCATCGGCGCGGTCGAATATCGGCATCGGCGCCTTGGCGAGCTCGTCACGCGTGACGCGGCCGTCGCCATTGGCATCGGCCTCGGCGATCAGCGCGTTGAGGCGCTCCATGGCCTCGGGCCGGAAGCGGGCCAGCCGCTTGAAATCGTCGCGGCTGACTGCGCCGTCATGGTTGCGATCGGCCTTGTCGAAGCGCGCGGCGCGCGACTGCCGGAATTCGGCGCGGGTGATCACGCCGTCGCGATTGGCGTCCGCATTGGCGAGCGCGGCGCCGGGATCGCGCTGCGTCTGTGCCAGTGCGGGGCTGGCCGCGAGCAGTGCGATCGTCGGGATCAGGAACATCTTCATGGATCGAACCTCGGATTGGGGTGCGGCCGCGCCGGGGGCGA
>NZ_JBYSZM010000062.1:0-22963 GCF_058787155.1 Sphingobium sp. FW305-3-2-15-F-TSA7 | reverse complement strand
CAGCATCTTAGGCACGTTCCTCCAGATTACGAGGCGCTCGTGGAACTCCGGCAAACAAATCCCGGACAGCAATGCGCTTTCGCGGGAATGACAAGATCGAGCGAACCCGCATCGGACTCCAACGGACACATCAACAAAAAGGAAACCGGAGCATGAGCAAAACCGCATCGCCGGACGGACCATCCCCGTCCGAACGCATCGACGCGCGCATCGCGGAACTCGGCGACTGGCGTGGCGAGATGCTCGCCCGGATCCGCGCCCTGATCCTGCAGGCCGATCCCGACATGGTCGAGGACTGGAAATGGCGCGGCGTGCCGGTCTGGTATCATGACGGCATGGTCTGCACCGGCGAAACCTACAAGGCCGTCGTCAAGATGACCTTCGCCAAGGGCGCCACCCTCGACGACCCGTCGCGCCTGTTCAACTCCAGCCTGGAGGGCAATGTCCGCCGCGCCATCGATTTCCGCGAAGGCGAGACCATCGACGAGGACGCCCTGAAAACCCTGATCCGCGCCGCCGTGGCACTGAACCGTCGGTGATCCAACGACTCCCCCTCCCGCTTGCGGGAGGGGGAGTGAGTCGATCAAGCCCCCGCCCGCACCGCCGCGACAACCTCCTTCACCGCACGAACGACCACATCGGGTCTATCGAGCTGGATATAATGCCCCGCATCCGGCACCAGCTCATGCCGCGACCTCGTCGACCAGCTTGCCTCATCCTCATGCAGCCCCTGCCACAGTTTTTGGTGGGCAAGCCCTTCGGCCGGCGTCAGCCCCTGTTCCTTCAGCTCGGCCGGCGAATTGGGCTTCATCGCGGTCAGCACCACGAGGGGCCGATCGCGCAGCGTCCGCAACTTCCCGCCCTGCGCGAAGATCGTCGGCAGCGCTTTCATCTCGGCGATCGCACCCTGCATGCTGTGGCCGAGATAGGCCTGACGCGCATCGGTGATCGCCCTGGGCTCGTCGGGCATGCCCTGCACCGGCAGCAATCGCGACAGCCCCGTCCAGGCCAATTTGCCCATGATGCTCAGGGCGGGCGGAAGATCGGGCGATTCCGGTTTCTTGCCCGGCAGCGTCAGCTTCGCGATCTGATCGGGGTGCGACGCGTCGACGAACACCAGCCCCTTCACGTCGTCGCCGAACTGGCGCGTATAATTCATCATATAGGGCCCGCCGAGCGAATGGCCGACCAGCACCAGCGGCCCGTCGATCCCGGCACCGCGCAGTGCCGCATGAAGATCGCGCGCGGCATGATCGCCATCCTGCGCATGCGGGGGCGCATCGCTCCACATGATCCCGGCGCGATCCGACGAACAGACCCGCGTCGTCTTCGCGATCTCGTCCTGTATCTTGTACCAGCCGAGCGAGCCGTTGATGTCGAGGCCGGCTTCGAGAATGACGGTCGGAGATCCGCTGCCGCGACAATCCAGATGGATGCGCCGCCCGCCGATATCGACCATCTGGCCGCGCGGCGGAAAACGTTTCACCGCGTCGCGGCGCGCATATTGCTCGTACAGCGCGCCGCCGATCAGTGCGATCAGGATGATCGCCGCGATCCCGATCGCAATCCATTTCACGATCATCCCGATCCACCGTATCGCCCCGCGCATCTCAGAACCGACCGGACAGCGAGAAGCCGATGGTCCGCGGTTGCACGATGCTCGCACTGCCCAACCCGTCGGGCGCAATCGCCCCCGATCCATATGAGGTCAAGCCGCGGCTATTTCCCGCATTCTTCACATAGAGCCCGGCGGAATATCTTTTGCCCTGCAGCCCCAGGCGCAGGTCGATCGTGTCATAATGCGGGATCAGCTTCTGGCCCGTAATGTCGAAACCCGAATATCGGTCGCCGACATAGCTCCAGCGTCCGCCGATATAGGCGCTGTAATCCGAAAACACCGGCACCGAATATTCGGCGTCGACCGACTGGCTCCATTTCGAAACGAAGGGCAGCGGGCTTCCCGCGACCGCCTCGATCGATGACGGGCTCGATGTCGTCAGCTTGGCGTCGGTATAGGCGCCGACGAATTTGAGCGTGAGCCCCTTCACCGGCACCGCGCCGATCGACCATTCCAGGCCCTGGCTCCGCGCCTTTCCGCCATTGGCGTTGACGCCGGTATTCTGCACGACCTGCAACAGCTGGATATGGTCCCAGTCGACGAGGAACGCGGTCAGGTCGACCGACAGCCGGCCACCGAACAGGGTCGATCTGACGCCGACTTCGTAATTGGTGGTGGTGTCGGCATCATATTGGCGCGGCACCGCGGGATCGGCCATCGGCGGCAGGATATTGGGGCCGCCGGGGCGAAAGCCGCTCGCCACCCGCGCATAGACCATCAGGTCGCGGCTCACTTTCCATCGCGGCGCGATCGAATAGGTGAAGACCTTGCCGACCGACTTGGCGGTGAACGCAATCGGATTGTCGCCGAAGAAATAGCCCTCCCCCACCTGCAGCGCATCTTGCCTGTTGTCGGAATAGCGGCCGCCGACGCGCACATCGAATGCGGGGCTCAGCTTCAGCGTCACATTCGCGAAACCGGCATATTCGGAATAGGTGGATGACAGGGTCAGCGTCTGCAGCAGGGGCAGGTTCGGCGACGGCGTCTGCGTTCCCAGCACATAGCCCGTGAAGAGCTGGTCCAGCGCGGCCTTTTCATGTGTGTAGTAACCACCGACCTGCCATTCCAGCATTCCGGATCCGGTGGATGCCAGCCGCACTTCCTGCGTGAATTTCTTCAGGTTGATGGTCTGCAACAGCCCCAGCGCCAGTGGTTCTCCGAACAGGATATCCGACAGATATTCGCCATAGGTGATCGGCTCCAATGCGTAGATCGAGGTGAAATCGATCGGCTGCCGGGCGTCGAGCACGCCATAGCTGGTCGTCGACGTCAGCGAGACCGCGCCCAGATCCCAGTTCGCCGTCGCATTGTAGTTCTGATAGCGGAACCGCATGTTTTCCTTGAGGTAACGCTGCTGGACCAGGTCGCCATGGCCGGGCTCCAGCGTTACCGGATCGGTATCGATGATATAGCTGCCGCCATATCTGGTCTGCTGCCCCATCGCCGTCAGCGCGATCGACAGATCCTCGGTCGGCTTGAGCAGGATCGCGGCGCGCCCGCCGATCTTGCGCCCGCCATTCAGGTCGCGATCGCCGAGCAGCGTATTGTCGATGAAGCCGGGCAGCTTCTGCTCATAGCCGCTGACACGCACCGCGACGCCGTCGCTCAGCGGCACATTGACCATGCCGCGCACCGCGAGCCCGGATTCCCCGCCGCGTATCGCTTCCCAGCTCAGCTCCGCCGCACCCTCGACGCCGCTGGTGTCGGGCGTGTTGGCGACGAACTTGATCAGTCCGCCCTGGGCGTTGGCGCCGTACAGCGTGCCTTGCGGTCCGCTCAGCACTTCCACCCGCTGCAGATCCCATGTGTCTATATCACCCGCCAGCGATCCGCCGTTGAGCAGCGCCGTGCTCGATCCGAACGGCGATTCGTCGACATAGATCGCCACCGTCGATCCGACGCCGCCCGCGTTCAGACCGCGCAGCGTGACGCGGGTCACGCCCGGCCCCTGCCCTTCCAGCGACAGGCCGGGGACCGAGGACGCATAGTCCGCGAAACCATGCTGCTGCCGCCGCGTCATCTCCTCGCCCTGAAGCGCGGTGACGCTCAGCGGAACCTCCTTCAGCACTTCGCGGCGCTTCTGCGCGGTGATGATGATGTCGGCGGCCAGTCCCTCGCGCTCCTCCGCTATCTCGCGCGGCGCCGGCGTTTCGACGACATAGGCATTGGCGTTGACCGCGCGGAAGGTCAGCCCGGTGCCCGCGAGCAGCCGGCCAAGCGCCTGGTCGACGGGATAGCTGCCGCGCAGCGGTCTCGATCGTGCGCCGGTCAGCCGGTCGCGATTGAACATCACCGCCTTGCCGCTCTGCCGGCCGAATTCCTCCAGCGCGGCGGCGACGTCCTGCGCGGGAATGTTGAAACCGCGGCGCGCGCGGTCCTGCGCATGCGCCGCGCTGGCCGGCACCATCGTCGCCGTCACCGCGCCTCCGGCCAGCGCCACCGCGAGAATCCGCCTGATCGTCCTGTCGTGCATCGTCCGTCCCCCCTCATGCCCCGCGGCTGTTGCCGCCCATTTGGTAGGACGAGGAAAATCGGCCGCTCCGAACGGCGCCGTGCGATTTATTTATGGCCGGCCACGCAGCGCGATCGCGTCCGGCGATCGGCGGTCCGCCACGACCGGATGGACGGCGGTGAGCGCGGCGACGAAATCCTCTTCGCGGCCGGTGGGAAACACGCCGCTGACAAGCAGGCCGCCGATCTTGGGATCCTCGACGACCAGCCGGGTCGTGGAATAGCGGTTGATCTCCGCGACCGCGTCCGCCAGCCGATCGTCGCGGAAGATGATGACGCCCCGGTTCCACGCGGTTTCGCGCTCGACGTCGCCGGATGCCACCACAATGTCGCCACCCGCCGCCACCAGCCGCTGGCCCGGCTCCAGCTCCTCCCGGTCGAGCCAGGGGATCACCCGCGCCAGCCCCACCGGACTGGCGGCATCAACCCGCACATGCCCTTCGACCAGCAGCACCGCGACGCCCCCACCCTTCTTGATCTCGACATCGAACGCCGTGCCGGTCGCGGTGATCAGCCGGTTGCCAGCGGCCACCACGAACGGGCGATCCGTATCCTTGGCGACATGGAACAGCGCCTGCCCCGCCAGCAGCCGGACATCGCGGCGCTCGCGGGAATAGGCGACTTCAAGGATCGACCCCGTGTTCAGCGCGACCCGCGACCCATCCGGCAACGTGACTTCGCGCCGCTCGCCGACCCTGGTCACATAACGATTGCCCGCCGTCGCCTGCTGGGGCCGTGGACCGATCGCGGTCGGCGCGCCGGACCAGACGATCCCGGCGGCCAGGCTCGCGGCCATCGCGATACCCGCGATCCAGTATCTCCGCCGATCCGGCCGGCGCGTCCGGACCATGTCGAGCGCCGCTTCGCGCATCTCGCGGATCTCGGGCTGTGCGGCGAAATTGCCGATCAGGTCGACGCGCGTGTCGATCTCACCCCATGCCCGTGCGTGGCGCGGATCGGCCAGCCACGCGGCAAAGCGCGCATCCTCGCCGAACCGCTCGGGGTCCATCTGGCGGCGGGTGGCCCACCAGATCGCCGCATCATCGGGATCGGCGGGCGGTCGGTTCGATCCCGGCGTCACTTCAA
The DNA here is from genome assembly GCF_058787155.1 of Sphingobium sp. FW305-3-2-15-F-TSA7. Classification (NCBI taxonomy): domain Bacteria; kingdom Pseudomonadati; phylum Pseudomonadota; class Alphaproteobacteria; order Sphingomonadales; family Sphingobiaceae; genus Sphingobium; species Sphingobium sp. FW305-3-2-15-F-TSA7. The sequence goes on along the minus strand of NZ_JBYSZM010000062.1, from coordinate 17,748 downwards.
TCGCTCCCTCAGCAGCTTCAGTACGCGGGCGATGTCCTTTTCGACAAGGCGCTGCGACACGCCGAGCGCGGCCGCGATCTCCCGGCCCGGCATTTCCTCGAAGCGATTCAGCACGAACACCATCCGCACGCGCTCGGGCAATTCCTGCAGCATGTCGGTGAAGGCGGTATAGGCCTCGCGGCCCAGCAATTCCCGTTCCGGCGAGATTTCGTCGATCAGCCGGTGATTGGGATCGGCATAGCCTTCGCTTTCGATCACCGGCCTGATCCGGCTCAGCCGGAAGCGATCCCGGAGCAGGTTGGCGGCGATCTGGAAGATATAGCGTTCGGGATTGTCGATCGTATCGAGTTCGGCGCGCCGGCTGAGCGATACGAACACGTCCTGCGTCATATCCTCGACATCGTTGCGGTCGCCGATCCGGCGGCTGAAGAACGCCATGATCGCCGACCGGTATCGCGACGAAAGCGCGACGATCGCGCTCTCGTCGGGTGCATGATCGGGCCGTGTCACCCCCGCTGAGCCAGAATCGCCGTCATAGTCATCTATGACGAGCCCAGGGCGCCCTTCCGAACGGATGCGTCATATATTTTTTTGAAGCCGGCCAGTGCCGTTAGTCGCCGATGCGTTTGAACGTCGCACCGAGCAACGTCATCGTCACGATCCTGCCGTCCGGGCCGGTGACGAACGGCACAAATTGCGGGCCGGCGACATCGGCGACACTCGGTTCGGCGCGCAGGCGAAACAGCCCAGGCTTCCAGGGTTCGAGCCCCGCCGAAAAGGCGCCCTTGCCTTCGAACGCCAGACGTAGTCCGCTTCCCTCGACACGCACCCGGACCACGCCCGATCGCCCCGCCTTGTCCTCATAGGATCCGGCATAAAGATCGAGCGGCTGGGCGGCGGGCGCCGCCCCCCGTGCGGCCAGAAGATCCTGATCCTGCTTTGCGATCGCGGCTTTGACCGATCGGGCACGTGCCAGCGCCTCGCCGCGCCAGTCGCGGTCGGGTGCCTTCAGCAGGCGATCGAGCACATGGAAAGTGATCGCCTTGTGCAGCGTATAGCCGTCGCGCACCGACTGGAAGCCGTTGGCGAGCACGACCACGCCCATCTTCCGGTCGGGCAGCATGCCGACATAGGCGGGAAAACCGATCACGCCGCCGCCATGCGCGACATAGGATGTGTCGCGATAGCGTGCGACCTGCCATCCCAGCGCGTAGTTTTCGCGCTGCGCCTCGAACGGAAACTGGCTGCGGCTCCGCAAATTCTGCGGCGCGTGCAGTTCCTCGACCGTCTCGGCTTTCAGGATGGCCGCGCCATTTGCACGGCCCGCGTTCAGATGCGGCATCAGCCATTTCGCCATGTCGTTCGCGCTGGAGATGACCGCCCCCGCGCCCGCCGCATTGTCGTAGCTTTGCCACGCCATCGGCACCATCGCGCCATCGCCCCTGATGCCGTGCGGCATCGCGACATTGCCGTCCCTGGCAAGCGTCAGATCGGCCTTGCCCGACGGCGCCGTGCCCATGAAGGTCGGGGTGACATCGGCGCTGTCCCACAGGTCGAGCACGCCCGTCCTGCTGCGCGTCATACCCAAGGGGCCGAACAGCCGGCTCTTGACGAATGCCTGCCAGCTCTGGCCCGACCGCGCTTCCACCACTTTCTGCGCCACGCCGAACATCAGATTGCTGTAGAGGAAGGAATTGCGGAATTCGCTCGCTTCGGGGGCATTGCGGAGCAGCGCCATCGCTTCGTCCGGTCCCATGATGCCGAGCGCGAACCAGGACGGATCGGCGATGCCGGTGCGATGACTGACGAGATCGCGCACCGTCACATGGCTGGTCAGCCACGGATCGCGCAGGCGGAATGCGGGCACATGGTCGATCACCGGATCGTCCCAACGCAGCTTGCCCTCATCGACCAGCAGGCCGAGCGCCGCGGTGGTGAAGGCCTTGCTCGTCGATCCGATCTCGAACAGCGTATCGGCATCGACTGTCTCGGCCCGGCCCTTTTGCCGGAGGCCGAAACCCTTCGCATAAAGAACCTTGTCCCCCTCGACGACCGCCACCGCGACGCCGGGAAATTGCCAGTCCGAACGAACCTGCTCGATATAGCGATCGATATCGGCCAGGCGTGGATCGGCGTCCTGCGCAAGCGCAGGGCCGATATGGGTCAACGCCCATGCGACAAGCGCGATCCGGGCCAGTCTGGTCGTGGTGACTTGGATCATGTGCTTCGCTCCGGCCCGGGTCATTTCGCTATCGAATACGCGCATTCGTCTTTTTCAAGACTCCGCGAGAGAATCCACGAATTATTCCGGATAGCTGAGCGATTGTTGCCATGCGGTCAAGTTTCGATTACGAAAAATATCTGAACCGGAGAAAGCGATGATGAAGAGCGCGCGTGGCTATGGCTTTCTCCTGCTGTCGGCGATCGTCTATGCGGTGAACATCATCGATCGGCAGCTTTTGCCGTTGATGGCAGAATCGGTGCGCAAGGATATCGCGCTGTCCGACTGGCAGATGGGCCTGCTCACCGGGATCAGCTTCGCGGTCTGCTACGCGCTCTTCACCCTGCCCATTGCCTGGATCGCCGACAGCGGCAATCGCCGCAACCTGGTCGCGATATGCCTGAGCGTCTTCAGCGTGGCGACCGCGGCATGCGGTTTCGTCCAGAATTTCGGACAGCTCGTGGTCGCGCGCATGGCCGTCGCGATCGGCGAGGCGGGAACGACGCCCGCGTCACTCTCGATGCTGGCGGACACCTTCCCCGACCGGAAGGGGTTCGCATCGGGTGCATTCACTGCCGGCGGCAATCTCGGGCTGCTGGGCGGCGTGCTGCTCGTCTCCGGCATGGCGAGCCAATTGGGCTGGCGCACGACATTCGTGATCACCGGGCTGATCGGCGTGGTCACCGCAGCGCTCTACATGCTGACCGTTCGCGAACCCGCACGGATCACACCCGTGGCGCGGCAGGATTACCGGCTGGTGCTGCGCCGGCTGGGCGGCCATTCCAGCTTTCGCCTCGCGACGTGCGCGATGGTCGGCATCCTCTTCTTCACCAACGGCACCGGCGCCTGGACGCCCGCCTTCCTGTCGCGCGCGCACGGCTTGTCGATCACGCAGGTCGGCATGTTCGTGGGCCTGACCGCCGGGCTGATCGGCCTGATCTGCGTGCTGGCGTCCGGGCCACTCATCGATCGACTGGCGCGCCGCGACATCCGCTGGATGGGCTGGCTGCCCGCCATCGTGCTGACGATCATGATCGTCTCGATGGCGATCGGCGTACAGATCAACGACGTACGTATCGCCCTGCCCATGCTGGCGATCGCGCCCAGCCTGGCGCTCGTTCCCGCAACCTGCATGTTCGCGGTTCTGCAGACCGCAATCCCCGCCGGACTGCGCGCATCGGCGACGGCGATGCTGTTCCTCGTCGCCAACCTGATCGGCATGGGCATGGGTCCGACCCTGGTCGGCGCACTCAGCAGCTATTGGGAACATTCGACCGCCCTCAGCCTGCGCCCGGCATTGTTCTTCGGCATATTGCCGAGCATCGTCGGCGTGGCCGCCTGCTTGTTGCTCGCGCGCACGCTGGCTGGCGACATCCGCGCGCTTTCGGATGAAGCGCCGGCTTCCGCCTGAATCGCTCCATCCGGACATATGCGGTGTCGCTCGCCCGCATGATGTGAAACTTATTTGTCGGTTTTGTGAAATCCGATCGTCTTCCTCTGGAGTGCGTGGGGCATACCCAACGCACCTCAGGGGGAGTGGCAGATGACGAAGCTCGGTTCGGTGATGCGGTTGTGCGCGGCGGTTGCTGCGCTCGGGGGGTTCTCGGCGGCCGCGGCGGAAGAACCAGGCTACAAGCCCGCGCCCGGCGAGCTCGATCGGCTGATCTCCGCCCCACTCACGCCGCACATCCTACCGGCACCCGGCAAGGGTCGCGTCGCGATCGTCGCTCAGCCCTACGGCGTCCGCACCATCGCCGAACTGGCCGAGCCGGAGCTTCGCCTCGCCGGCTTCCGCTTCAACCCCGAAGCCTGGGCGCGCGGTCGCGAGCCGTGGACGGTGACCTATTATCGCAGCCTGTCGCTGGTCGATCTGACGAATGGCCGCATCCGCGCCATCGCCGGCCTGCCCGTCGCCGGCCGGATCTCTAGTGTCGCCTGGTCGCCCGACGGCGCCAGGGCGGCAGTCAGCGTTGCCGGCTATGACGGCGGGCGCCGTCACGGGCTTTGGCTGGTCGACGCCGCTACCGCCAGCGCGACCCAGATCGCCGGCCTCGACGTCAACAGCGTGCTCGGGCCGCCCTGCACATGGCTGAGCAACAATATGTTGCTCGCCTGCCTCGCCGTGCCGTCCAGCCGGGGTGCGGCGCCGGTGGCCTCGGCCGATACGATTGCCCCCTCCGTCGAAGCCAATGACGGCAAGGTCGCGCCGGGGCGGACCTATCAGGATCTGCTCAGGTCGCCGCTCGACGAACGATTGCTCGACCATCACATGGCGACCGAGCTGGCACTGATCGGGACCGACGGCACGGTTCGGCGGATCGGGAAGGCCGCGCTTCACGATCGTATCGCGCCATCGCCCGACGGACAGTGGCTGCTCGTCAGCGAACGCATGCGCCCTTATTCCTATCAGTTTCCGCTCGATAAATTTCCGCAGCGGCTCTCGGTCCTGAGCCTCGCCGACGGCAGCAGCAGGACGATCGTCGAAAAGCCGCTCGAATCCGGCGTGCCGATCGCGATGGACGCGGTCGGCCCCGGTCCGCGCGCGGTGGAATGGCGATCGGATGCGCCGGCGACCCTGGTGTGGGCGAGCGCGCTCGACGACGGCGACCCCGCGCGCGCGGCGACCGAACGTGATGCGCTCTACAGCCTGTCCGCGCCGTTCACCGCAGCGCCGGCCAGCGTCGCCCGGCTTCAGGCGCGCTTCCATGCCTTGAACTGGAGTGCCGACGGCAAGGCCCTGATCGAGGAAAGGTGGCGCAAGACCCGGCTACGCCGCTTGTCGACGCTCGATCGCACGGGGCTGCACAAACTCTACGAAGGATCGACCGAGGATGGTTATGCCGACCCCGGCGCGCCGCTGATGACGGTCAATGCCCAGGGCGCGCCGGTGATGGCGGATGCGGGCAAGGGACAGGTCTGGCTGACGGGCACCGGCGGTACGCCTGAGGGCGATCGGCCTTTCGCATCGCGGCTCGACCTCGCCACCGGCGCGCGCCGCATTGCCTGGCGGTCGGCCGCCGACCGTTATGAGGAAGCGCAGGACCTGCTCGCCGATGGCCGCCTGCTTGTCCGACGCGAAAGCGCGACCATCCCGCCCGATTATTATCTGGTCGCACCCGGCGGCCGCGAGACGCGGCTGACCCATTTCCTCAACCCGTTCGGCACGACCGCGCTCGCCCAGAAGAAGCTGCTGCACTACACCCGCGCCGATGGCGTGCCGCTGACGGCGACGCTCTATCTGCCGCCGGACTATAAACCCGCTGACGGCCCGCTGCCGACCGTGCTTCATGCCTATCCCGCGGAGTTCAAGTCGCGCGAGACCGCCGGACAAGTGAAGGGATCGCCCAACCGCTTCCCCGTCTATGGCTTCTATCAGCTCTATCCGCTGCTCGCCTATCGCGGCTATGCGGTGCTGTTCAACGCGGCGCTGCCGGTGATCGGCGAAGGGACCAGCGAACCCAACGATACCTTCGTCGAGCAGCTTGTCGCGGGTGCGAAGGCCGCGATCGATGAGGGGGTACGCCTGGGCGTCGTCGATCGGGCCCGCGTCGGCGTGACCGGCCACAGCTATGGCGCCTTCATGACCGCGAACCTGCTGGCGCATTCGGACCTGTTCAAGGCCGGCGTGGCGTTGAGCGGCGCTTATAATCGCACGCTCACGCCATTCAGCTTCCAGAACGAAGTGCGCACCTATTGGCAGGCGCCGGAACTCTACACCCGCATGTCGCCCTTCTCCTTCGCCGACCGGATCAAGCAGCCGCTCTCGCTGATCCACGGCGCCGCCGACGACAATATGGGAACCTTTCCGATCCAGAGCGAGCGCTTCTACGCCGCGCTCAAGGGGCATGGAGCGACCACGCGCCTGACGATGATGCCGTTCGAAGCCCATCGCTACGACGCGCGGGAGTCGTTGGGGCAGGTCGTCTGGGATTGGGACGACTGGTTCGGCCGCTATCTGAAAGACGCCAAGTAGGCCTGTTCATGGGCCGCACGCGGCTGGACGCGCGAATTATGTCCGAAACGCCGGATATACTTCCGTCCGCTGACACCACGCCCTAGACCAGGATCCAACACCGTCTGGATTTGCCGGAGACTCACGCATGGATCGTCGCAATTTCGTCATCGGCGCTGCTGCCGCCTCGCTGGCCGGAACGCTGCCCGTTCGGGCCGCGGCCGCCACCGTCGGCACTCCCACCAGGGCCGACGCCGATCTGCGCGCGATGCTCGACCGCTTCTTCTATGCGCGGCTCAACGAGTCGCCCGAACAGGCGACGCGCCTTGGCCTCGACACCGGGCCACGCGCCGCGCTCAGGACCAAGCTCGACGACGAATCCGCGAAGGCGCAAGCGCGCCAGCTTGCCCGCGCCAAAGGCGAACTGGCCGAGTTGAGCAAGGTCGATACGGCGAAGCTCTCTCCTGCCGGCAAGATCGATCATGAGGTCGTGACCTATCAGCTGACCCAGGCGATCTCGGGCGCGGAGCGCTTTCGCTACGGCAGCAGCATGGGGCGGTTCGCGCCCTATGTGCTCAGCCAGCTGAGCGGCCCCTATCGCGACGTGCCCGATTTCCTCGAATCGCAGGTGCGCGTGCGCGACGCGGCGGAGGCGGACGCCTATCTCGCCCGACTGGAGGCCTTTCCCGCCGCGATCGAGACCAGCAGCGCGAACCAGCGCGAGGACGCGGCGAAGGGCGTCTTCGCACCCGACTATATCCTCGACACCACGCTGAAGATCCTCGCCAGCGCGCGTGAGAAGCCCGCGGACCAGACGGTGATGGTCGCGACCTTCGCCACCAAGCTGAAGGCGGCGAACCTGCCGCCCGAGCGCGTGGCGCAGGCGACCGCGATCGTCGAACAAAAGGTTTTCCCCGCGCTCGATCGCCAGCGCGCATTGGTGACCGAGCTGCGCGCAAAGGCCGTTCACGACGCCGGCTGCTGGCGCCTGCCCGACGGCGACGCCTATTATGCCGCGGCCGCCGAAGCCGCGACGACGGTGAAGATGAGCGGCGACGAGATTCACCGGCTCGGGCTCGAACAGGTGGCGGAGATCAGCGCCCGGATCGACACGATCCTGAAAGGCGAAGGGATGAGCCAGGGCAGCGTCGGCGACCGCATGGTCGAGCTCAACAAGCGGCCCGACCAGCTCTTCACCAACACCGACGAAGGCCGCGACGCGCTGCTCGCACAGCTCAACCGCCAGATCGAGGCGATGCAGCCGCGCCTGTCCGAAGCGTTCGCGGTGCTGCCCAAGGCCCCCGTCGAAGTCCGGCGCGTGCCGCCGACGATCCAGGCCGGCGCACCCGGCGGCTATTATCAGAACGCCTCGCTCGATGGCTCGCGCCCGGCCATCTATTACATCAATCTGCGCGACACCTTCGACCGCCCCAAATTCGGGCTGGCGACGCTGACCCATCACGAAGCGGTTCCCGGCCACCACCTGCAAGTGAGCGTCGCGCTGGAAAGTCCGGAGATCCCGATGATCCGCCGGCGGGGTTTCTTCAGCGGCTATTCCGAGGGCTGGGCGCTTTATGCCGAGCAGCTCGCCGACGAGATGGGCATGTTCAAGGGCGATCCGCTCGGCCAGGTTGGCTATCTCCAGTCGCTGCTGTTCCGTGCGACGCGGCTGGTGGTCGACAGCGGCATGCATGCCAAGCGCTGGAGCCGCGAAAAGGCGACCGACTATCTGATCGCGACCACCGGCATCGCGCGCGGCCGCAGTCAGGGAGAGATCGATCGCTACACCGTCTGGCCGGGCCAGGCCTGCAGCTACAAGGTCGGCCACACGGTATGGACGCGGCTGCGCGCCGAGGCACAGAAGCAGCCGGGCTTCAACCTGAAGGATTTCCACGCCGTGCTGTCCGACGGTGCGATGCCGCTCGCGGTGCTCGAACGCGTGGTGCGCAGGCGCTGGTCGATCGGCTGAAAGGCAGGATCGAGCCCTTCTCCCTTTCCGTCATCCCCGCGAATGCGGGGATGACGCCGAGACCAACCTAGAAGCTTTCGCCCACCATCTCCTCGCTCTTGGCCCACAGGGCACGGGCGCGATCCGGGTCAAGCGCATAGGCGCGCACGCCGCCGCGGACGTCGTCGCTCTCGACGATTTCGGCGAGGTGGCAATCTTCGCAATAGCGGCCGCCCACCGCATCGGGCGCGGCGACGATGGAGGCCCAGAGCGAGGTTGCCGCACCCTGGGGGATCGACTTCCAGGTGTAACGCGCCGCGCCGTCGGGCATCTGCTCCTCCAGCGAGGCGATAGTCTGGCGCAGCTGCTCTTCGCTCATATGGCGGGCCAGTTCGGTCTGGATGACGCCGGGATGCACCGCCGCGGCGCGGACGCCGCGTTCCTTGTGGCGCCGGTCGAACTCGACGGCGAACAGGATGTTCGCGGTCTTGGACCGGCCATAAGCGACGAACTCGGTATAGGGCGTGCGTTCGAAATTGGGATCGTCGAGGTCGACATCGGCAAAGCGGTGACCGGCCGAGGCCAGGCTGACGACACGCCCGCCCGCACCCAGCAGCGACGCGATGCGGTTGATGAACACGAAATGGCCGAGATGATTGGTGCCGAACTGCGTCTCGAAACCGTCGGCGGTTTCGCCCTTGGGGCATGCCATCACGCCGGCATTCGCGATCACGACGTCGAACGGCCGGCCATCGGCGATCAGCGCGTCGGCTGCGGCGCGAACACTCGCCAGCGAAGCAAGATCGAGTTCGATCAATTCGATGTTACCGCCATTGGCGGCCTGGGCGCGCACCACCTCGGTCGCCCGATGCGCCTTGTCGAGATCGCGCGCGGCGCCCACCACCTGCGCGCCATGCGCGGCAAGCGCGCGTGCCGTCTCCACGCCCAGCCCGGCCGACACGCCGGTCACCAATATGCGTTTGCCCGACAGATCGACGCCAGTCAGCACGTCGTCGGTGGTCGATTCTTCTCCGAAAGTCGCGGTCATGTCGGTCTCCTTCTTTTCCGTCGGCGCCTATCTGGTTTGGCGCAGCCCGTTTCGCGCGCCCGATCATGTCGAAGTCTTGCCCGATCCTCTCAGCGCGCCACCGATCGAGCTGATTAACGCTTGCCTCACCCCCGCCCTGCCCCAATGTTGCGGCGATGGAAGATCAGCTTCGCCAATTGCTCGACATGGCGCTCCGCCATCACGGCCGGGGCGATGCCGCCACCGCGATCCCGCGCCTCGCCATCCATATGGGTCAGGCACGCACCATAGTGTCGCACGGCCTGTACGAGCCGATGCTGTGCCTGGTGGTGCAGGGTGCGAAGACCGTCTCGATCGGCGACCGGCTGCTGCGCTACGATCCCGCCAGCTATTTCGTCGCGACGGTCGACCTGCCCGCATCAGGCTGTATCGTCGAGGCCAGCCCGGAGCGTCCCTATGTCGGACTCAGCCTGATGCTCGATCGCGATTGCCTGACAGCCCTGATCGCGGAATTGCCCGATCGTCTCGACGAGCAATCGCCCGGCTTCGCGGTCAGCGCGGTGACGCCGCAATTGCTCGATCCCTGGCTGCGCCTGCTCGCACTGCTCGACACGCCCGACGACGTGCCAGTGCTGGCGCCGATGCTCGAGCGCGAGATTCTTTATCGCCTGCTACAGGGCCCGCAGGGCGGCGTCGTGCGCCAGGCGATGATCGCCGACAGCCGGTTGTCGCGCGTGCGTCGGGCGATCGGATGGATCCGCGCGAATTTCGATCGGCCGCTGCGGATCGAGATGCTGGCCGATCTGGCGGGGATGAGCCTCGCCTCCTTCCACCGCCATTTCAAGACCGCGACCGCGATGAGCCCGCTCCAATATCAGAAGTCGATGCGGCTGCAGGAAGCGCGCCGGTTGCTCATCGCCAATGCCGAGGCGTCGCGCGCCGGCTATGCCGTCGGCTATGAAAGCGCATCGCAATTCAGCCGCGAATATACTCGCATGTTCGGTGCCCCACCCGCCCGCGACGCCGAACGGCTGCGCCGGCAGGGGCCGGGCGATGCCATGGTGAGCGCGGCCTGATTCCTTGACCGCAAGCTTCGGGAAGCCGCCACTGGCGGAGCGCCATATATGGGAAGACGAAACGCGGCACGATCGCTGGCCGGGCGGAATGAGGAAGAAACATGTCCCTTAGCTTCAAGACCACCGAGTCGCCTGTCGGCACGCTGACACTTGTGGGGAGCGATGCGGGGCTGGTCGCGATCCTGTGGCCGAATGACCGGCCGGACCGCGTGCGCCTGGACGCGTCGACCGAGGATGCCGACCATCCGGTTCTCGCCGAGACCGCACGCCAGCTCGACGCCTATTTCGCGGGTACGCTGACGCGTTTCACCGTGCCGCTCGATTTCCGCGGCACCGATTTCCAGAAACAGGTCTGGGCGGCGCTGCTGACCATCCCGTTCGGCGAGACGCGCAGCTATGCCCAGGTCGCGCACCAGATCGGGCGGCCGGCCGCCGTCCGCGCGGTCGGTGCGGCCAATGGCCGCAACCCGATCTCGATCATCGCCCCCTGCCACCGCGTCGTCGGATCGAACGGTGCTCTGACCGGCTTCGCCGGCGGATTGGACGCGAAGCGGATGCTGCTCGACCTGGAAAGCGCGCCGCAATTGATGTGAGCGGTCGGTTCGCGTGAAGGTGAAATAGGAAACCAACCCGGATCGTCATGCCAGTTCTTATCCAAAACGGGAAAAATCCCCCGAAGCCAGGCTCCGGGGGACTCTCCACTCTCACCTGATGCAGCGTCAGGCTCAGTGGATGGCGTTGCCGATCACCGCGCCGATGATCCCGCTGACCAGGGCGACCATCACTGCGTCATTGCCCGACTGCACCCACTGGTAACCGCGCGGCGCGTTGCCGAGATGATAGGCGCGGGGATTACCGATCACCCGATAATTCTGCGCCTGGCGGCGGTCGAAACGCTGGCCCTTGGCCCAGCGATGCTGGCCGTAGCGATAATCATTCTGCGCATAGCGACGGTCATTCTGGCGCACGACGGTCTTGTGCTTCACCACGGTGCGGCCATTCTGCCCGTAATGCACCGTCTTCTGCGCGGTGCGCTGCTGGTAGGGCGCGGCCTGCGCCTGGCTGGCGACCAGCGGGCTGGCGATCATGCTGGTTGCGGCCAGCGCCATCAGAAACTTTTTCATCGTTCGTTCCTCTTGTTCCGGCGCCATCAGCGGCGTCTGAAGCAGAGATAGGACCCAGCTGTCGCGTGGATGTGCCGAAATCCGGCGCATTTGTCCGAAAGTGTAACAGAGGGGGCGCCTCGCCCCATTACCGCCGATCCGAAACGTCACCTCGGGTCGGGCCGGAGATAGCGGCTATCGTCGGCCGCAGCCCTTGCCAGTCCGTGCTTGCGAGCCCACATTGATCGAGGAAGGACACAGGCCATGACTATCATGCCTCCGCCGCCCCCGCTCTGGGACACTGCCCGCACAATCGATGGTAATTTCCGGATTCAGCTGGACTGCCAGCCACCGGTTATCGCGATGATCACACGCGCTACGCTCGACGCCCATCTGGCATCGTGGACCGACGATCTCGTCGCGCTTGCCTTCGAGAATCGCGAGACGGTCGAGCGCGCCATGGCGAATGCCTGGCTGCGGCAGCCCGCGACCACCGGCGAAGCGGCCATGCATCCACGAATACTCGTGGTGGCGACCGTCGATTTTCGCTGAGCGACGCGCGGAACCATATTGATCCAAATGCCGGGCTGTGACAGATACACGCCCGATGACGTACTTTACCACCTCGCATAAGGGCTATTGGCGCTTCCTGTAGGGAGCGGCGCGTCATCATCCATGACCATCGCCGCCGGGTACGGTGAGCGCATGGTCTTCAAGCGATATGTCACCTGCCGCGGCGGCCTTTGAAAAAGGGCGAACCGTGACACATCATCTCGACATCACCACGCCGCGCAGCAGGATCGCGCCGCTCACCGGTGCAGATGCCGCCGACGTGCAGCGCATCACCGATGCCTCGGTCACGTCGCGCGTTTCCTTCCTTCCCACCCCCTTTACGATCGACGATGCGCGGGCACTGATCGCCAGGCACGCCGATCGCTGTTTTCACGGAGTCCGCGACCGGACGACGGGCGCACTGCACGGCGTGATCGGCGTCCATCGCCGCCCCTTCGGCGCGGTCGAGATCGGATATTGGTTCGCGGCATCGGCGCGCGGCAGAGGCCTGGCGACCGAAGCGGTGGAAGCGACGCTCGCCACGCTCGAGGAGCTGCCCGGCTGCACCGGCATCGAAGCGGAATGCGCGCTCGATAACCGTCCGTCCTGGGGCCTGCTCGAAAAACTGGGCTTCCGCGCAACCGGCGATACCGGCCAGCGCCCCGAACGGATGCTGATGCGCTGGCACGGCCAGCCGGGCGTCAGGATCGATGTATGTTAGAGTTCGATGGAATCATCGAACGCCTCGAACCGTAGGCCAGCGAAGCTAAAATCGTGACAAAACAAAATCCTAGGGCATGATCTCCAGCCGGATCGCCTCATCCGGCTGGAGATCGATCCGGGTCAGGCGAAGGTGACCTGTCCGATGCTGGAGATGCCGAGCAGTGTGACGGAGCCGCCGAGTTCGAGATTGATGGTGAGGTCGACGATGGTGTCGCCATTGGTGTCGGCGGCGACGCTGCTCAGGATATCCATGCCGGCGGCAAGATCGATGACGTCCTGGCCGGGAGTATAGTCGGTGATGACATCATGCCCGTCCTGGAAGTTGATGATGAAGACATCCTTGCCGGTGCCACCCGTCAGCGTATCGTTGCCCGCGCCGCCGATCAGCGTGTCGTCGCCGGCACCGCCGTTGAGGCTCTGGTTGCCCGCAAAGCCGTAGAGCCGGTCCTCGTCCGCCGTGCCGGTGAGCACATTGCCGTTGCGGCCGCCACCGACCACCTGCACGCCGTCGACGATCGCGGTGACGGTGAAGGTCGCGGTGGCAGTGCTGGTCAGGCCGCCGGCATCGGTGACGGTGTATTTGAAGCTGTCGGTCAGCGTCTGGCCCGGGCTCAGCAGGTCGAACGCCGCGGCGTCCGCGACATATTTGAGCGATTGGGTGGCGGCGTCGAAGATCACATGGCCGCCCGTTCCCACGCTGTTGACCGAGACGATCGTCAGCGCATCGCCATTGCCGTCGGTGTCGTTGCCCAGCAAGGTCGACCAGAGATTGGCGCTGGTCTTGCCCTCGTCGATCGCCAGTGCATCGGCAACCGCCACCGGCCTGTCGTTGACCACGACCGCCAGCGCCTGCTCGGTGAAGAGCCCACCGGCATCGGCTGCGCGCACGGTGAGGCTGTAGCTCGGCCGGCTCTCGAAATTCGCGGTCGTGCCCGTGGTGGTGATCACGCCGCTTCCGTCGATCTGGAACAGCCCGGCATCCGCGCCCGACAGCGACCAGATGATCGGATCGCCATCGACATCGTTCGCGGACGCCGTGCCGACGATCGTTCCCGCCGGTGCGCCTTCGTTGACCCGGTCGCTATCGATCACAAGGTTCGCTGGCGCGTCATTGACCGCATTGACCGTCAGCGTGACGGTGGTGGGCGGGCCGTTCGCCGTGCCGTCATTGGGACGATAGCTGAAGCTGTCGCCGCCATTGTAATTGGCATCGGGCGTATAGGTGAAGCTGCCGTTCGGATTGAGCGTCAGCGTGCCGTGCGAAGGGCCGGTCACCAGCACCGCGGTCAGCGCATCGCCGTCGGCATCGCTATCGTTCGTGAGCACGCCGGGGCCGGCGATGATGAGAGGCACATCCTCGTTGGTCGAATAGACGTCGCCCACAGCCACCGGCAGATCGTTGACCGCCGTGATGGTGATGGTCTGGTTGGCCGCCCCGGTCAGCGCACCGCCGTTACCGCTATTGCCGCCGTCATTGATGCCGACGCTGAGCGTGGTGCTCGCGGGCGGCGTATCAGTGTTGGCGGTGAAGCTGACGCTGCTGGTGGCATTGGCGCCCAGCAGATCGTTGATCTGCGCCAGCGTACCCGTAAGCGTGACACTGTTCGTGCCGCTGCCCGAAACATTCGCCCCGCTGCTGCCCGCCGTCACCGTCAATATGCCGTAGCCGACGCCCAGCGTCACCGTGACACTGCCGCTGCCTGCATCGGCATCGGCGACCGACACCGTGCCCTTCAGATTGAGCGCAACCTGTTCGGTCGCGGCATAGGCGCTTGCCGAAACCACCGCCGTCGGCGCGTCGTTGACCGCCGCGATATTGAGGGTCTGGCTCGCCGATCCGGTCAGCGCACCGCCGCTGCCGCTATTGCCGCCATCATTGATGCCGACGCTCAGCGTCGTGCTGGCGGGCGGCGTATCGGTGTTGGCGGTGAAGCCGATGCTGCTGGTGGCGTTCGCGCCCAGCAGATCATTGATCTGCGCCAGCGTGCCGGTGAGGGTGACGCTGTTCGTGCCGCTGCCCGAGACGTTCGCGCCGCTGCTGCCCGCCGTCACCGTCAATATGCCATAGCCGACGCCCAGCGTCACCGTGACGCTGCCGCTTCCCGCATCGGCGTCGGCGACCGAAACCGTGCCCTTCAGGTTGAGCACGACCTGTTCGGTCGCGGCATAGGCGCTCGCCGAAACCGCCGCCGTCGGCGCGTCGTTGACCGCCGCGACATTGACGGTGCTGGTGACCGTGGTGGTGCCGCCATCGCCGTCGTTCAGCGTCCAGCTGATCGTGCGCGCGCCGGCGCTCGGCGCGTCGCCGCCCGAATTCGTGTAACCGATGGTGCGGAGCAGCGCCTGCACCGCGCCAACCGGGGGGGCCGGGCGGCCATCGGGATCGTAGAAGGTGAAGCTGAGCGCGGTGCCGCCCGCGCCACCGCCCGCGACCAGGCCGATCTGGGTGCCGTTATAATAGACCTGGCGATCGCCGCCCGGAAGCGGCGCGCCCAGCGTGATGAAGGCATCGGGTATGATCACCAGCTGATCCTGCGCGCTCACGAGGCCACCGGTGATCGAAACGGTCAGCGTTCCGCCATCGAAGTTGGTGCTGTCGGCGTCGGTGATCGCTGCATTACCGCCGGCATCGATCAGCAGTGAGCCATTGCCCTCGGTCCAGGTAACGCTGTCGCCGCTCAGGTTCGAAATTACCGGCGCATCGTTCACCGCTGCGATATTGATGGTCTGGCTCGCCGATCCGGTCAGCGCACCACCGCTGCCGCTATTGCCGCCGTCGTTCACGCTGACAGTCAGCGTCGTGTTCGCGGGCGGCGCATCGGTGTTGGCGGTGAAGCTGACGCTGCTGGTGGCATTGCTGCCCAGCAGATCGTTGATCTGCGCCAGCGTGCCGGTGAGCGTGACGCTGTTCGTGCCACTGCCCGAGACGTTCGCGCCGCTGCTGCCCGCCGTCACCGTCAGCACGCCATAACCCACGCCCAGCGTCACCGTGACGCTGCCGCTGCCCGCATCGGCATCGGCATCGGCGACCGACACCGTGCCCTTCAGGTTGAGCGCAACCTGTTCGGTCGCGGCATAGGCGCTTGCCGAAACCACCGCCGTCGGCGCGTCGTTGACCGCCGCGATGGTGATAGTCTGTGTGGCCGATCCTGTGAACGCACCGCCACTGCCGCTATTGCCGCCGTCATTGACGTTGACGCTGAGCGTCGTGCTGGCGGGCGGCGTATCGGTGTTGGCCGTGAAGCCGATGCTGCTCGTGGCGTTGGAGCCCAACAGATCGTTGATCTGCGCCAGCGTGCCGGTCAGCGTGACCGTGCCCGTGCCGCTGCCCGACACGTTCGCGCCGCTCGTACCCGCCGTCACCGTCAGGATACCGTAGCCGACGTTCAAAGTGACGGTGATGCTGTTGCTGCCGGAATCGTCGGCAACCACAACCCTGCCCTTCAGATCGAGCGCCACCTGCTCGGTCGCGGCGTAGCTTGGCCCCGCAAGCGAAAATGCATAGGAGTAACCTTCGCTAGACCAGCCGGACGGATTGGCGAGGTTGAAACTGGCCTGACTGCCAACGGCGTCCTGGGGTGCGGACGTCCGCACCCAGAATATTTGGGTGTTGTCATAGGCCGATCCCCAGGCGCCCTCGTGCAGCGCGATGAAATATTCGCCGGCATCCAGCGTCACATTGCCCAGGTCGATCGTGGCCAGGATGATGTCGGTGCCGTCGAAAAGATTCTGACCGGAATCGACAAGCAACGGCGTGCTGTCCGTTCCGCTGAACAGCAGCGTGCCAGGCGCGCCACTCACCGAGGAATAGATGCCCCAGCTCAACGTGCCGCTGAAGCCGTCCAATGCGCCGTTGTTGGGACCGTTGTCGTTCAGGGCCGCCGTGATCGTTCCCAGCGTCCGGCGTTCCGTAAGTGCGAAACTGTCGGAATTGACCGCATTCGAAATGCCATTGGCGTTCGTGACATCAAGGCTGCTCTGATTAAAGAGCGTGCCGGACGGAGAGATGGAGACGGTCGGCGCATCGTTGACTGCCGCGATCGTGATCGTCTGCGTCGCCGGCGCGGAAGGGGCGGCATCGCCGGGTTCCTGCGCGGTCACGGTGAGCACGGTGCTGGCGGGCGGCACATCGGTGTTGGCGGTGAAGCTGACGCTGCTGGTGGCATTCGTTCCCAGCAGGTCGTTGATCTGCGCCAGCGTGCCGGTGAGTATGACCGTGCCGGTGCCGCTGCCGGCAACATTCGCGCCGCTGGTGCCCGCGCTTACCGTCAATATGCCGTAGCCGACGTTCAACGTCACCATCATGATGTTGCCGCCGACATCGGCGTCGGAAACCGAGATACTGCCTTTCAGGTTGAACGCGACCTGTTCGATTGCCACGCCCTTCAGCGTGAAGGCGGCGGAGCCGCCCGGCACATCGAACGACCAGTTGGACGGGTTGGCGGTGTTGGGGGTGAAGTGGAAGCCATTGACGCCCAGATCCGTCGAGGTCTTCATCCAGTAGATCTCGGAGCCGTCATTGGGCGATCCCCACACCCCTTCGTGCAGCGCGAGGAAATAGCTGCCGGGATCGAGCGTCACGCTACCCAGATCGATCGTCGCCATGACGACGTCGTCGGTGGTGCCGCTGAAGCTCAAGCCAGTGTCCACCATTTGCGGCGTGTTGTCCGATCCGGAAAACAACAGCGTTCCAGGCTCACCGTTCACCGACGAATAGATGCCCCAGCTTATCGTGCCACTGAAACCGTCGATCAGGCCGTTGTCGGGCCCTGCATCATCAGTCAGCGGCGCAAGCAATGTCGTCAATGTTCGACGCTGCGTGAGGACGAAGCCTTCTGCCGGCACCAATAGCGACATCTTCATCGCATTGGTGGTGTCGATCCCGCTCTGATCGAAGATCATGTCGGGCGGCGTGATGCTGACGGAAGGCGCTAGGGTCATCCAATGTCTCCACAAAAAAGCTCAATGATCGCCATGCGGGATGCCCCATCGACGCGTGGGGCATCACTGTTCGTTTTTTTGCGGACGACTTCGTATGTGGGATCAATGTGTTGGTCGATCGGAAATGAGTATAAATTCTATCCAGAAGACGGACATAGTCCGATGCTGCCGACGACCCGCGCCAATCGCCGGGGCCGCGCGAGCG
>NZ_JBYSZM010000061.1:0-25242 GCF_058787155.1 Sphingobium sp. FW305-3-2-15-F-TSA7 | reverse complement strand
TCGCTACGCTCAACCACCCTCTCCCCCTAAAGAGGGAGAGGGAGCAGGCTCACCTCTGCTCCGCAATCCACCGCTCCACCTTCGCATCGAGAACACTCATCGGCACCTGCCCCTGCGCCAGGATCAGGTCGTGAAACCGCCGAATATCGAACCGGTCGCCCAGCGCCTTTTCGGCCCGCGCCCGCAGCTCGACGATCTTGAGTTCGCCGACCTTGTACGCCACCGCCCCGCCCGGTGCGCCGATATAGCGGACGAGCTCGGTATCGATGTTGATGTCGGCGAGCGCGCTGTTCTCGGTGAAGCAGGCGCGCGCCTGCGCGTAGCTCCAGCCCAGCACATGGATGCCGGTATCGACCACCATCCGGCAGGCGCGCCACATCTCGGTCGAAAGGCTGCCGAACTTTTCATAGGCGTCGCGATAGACGCCCATTTCGTGCCCCAGCCTTTCGGCATAGAGCGCCCAGCCTTCGCGATAGGCCAGCATGTCGCGCTGACGGCGAAAGGCGGGCAGTTCGTCATGCTCGCTGGTCAGCGCGAAATGGGTGTGATGGCCCGGGGCCGCCTCGTGAAGCGTCAGCGCCGGCAGCTCATAGAGCGGGCGCTGGTCGAGGTGCGAGGTGTTGACGATGAAGCGACCAGGAAAGCCGCGCCCGAAATCGCCGCCGCCATAGCGTGCGGTGGTATAGCCTTCCTCCAGGTCGCGCGGCACCGGCTCGACGACGAAGGGCTGGCGCGGCAGCACGCCGAACCAGCGCGGCAGCAGCCCGTCGATCCGCTTGGCGACGGCGCTGGCCTTTTCGAGAAGCTGCTCCCGATTGGTGGCGTAGAAACGCGGATCGGTGCGCAGGAATTTCAACCAGTCGGCGAAACGCCCCTTGAAGCCGGTGCTGGCGATCACCGCGTCCATTTCGCCGCGGATACGCTTCACTTCGCTCAACCCCATTGCGTGGATCTGCTCGGCGGTAAGATCGGTGGTGGTGTAGTAGCGCAGCAGGTAATCATAATAGGCGCGCCCCTGCGGAATCGAGGCGATGCCGATTTCAGGCCTCGCCTTGGCGCGATAGGGACCATCGATGAAAGCGAGCATCGCGTTCTGCGCCGGCCGGACCTGTGCGGTCAGCACCGCCAATGCTTCCGCTTCCAACGCATGCCGGGCTGCTTCCGGGATGGTCGTGGGCAGCGCCCTGATCGGATCGAGCAACCCGTCTTCCGCCGCCGGCCGCGCGATCTGGTTGCGCAAAACGGTGACGGCAACGTCGACGACCTGGACGGGCTGGGTCCAGCCGGTGGAAATACCCCGCTCCAGATTGGCCCGCTGCTCCACGAAATAGGCGGGAATCCCGCGCAGCTGTGCGATCCAGTCGCGCGCTTCGGTTTCGTTGTGCAGCACCGTGCCGCGCGCGGCATGATGGGGCGTATTGTAGAAGCCTTCATGCGCGACGAAGGCGAAGCGGCGTTCGTCGAAATCCAGGCCCTGGATGCGCCAGTCGAGCACCGCGCGCAGATAGTCGCGATTGATCCTGTCCTCTTCGCCGAGCGTCGTAGCGGACACTGTCGCAAGATCGCTACGGATCTTCGCGAGCCCTGCCTTGCGCTCCGCCATTTGCGCCGGCGTTTCCCGCGGCCAGCCCGCTTTGGCGCGCGACGGATCGGATCGGCCGGCTTCCATCGGATAGGCATCGGTGAACCGCTCATAATCGGCGATCACCGTGGGCAATGCGCGCGGAGCCCCCTGCCCCGCAGACGCCGCGACCGGCATAGCCATGAGCAGCGGCAACGCCAGCAGCCACGATTTTCCGAATACTCCGATCTGCACGACGCCTCCCCGTTCGACATGTCCAATCATCACCATTATTACGTGAATATGCAAATAAATCGACCCGATTGCGGCGAAATGATCGAGGCCCTACAGCAGTGACCATGGATACTGAGAGCATGGACGCGTTCCGGTCGAGCAATCCCGGCACCTCGGCTTTCAAGGTGGAGCGTTACCCCTTTTACCTGCTCAATCGGCTGGTCAGCCGGTACAACGGCATCATCGAAGCACGGCTGCGCGCGATCGCGCTCGATATCCCGTCATGGCGCGTGCTGATGATCCTGGGCGAGCGCAGCCCACGCGGTACGCGTGAAATTGCAGAGGCGGCCGTGATCAACCTGTCCACGATGACGCGCATCATCCAGCGCATGACCGCGGCGGGCCTGGTCTCGGCGACCGCCAGCGCGGAGGATGCGCGCGTCACGCTCGTCACGCTGACGAAGGATGGCCGTGACAAGCTGCGCGAAGCCCGGCGCGTCTCGGCGCCGGTCTATGAGCATCTCGTCACTGGCCTGGCGCCCGAAGAATTCGAGCTGATGATCGGCCTGCTCAACCGGATGCACGACAATCTGGAGCCGTTGGCGCGGGGTTGATCAGTGCTTGGCCCGGTCGTCATTGCGAGCGGAGCGACGCAATCCAGGGATGCATCAACCGCTGGATTGCTTCGTCGTTACACTCCTCGCAATGACGGCGAGGACTGTTGCTCAACTCGACAGATAGGCCAGCGACATCACCAGCTTCGGCATCAGCGACGCAGCGGCATGCATCCGCACGGGTGTCGGCGCGCGCGGCACGACAGAAAGCGCACCCAGATCGTTGGTCGCGATCGCGGTCGCCATCTCGCGCCCGATCGCGCTGTTGATCGATATCCCGCGTCCGTTGCACGCCTGAATGGCATAGGCGCTGTCGCCCAGATCGTAGATCTCCGGCAGGAACGAGGTGTTGATCCACGCCGTCCCTTCCCAGAGATAGTCGATCTCGGGTGCCGGCAACGCGTCGAAATGACTGGCCAGGCGCCGCCGCGCTTCCCGCTGGAACGCATCCTGACCGCGTATCAGCAGGGAGATCGGGAACGCCGAGATGAGCTGGCCGAGCCCGTCATAGCGTGCCGTGAACACATAGGGGTTCTTGTCGGTGAAGCTGCCGCCCTGGGGCAGCACATGCGCGCGCTGTTCTTCTGTCAGTGGCGCGGTCGCGAATTCGACGACCTGAAGCGGCAGGGTCGTGCGTCGCAACGCCGGATGCAGCGCCGCATTGCCGCCATTGGCCGCGAGCACCAGCCGACGCGCGGCAACCGCTCCTCCCGGCGTTTCGGCGCGCCAGACGCCGTTCGCGCGGGTCAGCGAGCCGACGGGACTGTCGACGAAGATCGCCGCCCCCGCTTTCAGCGCGGCATGCGCGAGGCCACGGGCATAGGCCAATGGATTGAGCGACCCGCCCGCGCCGAAGCGCAGCGCGCCGCGATAACGGTGCGACCCCAGCCTTTGCCGCGTGTTCTCCGCATCGACGAACGACACGTCGAAGCCCCGCGACTGCCATTGCGCGGCATAGCCACGCTGGGTTTCGACCAGCGTATCGGTATGTGCGGGACACCAGAAACCGTCCTGGCGGGCGTCGCAATCGATGTGGTGGCGCTCGATCAGGTCGAAGCAGATTTGCGCCGAACCACCGAGAAAGCGGGTCAGCCGTTCGCCCGCCTGCCGGCCGATCGCCTTGCCGATCGTTTCCGGGCTGTGCCGGATATAGTCGGGCGCGACCAGGCCGCCGCTTTGTCCGGTAGCACCGCTGCCGATCTGTCCGGCCTCGATCACGACGACGTCCAGCCCGGACTCCGCCAGATGCAGTGCGGTCGAAAGGCCGGCAATGCCGCCGCCAATGACCAGAATATCGGTCTCCAAAGGTCCGCCCAGGCGGTCCAGCATCGGCCCGGGTCGCGCGGTCGCATGCCATACGGCGGACGCGGACGGCCCGTTGCCGCGTTGCGGCTCTATCGGCTGATGGCGCATCATGCCCCGGCCGGTCGCCGGCTCTGGAGGGTAAGGGAGGACATCGCGAGAGTGGCGGTTTGCGCCCTCGCGAGGTCCGGCTTTCTCGGCAATTGCATGACTGAACT
Organism: Sphingobium sp. FW305-3-2-15-F-TSA7; assembly: GCF_058787155.1. Taxonomy (NCBI): domain Bacteria; kingdom Pseudomonadati; phylum Pseudomonadota; class Alphaproteobacteria; order Sphingomonadales; family Sphingobiaceae; genus Sphingobium; species Sphingobium sp. FW305-3-2-15-F-TSA7. Next base: position 21,313 of record NZ_JBYSZM010000061.1, on the reverse strand, counting down.
TTCCTGATCGCCCGTCCGGGGCGGTTTTTCGTGAATGCTATGCGGGTGCGGTTGCCGCCGCGCCGTCTCGAGCGGTGCGGCGCGCGATGGCGACGAAGATCAGCACGATGACGAGCGCGACCGGCGTGTTCATGATCATCGGCAGCGACATCTCGTTATTGCCGACGATCGTCACCGCGATGAAGATCGCCGTCCCCTCCTGGCGCATCAGATGCTCGATCCCGATCGCGATATTCTCGCGGCGCGTGAAACCGGCGAAGCGGACGATCGTCATCACCACGCCGACCATGACCACGTTGAGCGCCACGGTGATCCAGAACAGCGCCCCCAGATTCTGCCGCAGCACGGGGATCTGATCGACCAGGATGAAGCCGAACGAGGTGAACAGCACGATCGTCGCGGCATTCTTCAGATGCGGCTTGATCCAGAGCGCAAAGGCCGGGCGCAGCGCCCGGATGATGAAACCGGTGCCTGCGGGCAGGACGGTGATCGAGAAGATGTCCCAGAAAAACGACGCCAGCGGCACGTTCACGTCCGCCGCCAGCCCCATGAAATGGAGCAGTGCGAAATGGGCGTAGAACGGCACGACGAAGATGTAGATCATGCTCAGCAGCAGGGTCATCGACATCGACAGCGCCAGATCGCCCTTCGCCATGTCGGTGAACAGGTTTGAGAGCATGCCGCCCGGCGTGGTCGCGAGCAGGACGAAGCCGACCGCGAGCGCCGGCGTCGGTGCAACCGTCAGCGCCATGCTGAGACCGATCAGTGGCGGCACGATCAGCATCGAGCAGACGCCGAAGATGAGCGCGCGCTTGTTGCGGAACACCTGGCGGAAATCGTCGACGGTCAGCGACAGGCCCATCGAAGCCATCACGCAGACGAGCGATCCCGGCAACAGCCAGTTACCCATCAGCGCCATCAGGTCGGAATATTGCATTATGGCGTGTCCTTCCCGGCCGCGTCAGGCGGTTTCGATCGTCAGATCGCAGGCGCCGTTGCGCCGGATGGTACGGAAATCGGCCTGGGCCTTGGCCAGATCCTCGTCGAGGATCCGCGCGCAGACATTCGCCTGGATCCAGCCAAAGGGCATCAGCAGCCGTCCGCCAGGCCCATAGAACAGGCCGATATCGTAGAAATCGCCGGGTGGCAGGCCCTTGGTGCTGCCCGCCGCCAGATATGCGAGCACGATATCGCCTTGATCGGGAAAGGCCGTCGCATTTTCATGCGGGACCGCCGGGCGCGGCATGTCGTCCGCCAATATGCCCGAAGGGATCGGCACCGAGATCTCCGGACCGGTCCACATCGCATGCATCGCCTCGAAGCGCGTGCGGCGCTCGGCAAGATCCCAAAGGAATCCGCATGAAACCGGCGCCTTGTCGTCGAGCAGCAGGCAGCGGGCCGACAATCCCGATCGGGGCTCGGTAAATCGAATGTGCCGCATCTAGAGCCCCTTCCCCTTTTCGCCCGACACGCCGGACAGATATTCTTCCTTCTGCAGCGCGATCGGCACATTGCCGTTCTGCCACAGATAATCATGGAAATGCCTGAGATCGAAATCCTTGCCCTTGCGGATCTTCGCTTCGGCCAGGAAATCGAGCGTCTGCATCTTGCCGATCTGATAGCTGATCGCCTGGCCCGGTGAGGCCGCGAAGAAGACAGCTTCCTCCTCGGCGGTGGCGCGATCCATCGGCACCGTCCGCTCCAGATAGTCGGCGGCCTGCGCGATGGTGAACAGGCCCAGGGCCAGCTTGACGTCGACCTCGACGCGCAAGGCGCGCAGTCGCGCGAAATTGTAGATGATCTCGCGCGTACGCGGCGCATCGGCGAACAGCCCGGCCTGCAGCATCATCTCCTCGGCATAGAAGCCGGTGCCTTCGTTCGCGGCGCTGTCGTAATAATGGCGGCGCAGCGCGTTGGGATGCTTCCATGACAGGCTGAGCTGGAAGAAATGCCCGGGCACGCCTTCATGCACGATGATCGGACGCGGATCGCGCGTGATCGACAGGTTGAAATAGCCGAGCTTGGGCGAGGGATCGGGCAGATAGACGGTCGCGTCCTGCCCCACGCGCGCGATGCTCGTCAGGTCGAAGGTCCGGCCGAGCCAGCCGATCGGCGCGAGATAGGCGGGGAAAGGCTGCGCCTTGTAATGACCGACCCAGGCGGGAACGGTCAGCAGCCGGTTGTCCGTCAGATATTTGCGGACCTTGAGCTCGTCGGCATTCAGCTTCTGGGTCACGGCACCGATCGAGGCGCCGATCGGCAGTTCGGGCAGGCCGCGATTGCGGTTGCGCTCAAGCTCCTCGAACATCACCGAGCGCGCCCATTCCTGCCGTCCCATGATCAGCAGGTCGTCGGGCGAATAGGGATAGAGCGCGACGTTGCGGAGGAAGAAGCTGTAGCTGTCCCGCCCGATCGCGGTGCCGCCGGGAAGCCCGGCGCGTTTGGATTTCAGATATGTGCCAAAGCCGTCGAAAGCGGCGATCGCGCCGGCAAGCGCCGCCTGCATCCGCCGCTGCTGCGCGGGGGTGGCGAAGGGCTGGAGCCCCGCGGCCATGCCGCGCAGGCTGGTCGGCACATCGGCGATCTGGTGCAGCGCCACGTCGACGAACGGGCCGCGCATGTCGGTCAGATTGGCCTGCCCCGCCTGAAGCGTCGCCGGAACGCGCTCGAGCAAGCGGATCACGTCCTCGATCCGCGCGCTTTCGACGGGCGGCGGCGGCAGCAATGTCTCGAAGATCGGATTGAGCGCCTGTGCGACATAGAAATGCGGCTGATGCCGCCACGCCGCGACATGATCGAGTTCCCAGCGCACCCGCGCCAGAGCCGATCCGACAAGGCGATAATCGACACGCTCGCTCACGCTGCGAGGCGTGTCCGACAGCGCCTTCAATCGGCTTTCGAACTGGGTGAGCCTGTCCTTTTGCGCCTTGACCGCATCCGCCGACCAGTCGGGCGTCCAGCCCTTTGGCCGGACGATCCGTGGAATATCGTCGCTCGTCGCCGGCTGTGTCGTTGCGCGCCACGTCCAGAACTCCGCGCCCAGATCCTGCACGGACTCCGCATGGGCGGCGGGCGCGGCCAGCAATGCGCCGAAGCCGAGCAGCAGGGAAAACAGGCGCCGCGACATGGTGATTACTGCCCCGGCTTCAGGTTGCGGTCGAAAAACTCGATCATCTTCTTGAAGGCGAAACGTGCCTGCGGAAGATTGTCGCTCGCCCAGGCGTGATTGGCGCCCGGCAGCGTCACCAGCTCGAACATCTGCTCATTGGCGATCAGCTTTTCGGTCAGTGCGACCGTGTCCGAATAGAGCACCACGGGATCGCGGGTGCCGTGGATGATCATCAGCGGATCCTTGATGCCCCTGCTCTGGTAAAGCGCCGATTGGGCTTCGTAGCGGCCGGGCATGTCTGGGCCGTCGGGCGGGCCCATAATCCACATTTGCGACGGATAGGCGTGCCAGACATTGGTCGCGGGCGCGCCGGCGATGCCGGCCGCATAGACGCCGGGCTTCTTCGCCAGCGACATGATCGTCATCAGCCCGCCATAGCTCGATCCCCAGATACCGACGCGCTTCGGGTCGACATAGTTCTTGGCGACGAGATAGCGCACGCCGCTCTCGAGATCGTTGATGTCGGTCTCGCCATAGCTGTGCAACTGACCCTGATTGTGCGCGCGCCCTTGCCCCCAGCTTCCGCGGACATTGACGTTGAGCACGATATAGCCCTGCGCGACAAAATACTGGTCGAGCCCCCAGGTGGGATGCGCGCGCCGTCCGCCCCATTGGTTGCGCACCGCATCCGAATAGACCGAGCCGACGATCAGCGGATAGCGTTTCGACGGATCGTAATTGGCGGGCAGGCTCAGCCGCCCGACCAGATTGGTGCCGTCGACATGGCTCGGAAACTCGACATAGCCGATATTGGCCCAGGTCTGGCGGTAGAATTCGGGCTGGGGCGACTTGGTCGCCTGTACCGCGCTGCCGGGCTTGGAAAGGTCGGTCACCACCAGTTCGGGCGGTGTCGTGTCGTTGGTGAACAGGCTCGCGGCATGCCGGAAATCGGGTGAGAAAACCGGTTCGTACGTCCCCGGCGTCGCCGCGCTGACCCGCTGGATGGCGCCGCCCTTGGCCGGCACGCGATAGATCTGGCGTTCGGGCAGATAGGATTGGTTGGCGAGGAAATAGAGCTGGCCATGCGCCGCGTCGACGTTGAACGACGCGATTTCCCAATTGCCGCTGGTCAGCTGGCGCGGCTTCGCCTGGGCTGTCTGCTGGTGGTAGAGATGCAGCCAGCCGTCGCGATCGGTGAGGATGATCAGCCCGTCGTCACCCGGCGCCCATTCGACCTGCCAGTCGGGCCGCAGATGCTTGTCCTCGCGGAGCTGGTAGAATGTCTCGCGCTTGGCCGTCGCCACGTCATAGACGTAGATCGTATGTTCCTTGGCCTCCATGTCGGAGCCGTTGACAAACAGCCTTTTGCCGTCGGCGGACAGGCCGTAATTCCAGATATGGTGCTTGGCGTCGGGGCGTTCGTAGAAGCGCGTCGCCGCAGTCGCGGCATCGACCACGCCGATCGTCGCCCGCGTCGTCTCGTCGCCCGGAAAGGCGCGCGCGACGCGATTATTCTGGAGATCGCCCTTTGCGTAATAATAGATGTCGCGCTCCGGCATCAGCCGGTCGTCGGCTTGCTGGAATGCGATCGCGCGGCCGTCCTTCGACCATTGATAATCCTGGACATAGACTTTGGGATCGTCGTCGCCCGCCAGTCGCCGTGCCAGCCTGTCCCCAGTGGTGGCGGTGTCGCGCGTCCACAATATCCCGCCGAGCGTCACGCGGTTGCGCGTATCGACCGGATTGCCGGAAATAAAGGCGAGTTGCTTGCCGTCGGGCGATACCGTCAGGCGGCGAACCGCCTGTTTGTCGGTTTCGACGGCTTCGGCCTTGCCGTCGGCGCCGAGGATGTTGAGCCTGCCGTTCAGCACATAGGCGATACGATCCTTGCCCAGGAACACCGCCTGCGAGATACCCCGCTGTTCGGCCTCGGGCTTGGCATCACGCCCCTGGAAGGTCAGCCGGGTCTTCTTGCCGGTCTTGACCGAATAGACCCAGATATCGCGGAAGCTGTAGCCTTCGTCGTTCCAGAGAAAGAGCACGCGGCTGCCGTCCGCCGACCAGGCATAGCCCTCCGGCGTGGTGCCGATCAGGCTCTTGAGTTGATAGAGCTGGTCGATCGAGAGGCGGGTGCCCGCGACCGCCGCCGTCCCCTGCGCCGGAGCGTGGGATTGCACCTGCGCATGCGCGGCGGTGCTGCCGAGCGCGAGCAGGAAGGCGGCGGCAATGCCGCGGTCGAGAAAGCGATATGTCTTCATGGCACCCAGCACCCTCAAACGCGAACGGCAGCGGCGCGATGATGCCGCCGCTGCCGTCCGGTTTCCACTCAGAACGTCGCCTTGAAGCCGACCGAGAAACGGCGACCGATCGCGTCGAAGGTCTCGCGCTCGAACAGCTGGTAGGGCGGGTTCTTGTCGAGCAGATTGTCGATCGTGCCGAACAGCGTGACCTTGTCGGTCACGTTCACGAAAGCGCTGAGATCGAAATAATGCACGTCGCCCGTCTCGGGCACGGCAAGCAGCGGCATCGCCGCGCCCGACGCGATCGCCGCGGCGATGCGGCCATCCTTGGTCGACCCAATGAAGCGGTGGCGCAATGACACCTGTACCGGATCGATATCCCAGGTCACGCGCTGCGTCAGGCGCCATTTGGGGTTGGCGCTGCCGCAGCTTCCGCCGCCGATGAAGCCGGCGCAATCGACCGACGGCACCACCGGGCTGCTCTTGGTCGTGTTCTCCAGAAGATAGGTACCGGCCAGGAAATAGCCGAACGATCCCAGGCTACCGGTCTCGAAGCGGTAATCGAGACGGAAATCGATGCCCGAAGACGAGATGTTGGCGATATTGGCGTTGAGCAACGACACATCGTAAAGCTGACCGTCGGGCGTGCGATGGTTGAGCGGCGCGCAGAACGGGTTGCTCAGCGACAGGTTGCCGCGACATGCCGTGATCGTCGGCTGGAGGCCGCCACCGAACACCGCGATCGCGTCCTTGATCTTGATATTGTAATAATCGACCGAGATCTGGAGATTGGGCACGAATTCCGGCCGGAAGACCGCCCCGACCGACCAGGTGTCGGAGGTTTCCTCCTGGAGATCGGGGTTGCCGCCCGTGATCGCGCGGATCTGGGTATTTTCCTGCTGGAACACGTCGATCACCGCCGCCGGCACGCCGAGCTGGAGACAGAAGGAACGCTCCGCCGCCGTACGTGACGAGGTCGCGTTGCAGAAATCGGTCGCTTGCGGCGCGGTGTTGGTCGCGCCCGAGAACAATTCGATCACGTTCGGCGCGCGCACGGCCCGCTGATAAAGGCCGCGGAACTTGAGGCCCGGGATCGGCGAATATTCACCGCCGAGCTTGTACGACACCACCGAGCCGGCCGAGGAATAGTCGGAGAAGCGGACGCCGCCTTCGAATGCGAGCATGTGGATGCCCGGTATGTCGGCCAGGATCGGCACGAACAGCTCGCCATAGGCTTCCTTGACGTCATATTGACCGCCAGTGGGCTGGATGCCCGCCGAGCGCGACAGTGCCTTGCCCTGGACGTAGAGCTGGTCCGGATTGAACTGCGAGCTTTCCTTGCGATATTCGGCGCCGACCGCGATGCCGACATCGCCGGCGGGCAGCGAGAAGAGCGAACCGGCGATGCTGGCACCCACCTGCTTCTGGCTCACCTCAGTGATGTTGGTGAGGTCGGTATAGATATAGTTGATCATCTCCTTGGTCAGCGAATTGGCGCCGAAGGGGTTGATCACCACGCATTTGGGGTCGCCATTGGCGCATTGCATCGGATTGGCCGGATTGACTCGGAACGCCGCCGCGAAATTGTCGATCAGCACGCCGCCGCCCTGGACGTCGGTGAGCTTGTTCTCGCCCTGATTGTAGAAGACTTCCCATTTCAGCCGATCGGTCAGGTCGCCCTTCAGGCCGACGACGAAGCGCCAGAAATCGCGCGTCTGATCGCTGGTGCGCGATCCGCCCTCGAGCAGGCGGCGATTGATGTTGAGCGGCACCAGATTGTCGTTGTCGGTGTCCAGATTGGTGCGCAGGAATTCGCGCAGCGAGGGCGCCAGATAGGGATTGCGCAGGTCGAGCTGGAAATTCGGGATGAAGCCCGAGCTGCTCATCGGCACCGCACCGAGCGTCGAGTTGATCTTGTTGCGGACATAGGCGCCTTCCCAGAAGGCGGTGATGCCGTCGGTCAGATCGTAATGACCGATCACCGACGCCTGCCAACGCTTCATCGGCATCTGCAAATTGGTGTAGGGCCGGTCGTTGAAGCCGTCGCTGGTGCGATAGGCGCGCCAGCCTTCGGGCGCGAAGAAGATGCCAGCGGTGCCGATCGTGTTGCCGAACTGATCCTTCTTGCCAACCAATGACGGCGTGAAGATCGTGCCCTGCGGGGTCACGCCGTTGCCGCCGGGGACGAGCACGCCCACGCCGTTCTGCACCGCATCGACCAGGAAGCGGCTCGCATGTTTGCGCGCCGAGCCCTGCACCTGGGCACGGTCATAATAGCTGCCGTAAAAGACGATATTGCCGCGGCCGCCGTCGAAATTGCCGCCGACGGTCAGGTCGAAATTATAGCGTTCCGCATCGCCGCGCTGGCTGACGCCGGCCTGGCCGGCAAGCTCCATCCCCTCGAAATCGTCCTTCATGACGAAGTTGACGACACCGGCCATCGCGTCCGAGCCGTAAACCGCCGAGGCGCCGCCGGTGACGACCTCGACCCGGCTGATCAATGCGGGCGGGATCATGTTGATGTCGACCACGCCGTCCTGCGTGGAGCCGACGATGCGGCGGCCATTCTGCAGCACCAGCGTACGCACGGTGCCCAGGTTGCGCAGATTGACGGTCGCGGTGCCGTTGCCCGAGTTGGACTGGCCGCCGGAGCCGGCAACCGCCTGCGGCAGCGAGTTCAGGATCTGCTCGGTCTCGCTCGTCGCCGAAAGCTTGATCTCTTCGGCGGACACGACGTTGACGGGGCTGTTGGAGTCGACGTCCGGGCGCGGAATGCGCGAACCGGTGATGACGATCGCTTCGCCTTCTTCGGCGGGGGCTGCGTCCTGCGCCAGCGCGCTGCCCGTTGCCAGCACCGCGATCAGCATGGCGGATCCGCTCTTCAACGCCGTGCGCGCGGCCGAAATCTGCGTCGTTCTCATCATTGTCGTCTCCCCGATTGTGACCGGCGTTTCGCACGTCCCTCGTGCTGATGATCCGCCGGCGGCCACCCATTATTGGTGAACAAGCGCGTGATTTTGAGCATAGTTGAAACAGGGGGTCAAGCGCGGCTCGTGGAAAAATGTGAAAAATGACATTTTCCCGGGGCATTTCCGGATCGCGCCCGAATGCCCCGGACACGACGCGTTTTCGCCGTGATGCGGATTCGCTCGAATCGCAAGACCCTGGCGTCGAATTCTGCCGGGAAACCCTGAGCGGGATCGCGGTCGCGAAAATCGTTTCCTCCCGCAATATCATGCCGCCGGCGTCGGCGATCGAACGGCCCCCTTCCCTGCTTGACCACCGCACGGATATCGCACAAAATAATCAAAATCACGCGTTAATGGTTGCAGTTGGCGTGCTGCGCAGTGGCTTGCGCTACGGGGAGGAACGGCGAAAATGCGAAAGAGAACCAGGCTGGTTGCAGCGGCACTGATGCTGGCCAGCGCGATGTTTGCGCCGGCAGCACTATCCCCCATTTTTGCGCAGCCGACGGCTCCGGCCCCGGTCGGACCGCCCGACGGCAAGGGCAGTTACGACCAACTCGTCTCGCTGTTTGCCGAATTCAATGGCTGGAAGGATCCCAAGCCTGTCGATGGCGTGGTCGATTACAGTCCCGCCATCGTCGAGCAGCGCCGCGAAACGCTCCGCGCCTTGCAGGCACGCCTGCCCGATTTCGCGGTGGCGCGCTGGGATCGTCACCAGCAGGTCGATTATCTCGCGGTCCGCGCGCAGTTCGACCAGCAGGATTTCATCCTCAACGTCACCAAGCCCTGGGCACGCGATCCCGGCATGTATGTCGACGAGCTTCAGCGCCTTGCCTATGTCGACCTGCCGGTGAAGGCGGGCGATCTGCCCGCCTATCGGGCGCGGCTGAAGGGCATCCCCGCTTATCTTGCCCAGGCCAGGGTCAATCTCGATTCCGTCGCGGCCGACTATGCCGATCTCGCCATCCACAGCCTGTCGAACGGCGACGGTGTCGGCCATGGCATGCCCTATCGCGCGGTCGAACCCGCCGGGCTGGTCGGCTGGTTCGCCGATCTGCGCACCCGCGCCGAAAAACAGCAGCCGGCATTGGTCGCCGACATCAAGGCGGCGGAACGCGCGATCGCCGGCTATCGTGACTGGCTGATCGCCAACCGCTCGAAGATGACGGCGCATGCCGGCGTCGGCAAACCGGCCTATGACTGGTTCCTCGCCAATGTCCGGCTGATGCCTTATAGCTCCGATCAGATCGTCGAGCTGGCGCAGCGCGAGCTGGAGCGGCACTGGGCCTTCTACACCACCGAGCGGCACCGCAATCGCAACCTGCCCGAGCTCGAACTCCCCAAGTCGGGCGCTGAATATGAGGCGCAACTTGCCGGCACCGATGCCAAGATCCGCAAATGGCTGGTCGACGAGCAGATCATCACCGTGCCCGACTATATGCCGAAGACCTATCAGGCGATGGGCTTCAACGCGCCATGGATCGTGCGGCCGACCGGGCCGATGTTCTGGGAACAGGTGCAGTTCCGCGACGCATCGCCCGACCATCTCCATGCCACCTTCCCCGGCCATCGTTTCGACGGGCTGGCGGGCGAGCGCGTCCAGCACCCGATCCGTCGCCATATCCGCGACAGCGGCCGCACCGAGGGTTGGGGCTTCTATATGGAGGAAACCGCGCTCCAGCTCGGCCTGTTCGACGATCGCCCGCGCACGCGCGAGCTGATCTACATTTTCGGCCTGTTCCGCGCCGCGCGCACGATGGGCGACGTAAAGATGCAGCGCAACGAGATGACCGTCGACCAGGCGATGACCTTCTGGAAGACATGGACGCCCTATCTCGACGACGATGTCGCGCGCACCGATGCCGGCATCTATATCCGCCGCCCGCCGGGCTATGGCATGACCTATACGATCGGGATGATGCAGCTCCAGAAACTGATGGTCGACCGCAAGCGCCAGCTCGGCGACCGTTTCTCGATCCGCGACTATCACGACTATCTGATGAACACCGGGCGTCTGCCGGTATCGCTGCTACGCTACGACCTCACGGGTTATGATGACGAGGTGAAGTCGTTCTGGGCGCATGTGCCGTTGTCTGCGCTGAAGCGGTAGGCACCCTTCCAATTGTCATCCCCGCGTTCGCGGGGATGACATCACGGTGTTTCAGCCCAGCTCTATGAGGCGGTAGTCGCACCTCACCGCATCGTGCGAACCTCGTCGTCCCTGCCCGTCATCTCCCAGCGGATCAGGGAGATCGGAATCGATCCCGCGGCGCGGAACTGGTCGTGGAACGCCTTGATGTCGAATGCCTCGCCCAATTGCATCGCGCGTTCGGCGAGCAATTTCTCCAGCTCGACCTTGCCCATATAATAGCCGATGCCATAGCCCGGCTGGCGCAGATACAGCTCGATATCGAATTGCGCCACCGCATCGCCGGGCTTCATCCATTTGGGCGTGCGCGCGATCAGCGAGGCATTGGCTTCCGCCCAGGTCCATTCATTGGCCTGCATCTTCAGTTCGGGCAGGATGCGCGCGGCACGCTTGGCGCCCAATATATAGTCGATCTCGCGCGTCTTCGGGCGGTCGGCGAGCAGGCCCGCCTGCAGGATCATCTCCTCCAGATAGAAGGCCCAGCCTTCGCTGCGAATGCCGTTGACGAAGAACAGCCGCCCGCCCCCGCGGATCGGACGGGTGTCGCGCGCATATTGCAGCTGGTCGAACGCGTGCCCGGGCAGATTGTGCGCGCGCAACGGGCGGCCGTCGCGAAACTCGGCCTGGAAGAAGAAATGCAGGTTGAGCGGCGGATCGAACAGACCGGGTTTGCCGGGATCGCGCTCGAAGGGGAAGACATAGGGGCCTTCCTCCGGATCATGCTTCACATAATCCGGGATCGTCATCCAGTCGCCGTCGCGCAGGAAGCGCAGCAGGTCGTTATCCTCCTCCATCCGCTTGGCGTCGAACTGGGCGCGGGTGGCGACCGGCTCGGTCATCCCGATCTTCCGGTTGCGATGCTCCTCGATCTTCAGGAACGCCACCTGCCGCTGATATTCGCGTTCGCCGATCTCGGCGATCTGCGTGGAATTATAGGGAAACAGCAGGACGTTGCGCAGATACCAGTCGTAATCCTCACGGCCGACCCCAGCATAAGCGGGCAGTTTCGACTCGATGCCCTGCAACCAGCTGCGGAATTCCGCGGCGGCGGCCTGGGCGCGCCGCGCGGGGGCGACCAGTTCGGGATTGCTCTTCGCCGCATCCAGGGCAAGCTGACCATAGACGTTGATCTCGACCTGCTTCTGCACGATCGCCAGCCTCGCCAGGTCGCCGCGCGCATCGGTCAAATTGGTGCGCGCCTGGGCAAGTGCTGCGGGAACCGCATCCAGCCGCGCCGCAAGCGCCGCCGCCTTGTCCTTTGCCAGGGGGAGTTTGGGAATGCCGATCGCGCCATGCATTTTCGGGCCGAAACCGAGATTGGTCGTGCTGTAGAATGCCGGATCGCGTTTCCATGGCTGGATCACGCGATGCTGGAAATCCATGCCGCGCATCTCCGCGAGCACGAGCATATAATCGACGCGCTGCGCGATCGGCCACTTGCTGTCGTCGATCGCCTTCAACCGCGCCATGAAGCGCTGCAGCTCGCGATATTGAGCCGCCATTGCTGGCGCGCCATAATCGGGCACGCCGTCCTTCATCTTCGGCGACACAAAGGCGCGGAACTCGGCGTTGAGCGCGACAAGCGCGTCATGGCCTGACGGTGCCGCCTGCCCGGCCTGTGCCGGCGCCGTGACTGTCGCCGTCATCAACGGCGCGGCCAGCAGTGCCGCCGCAAGGCGCATCGTCTTCGTCATCCCGTTCCTCCCGATCCGGACGCGCGCCCTGCCGGATCGGACCGGCAGCGGCGCGTCGCCCGCCATTATTCCTTAACTCATGTGATAATGGTTATATATGGACGCGGGAATGCGCAAGCGAGGATGCGATCAGAGTGCGTTGAAGAACTTACCCAGCCGCTCCATCGCCTCGACGATCCGCGCCTCGGATTCCGAACCGAAACAGATGCGCAGATGCCCCTCGCCCGACGGACCGTAAAAGCTGCCGGCTTCGGTGACGACATGCGCTTCGTTGAGGATCGCCATCGCCAGTTCCTGCGAACTGCGTCCGGTGCCGGTGATGTCCGGAAAGGCATAGATCGTCCCTTCGGGCTCGCGGCAGGTGACGCCCGGCATCTGGTTCAGCGCCTGGACGACGATATCGCGCTTGCGCCGATCGGCATCGACCATCGCCTGCATCGCATCCTGCGGGCCCGTCACGGCGGCCAGCGCGCCTTCCTGGACGAAGACGTTGACATGCGTCACGTCAGTCATCGCGATGCGCAGGATCGCCGGCATCAGCTTTGCGTCGGCGGTCAGATAGCCGACGCGCCAGCCATCCATCGAATAGGCCTTGGTGAAGGCGAAGCAGGTGATCGTCCGCTCGCGCATGCCCGGCAGGCTGGCGATGCTGATATGTTCGGCGCGGCCATAGGTGATATACTCATAGACCTCGTCGGACAGGACGAGCAGGTCGTGCTCGATCGCCAGATCGGCGACATGCTGCAACTCTTCGCGCGTATAGACCCGGCCGGTCGGATTGGCGGGATTGATCAGCACGATCATCCGCGTCTTCGGCGTGATCTTCGCCGCGATCGCTTCGCGCGAGATCGCGAAATCATTGGCGGCATCGAGTTGCGCCACGACCACCCGGCCGCCGGCAAGTTCGGTCTTGCCGATATGCTGGGGATAATAGGGATCGAGCAGGATCACTTCGTCACCCGGATCGATCGCCGCCATGAACGCCGCGAACGACGCATGGGTCAGGCCGTTGGTGACCAGCACTTCGTCGACGCCATAGTCGAGCCTGTTGAAATCGCGCAGCTTGCCGACCAGCGCCTCGCGAAAGCGCAACGTGCCCCGGAAATCGCCATAATGGACGATGCCCGCATCGAGCGCGGCCTTCGCGGCTTCCTTGATATGGCGTGGCGTATCAGCATGCGGACGGCCGAATTCGAGATGGATCAGGTCCACCCCTTGCGCGTCAAGCTTCGCCGCTTCGTCATACATGCCGAAGCTTTTCTTCGATCCGCCTCCAAGGCGTTGTGCCGGCCATTTCATCGTCGGTGCCCTTCTCCAGCCAAAATGCTTTAGGCTTGATATTTTAAGCTTGAAACTTTTTCAAGCGAGGATAGGATCGGCGTCATAGCTGATCATTCGAAGGTCGATATCATGAAGATCGCCTGTCTTGGTGGTGGCCCCGCCGGCCTCTATTTCGCGATTTCGATGAAGCTGCGCGATGCCAGCCATCAGGTCGACCTGTTCGAACGCAACCGGCCCGACGACACGTTCGGCTGGGGCGTCGTCTTCTCCGACCAGACCGTCGAGAATCTGATGGCGAACGATCCGGTCAGCGGCGCCACCATCCGCGACGAGTTCACCCATTGGGACGATATCGACGTCCATATCCATGGCGAGTGCATCCGCTCTTCGGGGCATGGCTTTATCGGCATCGGCCGCAAGCGGCTGCTGGCGATCCTTCAGGAACGTGCCCGCGAACTCGGCGTCAATCTGCATTTCCAGCACGAGGCGAGCCCCGATCTCGCCGACTGGGCCGATTACGATCTCGTCATCGCCGCCGACGGTGCCAATAGCCGTATCCGCAACGCCTATGCCGAGCATTTCGACGTCGACATTCAGGTCCGCCGCAACAAATTCTTCTGGTTTGGCACGCACAAGACCTTCGACGCCTTCACCTTCGCGTTCGAAAAGGTCGAGGCCGGCTGGATCTGGGCGCATGCCTATCGTTTCGACGACAATCTCTCGACTTTCATCGTCGAGATGGATCCCGATGTCTGGGCGGCGCTTGGCTTCGACAGGATGGACCAGCCCGAAGCGATCGCGGTGTGCGAAAACATCTTCGCCAGATATCTCGACGGCAATGCGCTGATGTCCAACGCCACGCACCTGCCCGGGCCGCAGGCATGGCTCAATTTCCGGCGGATCATCACCAATCGCTGGTCGTACGACAAGATCATCCTGCTCGGCGACGCCGCGCATACCGCGCATTTCTCGATCGGGTCGGGCACCAAGCTGGCGCTTGAGGATGCGATCAAGCTCGCCGAAGTGCTCAACCGCCCCGGCCTCGCCCGCGCCGAGGCGCTCGCGGAATATCAGGACGAGCGCAATATCGAAGTGCTCAAGCTTCAGAACAGCGCGCGCAACTCGACCGAATGGTTCGAGACGCTCGACCGCTATCTGCCGTTCGAGCCGATCCAGTTCGCTTATTCGCTGCTCACCCGCTCGCAGCGCGTCAGCCACGAAAATCTCCGGCTGCGCGACAAGCAATGGCTGGAGGGCGTCGAGCGCTGGTTCCAGGTCCAGGCGGGCGGTACGCTGCAGAACGAAGCCGTACCGCCGATGTTCGCGCCCTATCGGCTGCGCGAAATGACGCTTGCCAACCGTATCGTCGTCTCGCCGATGGCGATGTATTCGGCGGTCGAGGGTACGCCCAATGACTTCCATCTCGTCCATTATGGCAGCCGCGCTCAAGGCGGCGCGGGGCTCGTCTATACCGAGATGACCTGCGTCTCGCCCGAGGGGCGGATCACCCCCGCCTGCCCCGGCATGTATACGCCGGAGCATGTCGCGGCGTGGAAGCGTGTGGTCGATTTCGTCCATGCCAACAGCGCGGCGAAATTCTGCCTCCAGCTCGGCCATTCGGGATCCAAGGGATCCACCAAGATCGGCTGGGAGGGTTATGACGTTCCGCTCGACAGCGGCAACTGGCCGCTGCTCGCCGCGTCCGACGTGCCGTGGAGCCCGGACAATCAGGCGCCGACCCCGATGACGCGCGCCGATATGGACATGGTCCGCGACCAGTTCGTCGCGTCGACCCGGATGGCGCTGGACGCGGGCTTCGACATGGTCGAGCTCCACTGCGCGCACGGCTATCTGCTCTCCAGCTTCATCACGCCGCTGCAGAACACCCGCACCGACGACTATGGCGGCAGCCTGGAGAACCGGCTGCGCTATCCGCTCGAGGTGTTCCGCGCGATGCGTGCCGCCTGGCCGGCGGATCGGCCGATGTCGGTCCGTATCTCCGCAAACGACTGGATGGGCGACGAGGGCGTGACGCCCGACGAAGCGGTCGAGATCGCACGCGCTTTCGACGAGGCGGGCGCCGACCTGATCGACGTTTCGGCGGGCCAAACCTGGGCGACGTGCAAACCCGTTTATGGCCGGATGTTCCAGACGCCCTTTGCCGACCAGGTCCGCAACGAGGCGCGCGTATCGACGATGGCGGTGGGCAATATCTTCGAAACCGACCATGCCAATTCGATCCTCGCCGCCGGCCGCGCCGATCTGGTCGCGCTCGGCCGTCCGCACCTGATCGATCCGATGTGGACGTTGCGCGCGGCGGCGGCACACGAATATCGTGGCGTCCATGTGCCGCCGGGCTATCTGGGTGGCATGAGCCAGCTCTCCCGCAACCTGAAGCGCGCGGCGGAGCAGGAAGCGATGCTGAAGGGCTGAGGATGAAACTGGCGGGCAGACATGCGGTCGTAACCGGCGGCGGATCGGGGATCGGCGCGGCGATCGCGCGCGTATTGGCGGCGGAGGGCGCGGCGCTGACGCTGATCGGCCGCCGGCGGGATGCGCTGGAGCGTGTCGCAGCCTCGCTGCCCGGTGCCGCGATCGCCCCCGCCGACATCACCAGCCGCGCCGATATCGATGCCGCCTTCGCGGCGGCGCGGGCGGCGCACGGCCCGATCTCGATCCTCGTCAACAATGCCGGCGCTGCGCCCAGCGCGCCCTTCGCCAAGGTGACGGCAGAGGGATGGCGCAATGCGATGGCGATCAATCTCGATGCGCTGTTCGATTGTTGCCAGTCGGCGCTGCCCGATCTGCTGGCGGCCGAGGCCGGCCGCATCGTCACCATCGCCTCGACCGCGGGGCTCAAGGGCTATGCCTATACCGCGCCCTATGTCGCGTCGAAGCATGGCGCGATCGGACTGATGCGCGCGCTTGCGGTCGAACTGGCAAAGACCGGCATCACCGCCAATGCGGTCTGCCCCGGCTTCACCGAAACCGACATCGTCGCCGATGCCATCGCCAATATCCGCGCCAAGACCGGTCGTAGCGACGAGGATGCACGCGCCGAGCTCGCCAAATTCAATCCGCAGAAACGGCTGATCGCCCCCGAAGAGGTGGCGAGCGCCGTTCTCTGGCTCTGCCTGCCCGAGAACCGCTCGATCACTGGCCAGGCGATCGCCGTCGCCGGCGGAGAAGTGATGTGAGCGAAGTCCGGGCCATCCGCGAAAAGCATGACGGCGCACTCGCCGATCGCACCAGCGTGCGGCTGTGGCTGCGATTGCTGAGCTGTACCACGGTGATGGAGAAACGGATCCGGCGCCGTTTCGCCGACGGCTATGATGCCACCCTGCCCCGCTTCGATGTGCTCGCGGCGCTCGATCGCGCGCCCGACGGCATGACGATGGGCGCACTGTCCCGCGCTTTGCTCGTCTCCAGCGGCAACGTCACCGGCGTCGTCCAGGCGCTGCTGCGCGACGGCTATGTCGCGATGACCACGTCACCGACCGATGGCCGCGCCTCGATCGTCCGGCTGACCGTCGAAGGGCAGGATCATTTCGTCGGATTGTCCGAAGCGCATCACGAATGGGTCGATGCGATGCTGGCCGGCATGTCGCGCGCCGACCGCGAAGCGCTTTACGAACTTCTGGGCGCGCTCAAGCTGTCGCTCGCCGCCGATACCGGAGAGGAGAAACCATGAATCCCGAGAGTTTGGCGCCCACCCATTTCGGCTGGAGCTTCGAGGGCGGCGTCGCGACGGTGACGCTCAACCGTCCCGAGCGCAAGAATCCGCTGACCTTCGAAAGCTATGCCGAGCTGCGCGATACCTTCCGTGACCTCGTCTATGTGCCCGAGGTCAAGGCTGTCGTCTTCGCCGGCGCGGGCGGCAATTTCAGCTCGGGCGGCGACGTTCATGAGATCATCGGCCCGTTGACCGAAATGGCGATGCCCGAACTGCTCGCTTTCACCCGCATGACGGGCGATCTGGTCAAGGCGATGCGCAACTGCCCGCAGCCGATCGTCGCGGCACTGGACGGCATTTGCGTCGGCGCCGGTGCGATCATCGCCATGGCATCGGACATAAGGATCGCGACGCCCGCGACCAAGACCGCGTTCCTCTTCACCCGTGTCGGCCTGGCGGGCTGCGACATGGGCGCTTGCGCGATCCTGCCGCGCATCATCGGCCAGGGCCGCGCATCCGAGCTGCTCTATACCGGGCGGATGATGTCCGCGGAGGAAGGCGAGCGCTGGGGGTTCCACAACCGTCTGGTCGCATCCGAGGATGTGCTGGCGACAGCACAGGATCTGGCCCGGTCGCTCGCCGCCGGCCCGACTTTCGCGCACGGCATCACCAAGACCCAGCTCAATACCGAATGGGCGGTCAGCCTGGAAACCGCGATCGAGATGGAGGCGCAGGCCCAGGCGATCTGCATGGCGACCAAGGATTTCCGCCGCGCATTCGATGCCTTCGCCGCGAAGCGCACGCCGGAATTCGAGGGCAACTGATGGCCGACCGCAGCTTTCTCGACTGGCCGTTTTTCGACGAGAGCCATCGCGCGCTCGCCGATGGGCTGGAGCAATGGTGTGGCGAGCATCTGTCGCATCATCATGACGAAACCGACATTGACGGCGAATGCCGCAATTTGGTGCGTAAGCTCGGCGAAGCCGGCTGGCTGCGCTATTGCGTGCCCGCGGCCTTTGGCGGCGTCCATGACCAGCTCGACGTCCGTTCGCTTGCGCTGATCCGCGAAACCTTGGCGCGCCATTCGGGGCTCGCCGATTTCGCCTTTGCGATGCAGGGGCTGGGATCGGGCACGATCACCCTGCTCGGCACCGAAGCGCAGAAACAGGCCTATCTGCCCGCCGTCGCCCGTGGCGAGAAGATCGCGGCCTTCGCGCTGACCGAGCCGGCCTCGGGATCCGACGTCGCGTCGATGGAAACGACCGCGGAGATCGACGGCGACGGCTATCGCGTCAACGGCGCCAAGACCTATATTTCGAACGGCGGCATCGCCGATTATTATGTGCTGTTCGCCCGCACCGGCGAAGCGCCGGGCGCACGCGGCATCTCGGCATTGCTGGTCGATGCCGACAATCCGGGGCTTGCGATCGCCGATCGTATCCAGGTGATCGCGCCGCACCCGCTGGCGACGCTCGAGTTCACCGATATGCGCCTGCCCGCCGACGCACTGCTCGGCGAATCCGGCCGTGGTTTCGCTGCCGCGATGGCGACGCTCGACATCTTCCGCACCACCGTCGGCGCGGCGGCACTCGGCTTCGCCCGCCGCGCGCTCGACGAGGCGACCGCACGTGTCCGCGTGCGCCGGCTTGGCGCGGGCACGCTCGCCGACAATCCGATCACCCAGTCCAAGCTGGCGGAGATGGTGCTCGACGTCGAAACCTCGGCCTTGCTCATCTATCGCGCGGCCTGGCTGCGCGACGTGAAGGGACAGCGCAACACGCGCGAGGCCGCGCTCGCCAAGCTTCACGCCACCGACAGCGCACAAAGCGTGATCGACAAGGCCGTGCAGATGTTCGGCGGGCTCGGCGTCACCGTCGGCGTACCCGTCGAAAGCCTGTATCGCGAAGTCCGGGCGCTGCGCATCTACGAAGGCGCTTCGGAAGTGCAGAAAGTGGTGATCGCCCGCCAGCATCTGGCCGACAGCGCGGCGTAAGCCATGTTCAGCGTCACCTATCCCTTGCGTTTCGCGCACTGCGACCCGGCCGGCATCGCTTATTATCCGCGCTATTTCGAGCTGTGCGATGCCGCGATCGAGGACTGGACGGCGGCGGTGCTCGGCGTCAGCCGGCGCGAAATGCATATGGATATGGGGCTGGGTCTGCCGACCGCCGATCTGAAGGCGAGCTTCACTGTTCCCAGCCGGCTCGGCGACCTGCTCGACATCTCGGTCGCGGTCGAACGTGTCGGACGCAGTTCGGTCGATCTGGCACTCGATATCCTGTGCGCCGGCGAACCGCGCTTCACCGTCCGCTATACCCAGGTTCTCATCACCATGGCCGAGGGCCGTTCCACGCCCTGGCCTCAAGACATGCTCCAGCGGCTCGAAAACGCCGCCAAAAAGGAAATCGCATGACCGTACATCGCTCGCTTCTTCCCCCCGGCTGGACGCGTCCCAAGGGCTATGCCAACGGCATCTCCGCTCAGGGCCGCATGGTTTTCACCGCCGGCGTCGTCGGCTGGGACAGCGAAGAACGTTTCGTCGCCAAGGACATTGCAGGCCAGTTCCGCCAGATCCTGGTCAACACGCTGGCGATCCTTGCCGAGGATGGCGCCGGGCCCGAACATATCGCGCGCATGACCTGGTACGTCACCAGCCGCGACGATTATGTCGCAAGCCTCGCAGAGATCGGCGCCGCCTATCGCGAACTGGTCGGCCGCAACTATCCCGCCATGGCGGTGGTCGAGGTCGCCGCACTGGTCGAACCCGATGCCCGCATCGAAATCGAGACCATCGCGGTCGTGCCAGGCTAGATCCGTCACGACAACAGAATCCGTTCGTGTCGAGCGAAGTCGAGACACGCAGCACTGAACCCGACGTCCCTCGACTTCGCTCGGGACAAACGGAAAAAGGCTCCGGGGCACGAGACCCGGACGTTTGAAGGAAAATCGCGTGGAAAAATTCGACTGGGCCGATCCCTTCCTGCTCGACGATCAGCTCGAGGATGACGAGCGGATGATCCGCGACACCGCCCGCGCCTATGCCGAGGATCGGCTGGCGCCGCGCATCATCGATGCGTTCGCCAACGAGACCACCGATCCCGCGATCTTCCGCGAGATGGGTGAACTCGGCCTGCTCGGCCCGACCATTTCGGCCGATTATGGCGGTGTCGGCGCATCCTATGTCGCTTATGGCCTGATCGCGCGTGAGATCGAGCGGATCGATTCCGGCTATCGCTCGATGATGAGCGTCCAGTCGAGCCTGGTCATGTATCCGATCTACGCCTTCGGATCGGAGGAACAGAAGCGCCGCTATCTGCCCAGGCTCGCCAGCGGTGAATGGATCGGCTGTTTCGGCCTGACCGAGCCCGATGCCGGTTCCGATCCTGGCGGCATGCGCACCCGCGCGACCAAGACCGAGGGCGGCTATCTGCTCAACGGCGCCAAGACCTGGATCTCCAATTCGCCGATCGCCGATGTCTTCGTGGTCTGGGCCAAGTCCGACGCGCATGGCGGCGGCATCCGCGGCTTCGTGCTCGAAAAGGGCACGCCCGGCCTGTCGGCACCCAAGATCGAAGGCAAGCTGTCGCTGCGCGCCTCGATCACTGGCATGGTCGTGCTCGAGGATGTCGAAGTGCCTGAAAGCGCGCTGCTGCCCGAGGTTCAGGGGCTCAAGGGGCCGTTCTCCTGCCTCAACCGCGCACGCTACGGCATTTCATGGGGCGCGCTCGGCGCTGCCGAATTCTGTTTCCATGCCGCGCGCCAATATGGCCTCGATCGTCACCAGTTCGGCCGGCCGCTCGCGGCGACGCAGCTTTTCCAGAAGAAGCTGGCCGACATGGAGACCGACATCGCGCTCGGCCTGCAGGCGAGCCTGCGCGTCGGCCGGTTGATGGACGCCGGCCGCTTCGCGCCGGAGATGGTCTCGATCGTCAAGCGCAACAATGTCGGCAAAGCCCTCGATATCGCCCGCCAGGCCCGCGACATGCATGGTGGCAACGGCATTTCGGGTGAATATCAGGTGATGCGCCACGCGATGAACCTGGAAACCGTCAACACCTATGAAGGCGCGCACGACGTCCATGCGCTGATCCTCGGACGCGCGATCACGGGAATTGCGGCTTTCTAGGCCCTCTTTGTCATTCCCGCGAACGCGGGAATCCAGGGGATGTCGATCATAGCGCTCTACGCCACTGGATTCCCG
>NZ_JBYSZM010000060.1:0-25253 GCF_058787155.1 Sphingobium sp. FW305-3-2-15-F-TSA7 | reverse complement strand
CTGCGCGCCGGGGATGCCGCGCCGGGCCTGCCAGGCGGCAAGCAGCGCGAACAGGCCGGCGGCGACGGCGTGGCTCCAGAGTCCGATCGTCGCGATCATCGCATGCGCCTCAGCGCGCCCCCGCCCCTTCCGGCCACAGCACGACGCGCGCGGTCTGCAGCAGGATCAGCAGGTCGAGGAAAGGCGTGTAATTCTTGGCGTAATAAAGGTCGTATTCCAGCTTGTGCCGGCTGTCCTCCAGGTTTGCGCCATAGGGATAGTTGATCTGCGCCCAGCCGGTGATGCCCGGCTTCACCATGTGACGCTCGGCATAATAAGGCAGCTTCTGTTCGAGATCCTCGACGAACGGACGCCGTTCCGGGCGCGGGCCGACAAAGCTCATTTCGCCTTTCAGCACGCTCCAGGTCTGCGGCAGTTCGTCGATCCGCGTCTTGCGGATGAAGCGGCCGACACGGGTGACGCGAGGATCGTCCTTCTGCGCGAACACCGCCTTGCCGTCGCTTTCGGCATCGGTGCGCATCGAGCGCAATTTGACGATGCTGAACTCCTCACCGAACAGCCCGACGCGCGCCTGGCGGTAAAAGGCGGGTCCCCGGCTCTCCAGCTTGACCGCAATCGCCGCGATCAGGATCAGCGGCGCGGTGAAGATCAGCAGGATCAGGCTGGCGGTAACGTCGAACAGCCGCTTCGCGATGCTCGACAGGCGCCGGCCCGACGAAAAGCCGTCGGAGAAGATCAGCCAGCTCGGATTGACGCTGGCCAGATCGATTCGGCCGGTCTCGCGCTCCAGAAAGGTCGAGATCTCGTTGACATGGACACCCGTGGTCTTGATCCGCAACAGATCCTTCAGCGGCATGCCGTTGCGCCGTTCCTCGAGCGCGAGCACCACTTCGCTTGCGTTCAGCAGCACCACATAGTCGGCGAGATTGTAGATCGCGTCGCGGTTGATCGCCTCCGGAATCTCCGGAGGACCGTCGTTCATGCCGACATAGCCGACGACGACGAAGCCCGAGCCCGGTCGCTGCGCCAGCGCCTTCACCCGCGCCGCACGCGGGCCGGCGCCGAGCACGACCAGGCGCCGCTTGAAGGCATGGCTGCCCAATGCCTTGCCGAGCAGGATGCGCAACGCGAACAGGAGGAAGGCGGCGAATGCCATCGCGTAAAGCAGATTGGACCGCCACAGGCTGAGTTCCGGAATCAGGAAGAACAATGCCGACAGGAAGAGAATGCCCAGCGAGATCGCGACGAGCAGCCGCGCGGCGGCAAAGCGCAGCGACTGGAGCGCGTCGCTGCCATAGACGCCGACCGCGATCATCGCGAGTTGCAGCGTCGCTGCGAAGCTCACCAGTTGCGGCCAGCGTGTCGAGATCGGCAGGACCACCTGATCGATCTGGCCCAGCCGGACCACCCAGCCGAGTTCCGCCGCGGTCAGCAGAAGCGCGAGATCCAGCATGCCGAGCAGCAGCACGGCATGCGGGATATAGTGCTTGAAGAATCTGATCACGTTCGCTCGCCCGTACCGTAAAGGAATCCGACAGGGGGAGTGTCGCTCAAATTGACAAAAATTTCCTGAAGACGGTTCGCGCAACCAATTGCGGGCTCCGACCTTTAACCCATCGGCCCAGTGATCTACACCGCGCCGGGGAGCAATTGCCGCATGAACAACACGCAGATCGTCCCGGTCATCCTGTCAGGAGGCTCAGGGACACGGCTCTGGCCGATGTCGCGTCCGGAAAGCCCCAAACAGCTTCTCGCGCTCACCGCGGAGGAGACGATGCTGCAATTGACCGCGCAGCGCACGATCGACGATGCGCGCTTCGATCCGCCGATCGTCGTCGCCAACGCGGCACATGCCGATGCGATCGAAGCGCAGCTCGCGCGAGTCGGGGTATTCCCGCAAGCGCTGATTCTCGAACCGGCCGGGCGCAATACCGCACCGGCCATCGCACTGGCCGCGCTGGCCGTAGACCCGCAGAGCGTGCTGCTGGTCATGCCGAGCGATCACGTGATCACCGATCCCGCCGCCTTTCGCGACGCCATTGAGGCTGCCCTGCCGCTTGCCGAGGATGGCTGGCTCGTCACTTTCGGCATCGCGCCCGACGCGCCGGAAACCGGCTATGGCTATATCGAGACCGGCGAGGCGATCGGCCCGGGTGTCCACCGCGTCGCTCGCTTCGTCGAAAAACCCGATCGGGCGACGGCGGAGACGATGCTCGCTGCCGGCGGCCATGCCTGGAATGGGGGGATTTTCCTGTTCCGCGCCGATATCTTCCTGGGCGCGCTTTCGGTCCATGCGCCGGAGATGCTCGCCGCGACCCGGGGTGCAATGGCCGATAGCGTCCGCAGCGGTGCGCGCATCCATCCCGATGCGGAAAGCTTCGCGCGATCACCCAGCGATTCGATCGATTATGCGGTGATGGAAAAGGCCGAACGGGTCGCGGTGGTCCCGGTCAGCATGGGCTGGTCGGATCTCGGAAGCTGGGATGCGCTCCATGCGCTCAGCGATTGCGACGACAGCGACAATGCCTGTGATGGCGATGCAATCGTGATCGACAGCCGCAATTGCCTGGTGCGCAGCGACGGGCCGCGAGTCGCGCTGGTCGGCGTCGACGACCTGATCGTCGTCGTGAGCGGCAACGACATATTGATCCTGCCGCGCGGCCGGTCGCAGGATGTGCGCAAAGTGACCGAACATCTGAAGGAGCGGGACCAATGACCGAGATGCGTGCCCTGGGGACGAGCGGGCTGCGAACGTCGCGACTGGTGCTCGGCGGCAATGTCTTTGGCTGGACCGTCAAGGACGCCGATTCCGCGGCGATCCTGGAGGGGTTCATCGAACGCGGCGGGACGATGATCGACACCGCCGATGTCTATTCGGCCTGGATTCCCGGCCATGTCGGCGGCGAATCGGAAAGCGCGATCGGCGACTGGCTGACCCGGCGCGGCCGGCGCGACGACGTGCTGATCGCGACCAAGGTCGGCATGCTGCCGGGCGAAGGCGGGGCGGGGCTGCGCCCCGAGCGGATCGCGGCGGCGGTGGACGCATCGCTCAAGCGGCTGCGGACCGACTATATCGATCTTTATTATGCGCATCGCGACGATCCCGAGACGCCGATCGCCGACGTGCTCGGCGCCTTTTCCCGGCTGGTCGAGCTGGGCAAGGTCCGTGCGCTGGGTGCGTCGAACTTCAGCGCCGAACGGCTGGCGGACTCGCTCGATTTCAGCGCGACCCACGGCCTTCCCGCCTATGAGGTGCTCCAGCCCGAGCTCAACCTGATCCAGCGCGACGGTTTCGAGGGGCCGCTCCAGACATTGTGCATCGATCGCGGCCTGGGCGTGCTGCCCTATTATGCGCTCGCATCAGGATTCCTGACCGGAAAATACCGCAGCGAAGCCGATCTGGGCCAAAGCCAGCGCGGCGGTCGCGTGGCCGGCTATCTCGATCAACGCGGTCGCGCGATCCTTGCCGCGCTCGATACGGTCGCGAGCGAGACCGGCGCCACGCCGGCACGGGTCGCCCTGGCCTGGAACGCCGCGCAACCCGGCGTCACCGCGCCGATCGCGAGCGCCACCAGCCTTGCCCAGCTCGAGGACATTGCCGGTGCGATGACGCTCGACCTGAGCGCCGCGCAACTCGCGATGCTCGACGAAGCCAGCCTCATCCGATCCGACCGCTGAGCCTGCCGTCGCCAATCGGCTCGCCAGACTATGGTCGCCGGTGAAGGCGCGCTCTCGCGCCGATCGTAGCGTTCGGCCGGGGCCCGGGGGCTCGCCGTAAACAGCCGGCTCCAGCCATTTGTTTTACCGCGATTTTCGAGTCGTTCGATGATTCCATCGAACTACAAATCGCTCTAGGCCCTGGGCGGCTCCGCTACGGCGTCGAGCATGGGGGTGCCGCCCAGTTCCAGCCTGATCCGGCCCCGCTCCGGACGGACGAGCCGGACCGGCGCATCGCGTTCGTCGAGGCGGCGGCGAAGCAGGATCAGGCGGGTCTCGAGATTGTCCTTGAAATCCGGCAGCCGGAGGCGCGGATCCAGCCGCAATTCGCGATTGGTGAAGTCGATCCGCCCCTGCTCCGCATGGATGGAGAGGAGATGGAATAACAGCCGCCCCGGTACGCCCTTGATGACATAGGCATCGTCGATGAACAGGCTGTCGTCGAATGCGAAATATCGGACCTGGAACACCCGTGCCGCCAGCGCTGCCGGCCGCCGTGCTTCGACACCGAAAGCCGGGACGGATGCATCGCCCCCCTCCTGATCCGCCATGCCGAGATGCGCGGCGAGTTGCGCGCCGACCATGACGAGCATCCGTTCGTCCTCCCGCGTGAAGGCGAACCGGGCGGGCGATTCGGCGAACAGCACGCCGGCGAGCCGCCCGCGCGAAAGCATCGGCACGCCGAGCTGGCTTTGCGGATCCGCCAGCCCTGGCACCGGAATATGGCGTTCCGCGATCAATCCGGACATCGCGCGTGCCGCCTGGAACATGCGGTGACCACGGCTCATGTCGCTGATCCGCACCGCCACCCCGGTGGCCGCGGCAATACCGATCACGCCTTCGTTGAACGCGATCTCCGAACCGACGCCGGCACTGCCATAGCCGCGGCTCGCCAGTGTCGTCAGTCGCGCCGCGCTCCCGTCGGGCACTAGGATCATGAGATTGGCGAAGCCCGGCAGCGTCGCCAGCCGATCGAGCACGACGTCCAGCATCCGGTCCGGATCGCTTTCGCGCGCGAGCTCTACCGCCAGGGCGGCGCCGAATATGAGCCGTTCGGGCGCGGCCCGATCGTCGCGCGGCGGCGGCGCGGGGCCGGGCGCAGGCACCGGCCGGCATTGCTCGACCCGGAAGATATCGGCGCTGCGCAGCGCCATCACCGATTCCATGCCATGTTGCGAGCTGATCGCGTCGAGATGCGCCGCCATGCGCCGGAACAATGTGCCCGTCCCTTCCGATCGGACAAAGACAAGGTCGAGCAGATATTGATCGCCCGATCGACCATCGACCGCGAGCAGCGTGGCCCGGCCGCTGCGCGCGACATTGGCCGCGGTTTTCGAGAAGAACTGGTTCGACAGCGCCACATGCGCATCGTCGACATGGAAGACCTGCGACAGATAGGAGATGTTGGGCCGACCTTCGCCATCGGAGGTGGCGATCAACGACGGGATCACCCCTTCGAAGCAGTCGAGTATGTCGGACAGGGAAACGGTCATGCCGGAATCCGCTCGCCCGCGTGCGGCCCCGGCGTCTGATCGAACAGATCGTCGGCGCGGATCGCGACGCGCATCACCGAATCGATGCCGCACCAGCGATCGATCACATCACGCTCGACGCCCAATGCGCCCAGCATGCCGATCATCCGGTCGATATAGTCATTGGCAAGCGCCATATCCCCCGCATCGCCATCGCCGACGGCCTCGATCCTCCCCTTGAGCTGATAGGTCCGATATGTGCTCGGATGCACCAGGGTCAGAGCGACGGCGCGGCCCTGGCCGGCCGAGCGTGCAAGATCCGGCCATTGCCAGGCGGAAAAGACGACCTCGATCGGGCCGTCTCCGACCGGAAGCCGCAACCCCAGGCATCGCCCCAGCGCGGCGCCGCCCGATGCTTCGCCGACGGCGATGACCATCATGACGGGTTGCTCCAGAAACGCACGAAGCGTCGAGTGAATCATGGTGCCTGCCCCCAATCCCCACGGATGATTAGCCGATTGCCGCTCGCTCCGAAATCACGCCGTTAGGAACCATTTAGGATGAGCAACGAACCGTCCGCACCTAAACGCCCGCCATCCATCCGGCCACGATGCCGGGATCGAAAGGACATGTCATGCTGACGACGACTTCATCCGATCTTCCGGCGACGGCCGGCCGCTGGGACCTGTACGGACCCGTCCACAAAGGCCTGCGGCGCGGGCATTGCACACTGCTCCAGCGCCTCGCCACCACCGATTTCACGCGCGACACCGCCGCGCTGATCGCCGATCTTCGCATGCATCTGGCGCTGGGCGAGACGCATCTGGCCGACGAGGAGCTGTTCATCCATGCGGCACTCGAGCAGCGCGCGCCGGGCGCCGCATCGGACCTCGAGCGCGACCACAAGCATCATCGCGCGCGCTTCGCCGAGATCGAGGTCGCGATCGACGCGCTCGAAGCGGCGGCGGACCCGCGGCGCGCCGACGCATATGGGCGGACGCTGCACCTGATGTTCTCGCGCTTCGTCGCCGACGATCTCGTCCATATGGCCGAAGAGGAAGAATCGGTCTGGCCGCAGCTCTGCGCATTGTTCACCGATACCGAGCTTGCCGAAATCGAAGCCGCGATCGTCGGCAGCCTGCCGCCCGAAACCGCGATGGGGTTCATGCAGCTCATGATTCCCGCCACCAATCCGGCGGAACGCGCGGCGCTGCTCGGCGGGATGAAGGCGAATGCGCCAGCCGAAGCCTATGCCGCGGTGTTCGAGCACGCGGCGCGGCCGACCCTGACGCCCGAGCAGCTGCACGAGCTGGAAATGCTGGGGCTGGCCGCCTGAAAACTCACGTCATTCCCGCGCGGGCGGGAATTCATATGTACGCACTTTGTATGGGCGATTCTCTCCTCCCTGCGCGTAGCGTGGGGAGGGGGACCGCGCGACATAGTCGCGTGGTGGAGGGGAAAGCGATGCCTCATTAATTGCTGTCGCTTGTAGGCATCGCACTCTCGCCCCAAAACGGCATGGGGCAACGACATCGCATTTCCCCTCCACCACCGACCTGCGGTCGGCGGTCCCCCTCCCCATCAAAGATGGGGAGGAGAAAAACCTTGAATACCACCTTCTCGAAAAGCTCAACCGGTGGCGAGACTCGTCTCGATCACCGGATCGCCCTGCAGCGTGCGCTGGATCGGACATTTGGCCGCGATTTCGAGCAGCTTGGCGCGCTGCTCGTCCGACAAAGCGGGGCCGTGCAGCCGGATCACCTTGGTGAAATGATCGGTCCAGGCCGGGCGGCCTTCGATATCGCCCTTGCGATGGGTCAGGCCGACCTCGACCTCGTCGAGCGGCCAGCCCTTTTGCCGCGCATAGAGCCGGATCGTCATCGCGGTGCATTCGCCGAGCGCCGCAAGCAGCAGGTCATAGGGGGCGGGCCCGAGATTGCGGCCGCCCACCGCTTCGGGCTCGTCGCCGTCGATGACATGGCCCGATACGGTGATGCGGACCGCGAAATCGCTCGCGCCGCTTTCCTGGACGAGCGCGTCGATCCTGTCGCCAGCCATGCCGCCTATCCCAGGGTCGCGGCGAGCAGGGTGTTCGCGCGCGGACCGTTCCAGTCCATGCCCCCGATCACGCGCCAGACCTCGCGACCCTCGGCATCGTAGAGGATCGTCGTCGGCAACATGCCGCTGCCATAGTTGATGCCGAGCCTGTTCTCGGGATCGAGATAGGGCTGGAGCATCGCGAATCCCTTTTTGGCGAACCAGGGACCGACAACGGCACCACCCTTGCTGTCCTGCGCCACGGTGAGCACGGTCAGCTTGCTGCGCGTGCGCTGCGCGAGCGCATCGAGCGTCGGCATCTCCTTGACGCAGGGTGCACACCAGGTCGCCCAGAGATTGACCAGCACCGGCTTGCCCTTGAAATCGGCGAGCCGCACGGTCGTGCCGCCGGGGGCCTCGAACGCATCGGCAGGCGCCGGCTTGCCGCGATTCTCGATATCGAGCGTGCCGGCCAGTTCCTCTTCGGCAGGTTCGGCGCCCGCCGCGTTGCCGCTTGTGGGCGGCGTGGCGGTTTCGGCGTTCGCACTCGCTTGCGGGCTGGTCTGCGATTGCCTATCGCATCCGCCGAGCGCGAGGCAGCCGAGCGGGAGAAGCAAAATCAGCGATCGCAACAAATCCTCCAACAGCATGTGGGGCGGGCGCTTCAGCGAAGGGCCGGCTTCGGTCATGCGCGAGATTAACGCATCGATCCCGTTCGACAAGCGGCTGTGGAGACAGGACATCGCCGGATCCAAGGCGCATGTCGCGATGCTGGCCCGGCAGGGCATCGTCGCGGCCGCCGATGCGGCGACGATCACCGACGGACTGGACCGTATCGCCGCCGAATATGCCGAGCATGGCGTGCCCGAGGATCTGGCGCTCGAGGACATCCATATGGTGACCGAGAGCCGGCTGGCCGAGCTGATCGGGCCCGCCGCCGGACGGCTGCACACCGCGCGCTCGCGCAACGACCAGGTCGCGACCGATTTCCGCCTGTGGGTGCGCGACGCGATCGACCAGGTCGAGGAAGCCCTTTCGGCGCTGCAGCGCGCGCTGGTGACGCGCGCCGGCGAGCATGCCGACAGCGTGATGCCCGGTTTCACCCATCTCCAGTCGGCGCAGCCCGTCACTCTGGGCCATCACCTGATGGCCTATTACGAGATGGTGTCGCGCGACCGGTCGCGCTTCGCCGACGCGCGCATCCGGCTCAATCGCTGTCCGCTGGGCGCCGCGGCGCTGGCCGGCACCGGCTATCCGATCGACCGGCACGCGACCGCCGCGGCGCTGGGCTTCGACGGGCCCACCGCCAATTCGCTCGATTCGGTGTCCGACCGCGATTTCGCGCTCGATTATCTGATGGCGGCCACCCAGTGCAGCCTGCACCTCTCGCGGCTGGCCGAGGAGTTCATCATCTGGGCGAGCCAGCCCTTCGGCTTCGTCTCGCTGTCCGATCAATGGTCGACGGGATCGTCGATCATGCCGCAGAAGCGCAATCCCGACGCGGCCGAACTGGTGCGCGGGCATTCGGGGCGGATCGCGGGCTGCATGACCGCGCTCACCATCACGATGAAGGGGCTGCCGCTCGCCTATTCGAAGGACATGCAGGACGACAAGCCGCCGGTGTTCGAGGCGCACGACCTGCTCGGCCTGTCCATCGCGGCGATGACGGGCATGGTCGAAAGCGCGACATTCCGCTCCGATCGCATGCGCGCGCTTGCCGAAAGCGGCTTTTCGACCGCGACCGACCTGGCCGACTGGCTGGTCCGAGAGGCCGGCCTGCCGTTCCGCGAGGCGCATCACGTCACCGGCCGCGCGGTCAAGCTGGCCGAAGATCGGGGATGCCGGCTCGACCAATTGCCGCTCGACGCGCTGCAGGCCGTGGATCCGCGTATCGCGGAAAGCTGTTTCGCGCTATTGAGCGTCGACGCGTCGGTGGCGAGCCGCGCCAGCCATGGCGGCACCGCGCCGTCCGAAGTGCGCAAGCGCATCGCCGAGGCCAGGGGCACGCTGGGAATGACCGAATGAGAAAGCCGTCCGCCCTTTTGACGATCCTGGTGCTGAGCGCGGCGCTCTCCGCGTGCGGCAGCAAGAAGCAGCTCACGCGTCCGGCGGGCGACCCGGTGCCGCCCAAGCCCGCCATGGCCGAAACCGCACCCGATTCGGACGCACTCGTCACCCCCGATTCGCAGGCGCGCCCCGACCGGAACGACGAAGTGCTCAAGCGCTCGCAGCGGCGCGGCGAAGACCGTTTCGACCTGCCACCAACGGACTGACCCCATGGACCATTTCGAACTTCGCGACGGCGCGCTTCACGCCGAGGACGTCCCGCTGACCGCGATCGCGGATGCGGTGGGCACGCCGGTCTATGTCTATTCGGCCGGCACGATCGATCGCCATATCCGCGTCTTCCGCGAGGCGGTGGCCGGGGCGGGCGACGGCGAACCGCTGATCGCATTCGCGGTGAAGGCCAATCCCAATGGCGCGGTGCTGGCGGCGATGGCGCGTGCCGGGCTGGGCGCCGACGTCGTTTCGGCCGGCGAGCTGCTGCGCGCGGTGACGGCGGGCATCGCGCCCGGGAAGATCGTCTTTTCGGGCGTGGGCAAGACCCGCGACGAGATGGCGTTCGCGCTGTCGCACGGCATTGGCCAGTTCAACCTGGAATCGGAACCCGAAGCCGAGATGCTGTCCGCCGTCGCGGTCGAGGCGGGACGCGAGGTGGCTGTGGCCTATCGCGTCAATCCCGACGTCGATGCCGGCACCCATGCCAAGATCTCGACCGGCAAGTCGGAGAACAAGTTCGGCATCGCGATCGACACCGCGCCCGCCGCCTATGACCGGCTCGCGGCCTTGCCCGGCCTGCGCGCACAGGGCGTCGCCGTCCATATCGGCAGCCAGCTGACCGATCTGGCGCCGCTCGAAGCGGCGTTCGCCAAGGTCGGCGCGCTGATCGCGACGCTGCGCGCCGCCGGCCACACTATCACCCTGGCCGATCTCGGCGGCGGCCTGGGCGTTCCTTACGATCCCGCGCTGCCGCTGCCGCCGAGCCCCGCCGATTACGGTGCGATGGTGAAGCGCGTGACCCAGGGCTGGGGCGTGCGCCTGGCGTTCGAGCCCGGCCGGCTGATCGTCGCCAATGCCGGCATCCTGCTGTCGCGCGTGATCCGGGTGAAGGATGGCGTCGTCCATCCCTGGGTGGTCGCCGACGCGGCGATGAACGACCTGCTGCGCCCGAGCCTCTACGATGCATGGCACGACATCCGCGCGGTCGCGCCGCGCGGCGAACGCGGCACTGCCAATGTCGTCGGCCCGGTCTGCGAGAGCGGCGACACCTTCGCGATCGCGCGCGAGATGGACGTGGTCGCGGACGGGGACCTGATCGCCTTCATCACCGCCGGCGCCTATGGCGCGACGATGGCGGGCACCTATAACAGCCGCGCGCTCGTGCCCGAGGTGATGGTCTCGGGGGACAAATGGGCGGTGGTGCGACCACGCCCGCCGCTCGAAGCGTTGATCGAGGCCGAGACCGTGCCGGACTGGCTCAAGGCCTGAGAGTCTGTTTGGAAAAGCCGGTACCGCCCTCCGCAGCCATTCCACCGATGCTTCGCATCGCCGGAACCTTCGGCTGCTCCGCCCGCTCCCCCGCCCAACCACCCGACAGGATCATACTGTATCGGGTGGTTGGGCGGGGGAGCGGGCTGGTACCGCCTCCACAAAGCGCTCTTGGCAAGCACCGCATGCCGCGCGAGAAGCGTGCCGATGCATAGCCTGCCCGTCTTCCTGAAGCTTCGCGGCCGTCCGGTGATCCTGCTGGGCGATGGCGACGCCGCCGCCGCGAAACGCCGCCTGCTCGAACGCGCCGGCGCCGTTCCATCGGACGAGGGGACGGCAGCCGCGCTCGCGATCGTCGCGATCGAGGACGATGACGAGGCGATCGCAGCCGTCGCCCGGCTGAAGGCACGCGGCATATTGGTCAACGCCACCGACCGGCCGCAGCTGTGCGACTTCACCTTGCCCGCGATCGTCGATCGCGATCCAGTGCTGATAGCGATCGGCACGGGCGGCGCCTCGGCCGGGCTGGCCAAGGCGCTGCGGCAGCGCCTGGAGGCATTGCTGCCCGCCTCGCTCGGCATGCTCGCCACGGCGCTGGACGGGGCCCGGCAGGCGATCCGTGCGCGCTGGCCCGGCGATGCCGAGCGGCGACGGGCGATCGACATGGCGCTCGACGGTCCACTCGATCCGCTCAGCCCCTATCCGTCCGGCGGCGTCGCCGACTGGCTGGCGTCGCCATCCGAAACCGCCGCTGCCGGGCTGATCATGATCACGATAAGATCCGACGATCCCGACGATCTGACGCTCGGCGAGGCCCGGCTGCTGGGCCGCGCCGATCATGTCTTTCACAGCCCGGCGGTCCATCCCCTTATCCTGACGCGCTCCCGTGCGGATGCCGTGCGGACGATGGTCACGGCGCCACCGGCATCGCCGCCGCCGGGACTGTCGCTCTATCTGCTCGGAAAGGCCGCGCCATGAGCTTTGCCTGGATCGTCGACGCAGACGGCGGAAAGAAGGTCGCGCTCGCCGATGCGGCCGAGGCCAACGGATCGGCGGACTTCGTCTGGTTCCATCTCGACGGACGCCAGCATCACGCGCTGGAATGGCTCGCGGCGCGCGGCGACATTCCCGAGATCGCGCGCAGCGCGCTGGTGGCGGAGGAAACCCGTCCGCGCAGCGAGCCGATGGGCGAAGGCGCGCTGATCAACCTGCGCGCGCTCGGCCTGACGCCCGAGGACGATCCCGACGCTTTGGTCTCAATCCGGATCTGGGCGCAGCGCGGCAGCGTGATCTCGGTCTGTTTCCGCACGCCGTCGGCGATCGACACGGTGTGCGACGCCGTGGCCCATGGCATGGTGCGCGATCCCGGCGACCTCATCTCCGAAATCGCCACCGCGATCTCTCGCGAGCTCGATCCGCAGGTTGCCGAACTCGGCGACACGCTGGACGATTGCGAGACGAAGATCGAGACGCAAAGCGTCTATCGCATGCGCCGGCAGATCGCCCATGCGCGCGCCAAGGCGATCGCCTATCGCCGCTTCCTCGTGCCGCAGCGCCAGGCGCTCGAACGGCTTTCGGCGCTCGATGCGGACTGGCTGGAGGAACAGGATCGCATGCATCTTCGCGAAGCGGCGGACCGCTGCGCACGCATGGCCGAGGAACTGGAGGCGGTGCGCGAGCGCGCCGCGCTGATGCATGAGGAGCTGACCGACCTGCGCGCCGAATTGATGGATTCGCGCGCACTGATGATCTCGATCGTCGCGCTGATCTTCCTGCCGCTCACCTTCATCACCGGTCTGCTCGGCATGAATGTGAAGGGGATTCCCTTTGCCGAGGCGCATTGGGCCTTCTGGGGCGTGGTCGGCCTCTGCGTGATCGTCGGCGTGGCGATTTCGGGCTGGTTCGCAGCGCGGCACTGGCTGGGCCGCTAGAGCATGCCGTGATCCGCTGGAAGTGGATCGCATGCTCTAGGCTTTTGTTTTGTCGCGATTTTCGAGTCGTTCGATGATTCCATCGAACTACAAATCGCTCTAGAACCGTGGAGATTCGGCCCATACCGGCCTGCAAATGGCGGTTTCCCGCGCTTCCGGTACTCACATGCCGAAGTACGCTGCGCTCCGGGTCACGAAAAACCACCATGTTGACCGCGTGATACGATGAGTCTCGCTCACCGCAGATATTATTCGTGGTCGGTGTCGAAGTGGCGCGGAATATCCATCGCCTGATGTGGGACACCGATGATGTCGATGCCGCCGTCGCGGATCAGATAGAAGATGACATGCGCCTCATGCGGGCAACTGCGATAGCCGGGTGCGACCTCGTCGCGCGAGCGACCGAGCATCGGTTGCCGCGCCAACGCTTCGAAGCGGGCGTCCAACCCGCGCAGATAGGTATCGCGTTGTTGCCGCCCCCATTCACGGAGCGTGTAACGGCCAATATTCTTAAGGTCTTCAAACGCCCGAGGAGTGACGCGAAACGATGGCGTCATTCCTCACCGTCCAAAGCGGCAATGACGCGATCAGCCGAATAGTCTTCGACGAAGACCCCCTGACGCGCCTGCCTGGCCCCTTCGGACAGATGGGCGCGCAACGCGTCGAGCCGTGTCTTCTGCTCTTCCAGCGCGCGTAAGGCGTCGCGGACGACCTCACTGGCCGATCCGTAACGCCCGCTACTCACTTCGTTGCGGATGAAGATTTCCCAATGCTCGCCCAGGCTGAGACTCGTGGTCGCCATGACGCACCTCCAATATTCATATCTAGTATATATGAATATGAGGCCAAGAGTCGAGCCGGACGCTTCTCAGATGTCGCAATCATGCCGCAGCGCGCATCGACTCATACGAAGGTGCAGGGATGCTGACGCATCCGTACCTTGAAACACTCAAGCGTCGCGACGGCTTTCCCAAGGTTCGATGAACCATATTCATCGAACCTTGGTATCACTGATCGACATAGCCCTGCGACCAGATGCGCGCCGGGTCGTGACTGCGCAAATCGATACCGAAATCGACCATCCCCTCGAGAGGAAAGAGCATATTGAGCCAGCGGATGCGCCAGCATCTTCGAGCCGGCATCTTCGAGATCGGTATCAGGCGCTGAGGCGGTCGATCTGCTGTTGAAGCTGCTGACGCTCGGCCTGCATCGAGGCGATGCGTTCGCGCAATTCGCCGATCTCGATCGCGCGATGGGCGATGCGCGCGTCGAGCGCGGTGTTGGACCGCCGCAATTCGGCGATATTGTGCGCGCGCTCGATCAGCCTTTCCATACGGGCAATGAGCACGTCGAACGCGAAGGGTTTGGCGAGATGATCGTCGGCACCCGCATTGAGCGCCTCGATCACCGCGCGCGGATCGTTGCGCGCTGTCACCATCATGACCGGCACATGCGCGGTGGCATGGTTCGATCGAATCTCGTGGAGCACGGCAAAGCCCGCCATGCCGGTCAATTCCATATCGAGCAGGATCAGATCGAAGCTGCGCCCCTGCACCCGATCGAGCGCCTCTCGCCCGCCGGCGCACAAGGAAGCGCGGTATCCGCCCTGGATCAGCATGCGGCCAAGCGCCTCGCGGCTGCCGCGATCCTGATCGACGACGAGAATATCGCGGCCGGGCGGATGAGTCGCGCTGGTCGAAGCTTCGTTCATGCTCCGACGCTAACGCGCGAGCCGTCACGAAATGGTTAACGAAGCGGGAACCGGCTGATTTTCGAGCTGCCGTGCAAATGGCGAGCGGCCATGGCCAGACGCTCGACGCCATGCGCTTGCCGAAAACCGGTCGTCGGTCCAGAACGGCCGGGCGACGCGTGCCACGGTGCACGGCGCAACCTCCGCAGAGGTGAAACAGGAGTGGGCGATGACGGCGGCGTTTGTGTTCCTGATGTCCTGGATAGCGCTGTCGATCGCCGGGGATACGCCGTTCGGTCGGTTGCTGCATCGCGTGATGGTGGATATCCCCATTCGTGTCACGAGCCGGGTCAGCCGGGCCCATGTCGCGATTGGTTTCGTCATCCTGGTTCTGGTCGTCCTCCACCTGAGCGCGGGACAAGCCGATCCGGTCCGCCTGTTGGGCCTGTTCGCGCCCGATCTGGCCATGTGGCTCATCAGTTTCGAAATCAGCGCGATCTTCGAGGTCGCAGCGAGTGTCGGAGCATTGGCCGCGTGGTGCTGGATCGGCATCAGGAGCGCTTTGGCGACCCTTGTTGCCCGCATTTGGAAGCGCCCTGAAATCAAGACAAGAAAGGCACGGCGCCGCCGACGCCGCGATCGCACTCCACCAGCCAATGATGATGAGGATGGGGTTGAACTGGATCAAGCCGCGTGATTTCGGAATCACGCTTCTTGATCCAGCGATTTGTTTTACCGTGATTTCCCGTCAAGCCGCCGCACCCGGCATCAAAGCACAACGACCAGTATCGCGGCGACACCGGCGATGGCAGCGATCAGCGCCGCCGCGCACAGGCCGTAAGTGCGTATGGCGCCGCCCCCTCCCCCTCGCGGCTCGGCGAAGAACGCCCCGGCATGGTCGGCCCTTTCCGCATCTTGCGGCAGATTCGCGGGGAATGGCGTCCGCGAGACCAGCCCCGGACCGCTGACCCCGCTTGCCAGCGCAAGCTTTTCGAAGGCGAGTTCCATTTTCTCCTCGCTGAGATGCCTGGCGATCGCTTTCATCCGCGCGTCGGAGGCCGGGCCCGAAAGCCGGTCGACGAGCTGCTCGACCTCGCTGTCGAACGTATGAAGCCGATCGATCGCCTCCATCGCGCGGCGCCGGTCACCGCGCTCCAGCGCAAGCTGCAGCCGGGTCATGGAGAGGATGCCGGCACGGCAGAGCTGAAGGCCCAGGGCATGATCCGTCGCGTCCGGGGCATCGACAGACACAGCATCCCGAACGCCTGACGAATAATCATTCCGGGCCGAAAGGGCGTTCATACTCCACACTCCTGCATCATCGATCGCCCCGTGAAACGGGCTTAGATGCAGGAGAGTCGATGCAGGAGTCCCGATCCGATCCGCCGTGTCGCGGACACGCCCAACGGTGATCACAACGCGCAGACCCGGCCCGAAACCGGAAAGGCGCGATCTACAACCGGCATTTTCGGGTGACGCCATGCCGGACGGCGTCGCGATCGGTCGATCCAGGCGATGAGTGGCGTCGGTCGTGAACGGACAGCACGCGAGGCCGCCAAAAAGGCTTGCACTCCCGTATCGATTGCATGAACCTTTCGCCCGACGGGCCTTCGGAGATTGGGGGATCGCGATGGCAGCCAGGTTTCTATCGTTCGCCACGATGCTTCTATTGTGCGGCGCCGACCTGGCCGGAGCGCGGGCCGTCGCCCAGGAGCATCACGATCACCAGGCCGCATTGGGACAGGTGAATTTCCCGATATCCTGCACGCCCGACGCCCAGGCGAAATTCAACACCGTCGCGGCGCTGCTCTATTCCTTTTACTGGGAGAAGATCGACAGCGCGGTGGACGAAGTGCTTGCCGCCGATCCGACATGCGCCATGGCCTATTGGGCGAAAGCGGTTGCGAGCATCGACAATGCGCTGGGATCGCCGCCCACGCCCAAGCTGGAGAAACAGGGCTGGGCGGCGGTGCTGGCGGCCCATCGGCTGGGCGGCGGCAAGACGCCGCGCGAGCGCGCCTATATCTCGGCGGTGGAAAGCCTGTTCAAGGACCATGAGACTGTGCCGTTCGCCCGCCGCGCCAAGGCGTATGAGACGGCGCTGGCGACAATCCACCGGGACTATCCCGAGGACACCGAAGCCGCGATCCTTTATGCCTTCTGGCTTCAGGTCACGGCCGATCGGAACGACCAGAGCTATACCCAGCAATTGAAGAGCGCGCAGATCCTCGACAGGATCTTCGTCGAGCAGCCGAACCATCCGGGCGTCGCGCACTTCATCATCCATGCCTATGACTTTCCCCCGATCGCCGAACATGGGTTGAACGCGGCGCGGCGCTATGCCGCGATCGCCCCGGATTCACCCCATGCGCTGCATATGCCGTCGCACATCTTCTCGCGGGTCGGGCAATGGCAGGATTCGATCGACACGAATGCGCGCTCATATGCCGCGTCGAAGACCGATCGCGATGCCTATCACGCAATGGACTATCTGGTTTACGCCTCGCTCCAGCTCGCGCGTGACGCCGATGCCTGGAAATGGGTGAAGATCGTCGACGCCGCCGCCAGACCGGACGAGGACGCACGCCAGATCGCCTATGCGGGCGCGGCGATCCCGGCGCGCTATGCGCTGGAACACGGTGATTGGACGATGGCAGCCCGGCTGACGCTGCATCCCGCGAGCGGACAGTTTGACTGGAGCCGGTTTCCGGAAGGCGAAGCGGTCAACGCCTATGCACGCGGCCTCGGCGCGGCGCGGCGTGGCGATGCCGGCGCAGCACAGGCCGAAATTGCGCGGATCGTCGGGCTGAGGGCGGCGATGGTCGTCCAGAAGAAGGATTATTGGGTCGAGCAGGCGGATATCCAGATGGGCGCGATCGCCGCCTGGAAGGCGCGTGCCGAGGGGCGCAATGCCGAGGCGCTGAGGCTGATGCGCGAGACGGCCGACCGGGAGGACAGGACCGAGGAGCATATCATGATGCCCGGCCGCGTGATCCCCGTGCGCGAGATGCTGGGCGAATTGCTGCTCGACCTGAAGCAGCCCAAAGAGGCGCTCGCCGCCTTCGAACGGTCGCTGACGAACGACCCCAATCGATTCCGGGGCATTTACGGCGCCGCACGCGCGGCCCGACTCTCGGGCAATAGAGCGAAAAGCGACGAATATTACACCCGGCTGCTTGCCCAGGCGGGCGCGACCGATGGACGCCCTGAAATCAAGCATGCCAAGTCGGCCGTCGCCAGGCCCGGGAAGTGATCGCTCTTGCGCGACGTGACCATGGTGGGAAACATGAATAGCTGATACTGCCAAGGGACGGCTTGCCCCGGGGGAGCTTGATGGGCCGATTTCGAAATGAGGTGCTCGACTGGCTCGATGCCGGGCGCGCGGCACCCGGGCGGGAGCGCGAGATCCTGCGCGCTGCGGAGGTGACGCCGTCACCGGCGGAATGGCGCGACTTTCTCGGGCATCTGACCCTGTGGCTCGGCACGATTGCGCTGGCGGCGGCGGTCATCTTCTTCTTCGCGTTCAATTGGGCGGATCTCGGCCGTTTCGCCAAGTTCGGACTGGTCGAGGCGGCGATCCTCGCAGCGCTGCTGGCATGCTGGCGGATCGGGCTGGACGGGATGCCCGGCAAGGCCGTGCTGGTGATGCTGAGCCTGCTGACCGGCGCGCTGCTCGCATTGTCGGGGCAGATCTACCAGACCGGCGCCGATACGTACGAGCTGTTCGCCTGGTGGGCCGTCCTGATCCTGCCCTGGGTATCGGTGAGCCGCTTCAGTCCCCTGTGGCTGATCTGGCTGACCCTGCTCAATCTTGCCCTGTTCTTCTATTTCTCGCTCTCCCGGTCCCTCGATCCGCTGCTCTGGAGCATGTTCGCGCTCAACGGCGCGGCACTGATCCTTTGGGAAGCGGCGCATCGCGCGGGCGTTTCGTGGCTGCGGGACAATTGGCCGCCGCGGCTGGTGTCGATCGCCGCCGGGTGCTGCGCGACGATGCTGGCCGCCTGGGCGATCTTCGAAAGCGACGAGATCGCCGGCATGCGCGCATTGGCCGCCCTGGCCTATTTTGCCTGGCTGATGGCGCTGTACGTCTGGTATCGGCATGTCCGCCCCGACCTGTTCATGCTGGCGGGCGGCGTGCTGAGCCTGATCGTCACGATCGCAGTCTTCCTGACTCATCATATTCTCGAAACCGGCTCGGGCGCCTTTCTGCTCATCGGGCTGGTGGTGATCGGCATGTCGGCCGGCGGCGCCATCTGGCTCAAGTCGGTTGCGCGCGAGCAGCCGGCATGACCGCGGCCGCCCTGTGGGCCCGGCTCAGCGCCGACAGGCTGGTCGAAGGCGGGATGCCGGTGCCGGACCGTTCGGCTTCGCCCTGGTACGTACGCGTCATGCTCGGCATCGCCGGATGGATCGGCGCCCTGTTCCTGCTGGGCTTTGTGGGTGCGGCCTTCGCGTTCGTGATGCGGGATCCCGCATCGGGGCTGCTGGTCGGCGCGGCCTGTTGCGGCGGCGCCTTCGCCTTGTTCCGCAGCTTCGACGGCAATGATTTCGCCGAGCAATTCGGCCTGGCCGTCAGCCTTGCCGGCCAGGGGCTGATGATCATGGGCCTTGCCGACATCCTCAGTGGCTGGGCGCCGCTGCTCTATATCGCCATCGCCGCGATGCAGGCCGCGCTGGCATTTCTCGTCCCGAATTTCCTCCATCGTCTGCTCGCAACCTGCGGTGCCGCGATCGCGGTGGCGCTGGCGATCAACGCGGCGGCGCTGCACGGATTGTCCGCCCCCATATTGTGCCTGGGCCTGGCGCTGATCTGGCTGGAGCCGAAGATCTGGGCCGCCAGGGGCGGGCTGTGGCGCCCGGTCGGCTATGGGCTGGTGCTGGCGCTGCTGCTGGTCGAGACCTTTCGCCTGTTCGACACGGGGGGCCTGTTCGACGCTGTCCAGGCGTCGCGCTGGATCGCGATCCACGGCCCGCTGATCGGCCGGGGGCTGACGGCGTCGGTCCTGCTTTTCGTCGCCATCGTCCTGATCATGCGCGAGGGCGTGAGTCCGCGAAGCCCCGCCGCACGCGCGGCCGCCGCCATCGTTCTCGTGCTGGGGTTGGTCTCGCTGACGGCACCGGGCCTCGCCTCGGCGCTGCTGATCCTGCTGCTGGGCTTCGCGGTCGGCGACAGGCTGTTCGCCGCATTGGGGATTTTGAGCCTGCTCGGCTTCGTCTCCCATTTCTATTACAGCCTGCACGCCACGCTGCTCGAAAAATCCGGCATATTGGCGGCCACCGGCCTGTGCCTGCTCCTCGTCCGGCTCGCGCTGCGGCGCGGTTCCGCCGCCTCCGGCACGATGGATAGCGGACATGCGTAAGCGCGTGGCCCTGGTCGCCGGGCTCGCCGTCCTGGCCATCGTCAATTTCGGAATCCATCAGCGCGAGCAATTGCTGACGCAAGGCCGGGTGGTCCTGCTCGAACTGGCCCCGGTCGATCCGCGATCGCTGATGCAGGGCGATTATATGCGGCTCGATTTCGCGCTGGCCAACCAGGCCTTCCCCTTCGATCGCCGGCAGAGATTGACCGACGGCCGGATCGTGGCGGCCCTGGATGCGCACGGCGTCGGCCGGTTCCGCCGCTTCTCCGACGGCCGGCCGTTGGCGCCGGACGAGATCGCGCTTCGCTATCGTGTTCGAAACGGGCAGCCGAACTTCGCGACCAACGCCTATTTCTTCGAGGAAGGGCAGGCGAAGGCCTATGAGCGCGCGGCCTATGGCGAGTTCCGGGTCGGCGCCGATGGCGACATGATCCTGACCGGACTGCGCGATGCCCGTTTCGGAGCGTTGGGGGCAAAGCGCTGAGCCGGGCCGTTCGTTCCACGGATGACGCGCGCCGATAGCGGATACAACGGCGTCCCTCTCCAGCCACGGCCCCCAGCGTCTTTCGAACCGTCAAATGCCATCCCCATCTGGGAGTGGCCGGGGCTGCGGGTTGGCCGCAGTGAATGGCCATGACCCATATCCATTGCGGCGCGCGACGCATCGTCACCGTTCCGGACCGGCCTAACCGTGAAGCGGCGGCCCCTGCGATCCGGGCGATCATTCCCGCCACGAGGCCCGCATGACCGCGATCCAGCCATTGTTCGGCGCACTGGAAGTGAGCGGGCTGAGAGTGCCCAACCGCTTCGTCATGTCGCCGATGACGCGCAGCTTTTCGCCCGGCGGCGTGCCGGGCGAGGATGTGGCCGCTTATTATCGCAGGCGGGCGGAGGGCGGCGTCGGGATCATCCTGACCGAGGGGACCGGGATCGATCACCCCGCCGCGATCGACCATCCCGACATACCGAGGCTGGGCAGCGAGGCCGCCGATGCCGGCTGGACCGGCGTCGTGAAGGCAGTGCACGCCGCCGGCAGCCTCGTCTTTCCGCAATTATGGCATCAGGGGCCCCTGTTCGGATCGTTGATCGGTGCGTCCCCCCCGCAACAATTGCGCCCGTCGGGCCATTGGGGGTCGGTCGGCGTGCATTCGCTGGACCCGGGCTATGTCGATCTTGCGCAGCGCGCCGAGCGCGCCATGACCGAGGAGGACATTGCCGACGTCATCGACGCCTATGCACGCAGCGCGCGCCAGGCGAAGCGGATCGGCTTCGACGGCGTCGCGATCCATGGGGCGCACGGATATCTGATCGACAGTTTCCTGTGGGCGGACACGAACAGGCGCGAAGACCGGTGGGGCGGCGACGTCACGAGACGAAGCCGTTTCGCGGTGGAGACGGTGCGCGCGATCCGCTGCGCCGTCGGCAGCGGCTTTCCGATCCTGTTCCGCTTTTCACAGCACAAGTCGCAGGATTATCGTGCCCGCCTCGCGCAAGGGGCGGACGAACTCGAGGCGCTGCTCGGCCCGATCGCCGATGCCGGCGTCGACATATTCGACGCGAGCACGCGCCGCTTCTGGGACGCGGCCTTTCCGGGATCCGACCTGAACCTGGCGGGCTGGGCCAAGAAACTGACGGGCCGGACCGCGATGATGGTCGGCGGCGCGGGCCTGCCCCCCGGCCCCGCGGACGGGCATTGGCGCCCGGACGCTTCGGGTCGCGATACGATCGCGCGCGCCGCCGAATGGATCGCGCGGGGCGATGTCGACCTGGTCGGCGTCGGCCGCGCGCTGCTGGCCAATGCCGATCTTGTCCACCGCGTCGCGGCGGGACAGCCGCTCGCGACCTTCGACCCCCGATCGACGCGGACGCTTTTCTAGAGCAGGCTGGGATCCGGTGGAAACGGATCGGCCGCCGCCATTGGGGGTTTCCGGGGGGGGGCGCTCCAAACCGCAAGATCGGTCGAGCGCGTCATGGCGATGAGCGACTAGCTGATGCCGCCACAGAGGATGGGATCATGAAGGCGGCGCTCGAGAATTATCATGCCCGGATGCGGCGGGTGCTGGACCATATCGACCGGCATCTCGATGGCGATCTGGATCTGGACACGGTGAGCCGCATCGCGGCCTTTTCCAAATTCCATTTCCACCGGCAGTTCACGGCGACCTTCGAACTGTCGGTTCATCGTTATGTCCAGCTTGCCCGGATGAAGCGCGCTTCGCACCGGCTGGCCGCGAAGGACGCCCGGAGCGTCACGGACATCGCGATGGATGCCGGTTACGATGCACCGGATGCCTTCGCCCGCGCTTTCCGGCGACGGCTGGGGCAGTCGCCTTCGTCGTTCCGGAAATCTCCCGACTGGGAACCGTGGCTTGCGGCCTTCGGGCCTCTCGACAATGCGAGGAACAAGCTCATGCAGATTATCTTCACTCCCGACGATGTAACGATCCGCGACATGCCCCCGACGCCGGTGGCGATCATGGAGCATCGCGGCGACCGGGCGACGATCGGCGACACAAGGCAGCGGATGATCGCCTGGCGCAAGGCGGCGGACCTGTCGCCCGAGACATGCCCGACCTACATGATCTTCCGGTCCGAGCGCTGCCCGGCGAACCCGGCCGATTACAGCATGGATCTGTGCATCGAGACCGACCAGCCGATCGCGCCCAATGATGCGGGCATGAAGCCCGGCGTGATTCCCGGCGGGCGCTGCGCCGTGCTGCGCTTCGTCAGCGCCACCAACAATCTGGAGCCCGCCGCGCTCTATCTTTACCGCGACTGGCTTCCGACCAGCGGCGAGGAGGTGCGCGATTTCCCGATCTATTGCCGGCGAGAACTTTCCCACTTTCCGGACGTACCGATCCATGAAGTGGTCGTGGAATTGTTCCTGCCGCTGAAATAGCGCCCCCGGATGGCAGCCTGTCGCTACCGGCGCAGGCCGCCATCCACCATGATCAGGCGCGCGGTGGAGCCGATGGACCGAACCGGGCCCCTAAAACTGATATGGCCGGAAACGCCCCACTTGCAGACATTTGGAGCCGATGCGAAAATCGTTCATATGCGCTGGCCCTATCCTCGTACGCCGCTCATAGGCCGGAACCTTCCTTCAGTTTATTCCGAGGGGGAACGGGTGTTCGACGAGCGTGTCAAAGCGCAGTTTCCTGTCGGCATGAGCGAAGCTCTCCTTGTCGATCAACTGCGAAATCAAGGTTTTTCGGTGAATTCGGGCGGCTTCGAAAGCGCTTTAAGAAGCGCAAGCGTTACCAAAGGCATTGTGATCAAGACGCGCTGGTCGGTTCGCTGGTACGCGAGCGCAGATCGGATCGAAGACATTTGGGGTGTCTACGGCGCCATCGCACCTTAGTCATTGCGTCCGCTTTCCACCAGTGCCGGACACGCCAGCGGCACCGAGTTCATGAATTCACGATCCACCGGGCCCTCAGGCAAGCAGCGCCACGCTGTTCAGGACCAGCCGGACCAGATCGGCCTGTCGGCTGACGCCCAGTTTCGCGAACACATATTTGGTGTAGGTCCTGACCGAGCTTTCGGCCAGGCCCAGGGCTGCGGCCGCCTCCGCCAGGCTCATGCCGTTGGCCAGATGCATGGCAAGCCGCGCCTCTGTCGGGCTGAGGCCGAAGATGCGCGCCACCAGTTGATCCGAGGCCAGCCGCCGCGTCGCCGCTTCGGACACATAGATGATGACCGCCGGATAGACGTCGCCGCGCGTCTGTTCGGAGCATTCCACGCTGCGCACCAGCAGGCCCAGATCGCTGTCCCCTCCCTCCACGCGCAGCGCGTCGATGAAGCTGGTGGCGGCATTGCGGTT
This sequence comes from Sphingobium sp. FW305-3-2-15-F-TSA7, assembly GCF_058787155.1. Lineage (NCBI taxonomy): Bacteria > Pseudomonadati > Pseudomonadota > Alphaproteobacteria > Sphingomonadales > Sphingobiaceae > Sphingobium > Sphingobium sp. FW305-3-2-15-F-TSA7. The sequence continues at coordinate 1,674 of NZ_JBYSZM010000060.1, read as the reverse complement.
GCGATGGGCGAGCGCCTCCTTGACGAGTTTCTGGAACTGGGCGTTGGCCGGGCTCGACGAGAGTGCGAGCCGCCCGCGGGTGACGAGGAGCTGGGGGATGTCCTCCACCATCCTGCTGGCTTCCATGATCGCGCCGGTCCCGTCGAGGATCACCGTTCCGATCGACATCCGTTCCAGCGTGTCGGCCAGGACCATCTCCAGCGAGCGCGCCTGTTCGAGCTTGGCATATGTCTTCAGCGCCCGTTCGAGATGGGGGATGAGCCGCTGGAGACAGGCCTTGTCCGCCGCATCGAAATTGCGGTTCGAGGGGCCGTTCATCAGCCCCATGCCGCATTTCCATCCGCTCGGTTCGGACACCAATATGCCCAGCTGATATTCGATGCCGAACGGCTGCATGAGCTCGGTGTAGAAACTGGTCTTCACCAGTTCGTCCCGGGCGATGACCTCATCGAGGATCCGCACGTCGCCCGAACGCGTCAGCGCCTTGCCCAGCGGATCCAGGTCGCAAAGCCTGAGGCGCGATCCGCGCACCGCTTCGGCGTCGTCGCCCTGTCCGTCGCTTTCCCAGATCACCAGTTGCGGGAGATCGCCGGAGAAGTGGCGCAGGGTCATGGCGGCGACGTCGCTGCCCAGATGGCCGCGCAGGCGCTGGAGAAAGGTTTTCCAGGGCTGTGCGTCGAGCGGCCCCTGATAGATGAGCGCGACGAGATCCTCATAGGATTGCGAGCAGCCCCATTCCCGGACTTCCGCCGCCGGCGCGCCTGCACTGTCGTGGTTCGTCATCGGCCTGGCCCGTCGCGCGCGATCGTCGGCGTCAGACCGGCAATGCCAGACCGGCCCGCATCCGATCGTCGCAGGACTGATCCGTGGCCAATCGGATGTCAACCGATCACGCCGCACGATCATCGTCCGCGTCGCCGCGTCGGGGTCCCGCTGCGGCTATTGCGCGAGATAGCCGCCATCGATCACGAGTTCGGTGCCGGTGACGAAGCTGGCTTCGTCCGACGCGAGGAAGAGCACGCCATAGGCCACTTCCTCGGGTTCGCCGAAGCGGCCGAGCGGCGTCGCCTCGATCGCCCGGTTCGCGCCGGCCGTCACGCTCTTGCCGTTGTCGAGCGCGCCCTGCGACATCGGCGTCCGGATCCAGCCGGGATGGATGGAATTGACGCGGATGCCGTTGCGCTGGGCGGCGCAATAGAGCGCGGCCGATTTCGTGAGCAGGTGCACGCCCCCCTTGCTGGCGACATAGGCGGCGGTGTTGGCACTGCCGACCATCCCCAGGATCGACGAGAAATTGACGATCGAGCCCCCGCGCCCGTTCTGGCGAATGGCGCCGATGCCGTGCTTGATGCCCAGGAAGGTCCCATCGAGGTTGACGCGCATCATCGCGCGCCATTGATCGAGGCTCAGCGCCTCGACGGTGCCGAACGGTTCCCCGATCCCCGCATTGTTGATCAATATGTCCAGCCCGTCGAATGCGGACAGCGCCCGATCGAGAACCGAGACCCAGCTTTCCTCCTCCGCGATGTCATGCCGCGCGAAGATGGCGGTGCCGCCCGCGCGGCGGATCGCCGCGGCGACATCCTCCCCGGAGTCGGGACAGATATCGGTGGCGATGACGGCCGCGCCCTCGCTGGCGAGCAGTTTCGCCGAGGCCGCCCCCATGCCCGACCC
>NZ_JBYSZM010000059.1:0-25636 GCF_058787155.1 Sphingobium sp. FW305-3-2-15-F-TSA7 | reverse complement strand
CCTCTCCCGATCTCGCTGTGCTCGATCACCCTCTCCCCCTGAAGGGGGAGAGGGAACGGGGCGAAGCCTCAGCGTGACAACCTCACCTCGCCGGGCCCGATCGTCGCCTTGAGTTCGAGGCTGGCCGCCGCCGCCTTGGCAAAGGTCACGGGATCGTTCGTCGCGAACAGGCCGGTGATCTCCTCGCGGCCGATGCCGGGATCCTCAATGATGATCCGGGTGTCGCTATAGCGTCCGAATGCGGCGACGGCCTGCGCCAGCGGTTCGCCCTCGAATGCGATCCGGCCGCTGCGCCAGGCGGTTTCGCGGTCGACCTCGGTCTGCGCGATCTCGATCGGCCGCGCGGGCATCGTCGCATTGCCGGCGACGATGCGCATATTGGCGGTCATCCGCACCGCGCGCGTCGCGGCGGGCTGGCGGACATCGACTATGCCTTCGCGCACAAGCACCTCGACCGGCGCGTCGCTCAGCCTTTTCACCGTGAAGCTGGTGCCGACCGCACGCACCGATGTGCCGCCCGCCTCGACGAAGAAAGGACGCTGCGGATTCTTGGCGACATCGAACAGCGCCTCGCCTTCCTCCAGCGTCACTGTCCGCCGCGTGTCGGTGAACGCAACGCGAATGCGCGACGCGGTGTTCAGCGTGACGATCGATCCGTCCTCGAGCGTCACGACGCGCATTTCGCCGATCCTTGTATCGTATGTGGTCGCACCGGTCGCCAGCCTGAGACCGATCGCGCCGAGCGCGCACGCCGCGACCGCCGATCCGCCGAGCCAGAACATGCGGCGGCGCGTGATCGGCGTGGCGGCGGGCGGATCGGCCTGGGCAAAGGCTTCGGGCTCGAAATCGGGCCCAAGCGCCTTTGCGCTGTTCGACTGGAGCGCGACGGCACGCATGCGCATGAACGCGCCCAGCCGCCGGGGATCGCCCGCGATCCAGGCGTCCAGCTGCCCTTCATCCGCCGAGGACAGCGCACCGCGATCGATGCGCGCTGCCCAGTCGGCCGCGACGACGTCAATCTCCTGGCTTGTCTCTCTTGGCATGCGCCGCAACATTTCCTTCCACTCTATCCCTAGACGCGCCAGCGTCCGCTTTGCCACCCCTGCCGAGGATATCGGCGAGGCGGCGGAACCCCTTGCTCATCTGTTTTTCAATCGTGCTTTCGGCGACGCCCAGTTCCTGCGCCACCTCGCGCTGCGACATATCCTTCACCCGGCGCAGCACGAACACCTCGCGCGTGCGCGGCGGCAATTGCGCGATCGCTTCGGCCAGCTTGCGCAGCTCGTCGCGGTCGGCGGCAATGGTTTCGGGGTCGGGCTCGTCCGATACGAAATCCACCGCCTCGAATTGCGCCAGCGAATGCATCGGCACGACGCGGGCATGGCGGATATGGCTCAGGATCACCGAACGCGCGGTGGTGATCAGATAGGTCCGCGGATTGCGGATCTCCTCGACCGACTGGGTCGTGCTCAGCCGCGCATAGGTTTCCTGGACGATATCGTCGATATCGAGCCCGTCGACCGGCCGCCGCGACAGCCACGCACGCAGCGCCGGCTCGTGCGGAAGCACGTTGCGGGCCAGCCACAGGGCGCGTTCATCGTAGCGATGCATGATCCCTAGTTGATACGAAACCGCGCCGGTCGACAAGAGGCTCGGGAATCGCGCATCGACAAGCCCCTTGATGCTATGACAATTAGCCTCGCCAATCCTGACGAGCGCCGGGGAACGATTGATGAGCGAGAGAGCGCCGCGCCGCCGGCTGCGCCAGAACGAGCAGGTCGGCACGCGCAGCCTGATCCTTGAAGAAGCGATGCGCCTGATCGCCCGCGACGGTGTCGAGGAGATGCGCCTCAAGGATATCGCCGATGCGGTCGGTATCCGGATTCCGTCCATCTATCGCCATTTCGAAAGCCGCGAAGCGATCATCGCCGAGCTCGCCCGCTCGATGGTGGAGGATCTGGCGCAATTTCTGAGCCCCGATCCCGCGCTCGACCCCATTGCATGGATGGAAAGCTGGGCGCGCGGCCTGGTCTGGTTCTTCGCGAACAAGCCTGCCTACGCCCGGATGATCCTTCGCGATCTGGCGACGCCGGGCGGATTCGGCCCGATCTCCGCCGCCCTGGGTGCGGTCGAAGACACGCCTAGGATCGACGGGGTCGCCCGCATGGTCGGCGCGCTTCGCGCCGCCCATCAGCGCGGCATCGCCGCAAACCTGTTCAGGCAAGAGCTCGACCCCGGCTTCTTCTCGATGATGTTCGGTACCGTCCTGGTGTCGCTCGTCTGGCCTTATTCGGGCGCGGTCGCATCGATCGGCGTGGCCGAACTCGAAAGACTGCAATCCCGCGCTGCGTCGCTGGCGCTCAGCCTTTTGCGGTAAGAACGCCTTTCGAAATCACCAGCCGAGTTTGGACCGGGCCAGGATCATGCTGGTATCGGCGCGGCCGATCGGCACCATATTGGCAGGGCGTGCCGGCACCTTCGCACCCGCCGGCCAGCCGTCGCGAACCTCGATCAGTTCGACCTCCAGTTGCCCGCGCACGCCGGGTACCGCCATCGTCACCGTCACCGGATCGGTGCCGCTGGCATAAAAGGGAAATTGCGACCATTTTCCCGCGCTCAGCTTGCCCGGCAGCGGACGCCCCTCCAGCGTCACCCCCGTCATATCGACCGAAGATTTCAGGAAGATCTGCAGATAACGGCCGCCATTGGCATTGGCGACGCGCAGGCCGATGCGTCGCGCCGTGCCCTCGCCGGCGATCGCCAGGTCGAGCATCGGGCGGGCAAAGGCGACGGGCCGTGCGCGCGCGGCCAGTGGCGGTTCCTTGAACATCGGCTCCATCGGCTGGCGGCGCGCAGTGCCGCCATCCTGCTCCAGCACCGACTTCGTCCATCCCGCGGGATCGAGCTTGGTGGTCACCCAATAGCTGGTCCGCTTGTCGAGATCGGTCAGGTAAAAGGCCTGCACCAGTTCGGGCGTCGCCGGCGTCGGCGTGCGCCCGCGAATGCCGGTTAACGCGCACAGCGCGATGCCGGCGGCCAGCACGGCCGCGCCCGCCCATGCCGATCCCCTGAGCGACCAGAAAAGCGGCGCCAGGCCGAGCACGCCCAGCGCGACGAAGGGCGTGACGATCATCGGCAGCATCGGCCCCAGCAGCACGAAAAAGCCATAGGTCTGTATCGCCATCAGCCCGATGAGCAGCGCCGCGGCGACGCCGATCGCAATCCAGGCCCCGGGCCGGGCCGCGCGCTCGGGCGCCAGCACGAGCAGCGCCGAGATGCCGGCAAGCGGCAACAGCGGCCAGACCAATGCGTGCGCGCCATTGGGCAGCACGACCTGAAGCACCGCCGTCAGCAATGCGAGCAGCGCAGCCGCGCCCGCGAAGAAGCCGGCAAGGCCGGCCGGCCGGCCGAAGCTGACAAAGGCGAGCAACGCCGCGACCAGACCGACCGCCATCGCGACCAGGCTGAAACTGCCGAGCACACCGCACAACAGCCCCGCCGCAAGCAGCCAGAGCGCCGCCGCGCGGCGCTTGCCATCGGCGGCAGCGCGCAGCAGCAGCACGCCGGCACCGCCGGCGATCAGCCCGGCGGCGACGAGCAGCCAGTCGAATTGCGAGATCAGGGCATAGGGCGACGCGACATCCTTGAGCAGGAAGGACGCCAGGCGCAGCTCGACCAGCAAGGCGGTGGCGATGCCAAGCAGCAGCGCCAGCAATCCGCCGGCACCCCGCGCCGCTTCTCCCCAGCCGATCCGGCGCCGGGCGATGCCCAGCCCCAGCGCGCCAAACGCGGTGCCGACGGCGACGAGCGCGAGCAGCCAGCCGAACCAGGCGGGATAGGACAGGAATGTGAGGCCGAGCAGATCGGCATAGACCATCTCGTCGATGGCCTTGGGCAGCGTTCCGGCCTGCGCAAAGGCGCGCACCGTGGGCAGCACCTGATCGCCCATATGCTGCAGGCTGCCGGGGTTCAGGCTCTCCGGCGTTGAGACCGGCGTGTGATACGCCATCTGGTTGCCGGCAAAGGCGAAGTTCAATCCCGCATAACCCTTCGACAGGGGGATGGTGAGATCGGTGTCGTTGGGCATGCGCTTGTAGAGCGTCGCGGTGAGCGAATCCGCCGAGGGCGACTGCACGACCTGACGATAGACCTCGATCAGCCCGCGGCTGTTCGGGCTGGTCTGGAACATCTGGGTGCGGCCATTGTCGCCGCGCGCCTCCAGGTTGATCGCCAGCCCGACACGCTTGCGCAGGGGATCGTCGTGAAAAAAGGCGCTCGCGCCGAGCAGGCCGGCTTCCTCGCCATCGGTCATCAGGAAGATCACCGAACGCTTCAGCCCGCCCGAAGCCTTGAGAGCGCGCGCGATCTCCAGCGAGACCGCAACGCCCGACGTGTCGTCACCCGCGCCCGGCGAATGCGGCACGGTATCGTAATGCGCCATCACCAGCACGGCCGGAAGCGCGGGATCGCTCCCCTTCAGCTCGCCGACGACGTTGCGGACGCGGCCGGCAAGCGCCAGGTCCTTGAAATGCGGATGGGTCGTGATCGCGGTCTGCGTGCGGATCTGCGGATCGAGCCCCAGCGCCTGCATCCGCGACATCAGATAGGTGCGGGTCTGCTCGATCTCGGCCGATCCGATCGGATGCGGGCGCACCGCGATCGCGCGGACATCGTCCATCGCACGCTCGGCGGAGAATGCGTCGGCGGGCGCGGATTTGGGCAGCGACGCCGGCAGGGTCGTTGTACGCCAGGCCAGCGCCAGGCCGATCGCGAGCGCAAGACTGATGAGCAGCCAGTTGAAAGCCTTGCCAGCCTCCGCTTTCGTCGCCTGAGACACCTGACCCATAATCCCGTCACCTTCGTTTCGCAGCCTGCGTGAGGCACATGCTAATTCGACTAGCCTACAGCCTCATGATCGTACACCCTACAACGCCCACCATAGCGGATGCCATCGCCGGCAATATGAAGGTCATGCCGTCAGGCTATGTGGAATGCCTCGATCAAGGCTTGCGATCCACCCCGGCCTTCGGCCCAGGAAAGGGAAATGACGCGAAGGCGAAGCGGATCCCGCGCGCCAATGCAGCGGCGACGGTACTGGTATGCGTCTCGCCTTCGAAGACGACGAAGTCCGTGACAAAACCGGATTTCGACGGGAGCCTCGCCAGGCGATCCGCCATTTCGCGGGCATTTTCCACGGTCCGGGCCTCGCGGACATACTGGGCATAAGCGGCGCGGTCGGCATCGCCTGGAAGCGGCAGATCGAGCACCGTTTCCTCCAGCCCGCCGACGGTGATCAGCAACTTCAGGCCTTTGCCGCCCTCCGCGACGCGGCGCGCGAAATCCTTCTCGCGCGCCAACAGGTCGCCGCCGCCCCAATAGATTGAGGGGCTCGCCGCGACGATCGTCCGGAAACTCTCGGGATGGCCGAACATGACGTCGAGCGCGAAACGACCGGCAAGCGAATGACCGAACAATGCGGTGTTCGACACATCGATCCGATATCTGCGCGCAAGTTCGGGCTCGAGCTCGCGCTTCAGGAACCGGAAGAACCGCTCGGCGCCCCCCACCGGCGCGCCGCCCATTTGCCGGGCAACCAGCGCTTCCGCGCCTTTGGGCGCGTTCGGCGTCAGATCCATCACGCGCTGCAACCTGCGCTGTTCGCGTGTCGCGAGGGGATCGTCGCCCAGCGGATAGCCGATAGCGACGACGAGTGCGCCACCAGTCTCCGCACCAAGCTCCTGGATGCGGGCCATATCGGTCGCCACGCCGAAATAACCGTTGCCATCGAGGACATAGATGATCGGCATGCCCGTCGCCGGCACTCCGGAGACCGGCTCCGCGACCGAAATCCTGTAGATCGCCCCGCTGTTTTCGGAACGCATCTCCCACTCAGCAGAACCCGGCACGACCGCGCCCGTCCGGCCGATCGTTTGTGCCGGCGCACTGGTTGAAAGCGCGAGAAGCCCCACCTGGCCAACCGTCAAAACTAATGCGATTCTCAAATTTGCTTTCATATTCACCCCGACAATCCTCACACCAATCCTATAATTTCGCATTATGCTAATTATTTTAGCTTAATGCTTCTCCTGCTCTGCAAGATGCAGTCGATGTGTCGATTCGGGGCCCGCCGCGCCGTGCCGAAAGGGAGGAGAAGCTGAGATCGAACACCACCCCTCCGATCGACGCGGCCACGCCCGGCACGGACACGACACGCACGACTGGAAGACAATCGAGATCGACCGATCCCTATGGCGGCCACTTTCGGCCGAACCCGGCCCTTCCCGGCAAGGCCTTCCCACGTCCGCAGCCAAGGGGTTTGCCGCGCTCGATTGTCCATGAAGCAGGAGGCGCCGGAGCGACGGAGGCACATGGTTGAGCGCAGTGAAGTCAAGTCATGGTTCTGCAGGGAGGTGCTGCCTCTCGAGCATGTCCTGACGGCTTTCCTGCGCCGAAACTGGCGGACGGGCGAAGATGTCCTGGATTTCCGGCAAGAGATCTATGCCAAGGTCTTCGCCGCTGGATGCAAGGAGTTGCCGGGCAATGTCCGCGCCTTCGTCTTCGCCACCGCCAGGAATCTTCTGATCAACCATGCGCGCCGCGCGTCGATCGTGTCCTTCGAACTCGTCGCCGATATGGAGGAGGTTCCGACGCAAGCGGAGGAACTCACGCCGGAACGATATGCCCTTGCTCGTGACGAATTGAGGCATGTCAGAGCGGCCGTTGCCAGGCTGCCGGCGCGATGCCAGGAGATTGTGATGTTGCGTAAGGTCGAGGGCATGTCGCACCGCGAGATCGCCGCGCACACCGGCCTCAGCCAGAAAACGGTGGAGGCGCACCTGACGCGCGGAATGCGCGGCCTGGCGGACATGATGAGAGAAGGGATCGAACCGGCCGGCCCGGGCATGGGACATGATGTCGAGACAAGGAGTCGAGGCGCATGAGGCCGGTCGAGATCATCGAGCAGGAAGCCGCCACGTGGCTCGCCCGACAGGACGACGAAACCTGGTCTGAGACCGACGATGCCGCATTCGGGCGCTGGCTGAACCAGTGCATCGAACACGAAGTCTCCTTCTACCGGCTTGAAAGCGCCTGGCGCGCGGCTGACCGGCTGGCCGCCTTGAGAACGCCCGCTCGCCCGACGGGCAGCGCACCGCGCATGGGCATCTGGCGGCCGTGGGCGATCGCGGCATCGCTGCTCATAATGTGCCTGACTGCAACGCTCATCCATCGATCGATGCGGGGCCAGGATCCGGAACGCTTCGCGACGGTGCTGGGCGGACATTCGACCGTGCCGCTTGCCGACGGATCCCGTGTCGAACTCAACACCGATACCGCGATCCGCGCCGAGATCGCGGACGACCGGCGCCGCGTCTGGCTCGAACGCGGCGAAGCCTTTTTCGATGTCGCGCACGACTCGGCCAAGCCTTTCGAAGTGCTGGCGGGCATGCATCGCGTGATCGTCATCGGCACCAAATTTTCGGTGCGGCTCGATGGTGAGGATGTGCAGGTCAACGTCCTCGAAGGGCGCGTTCGTGTCGAGCCTATCCGGCCGACCGGTTTGGAGACCGCCCCCCTGAAGCTGCTGGGCGCCGGCGAACAGGCCCTGGCGTCGGGCACCAACGCGCTTGTCATGCCCAAATCCGAAGACAGGATCGCGGCCGCGCTCAGTTGGCGAAGCGGGACGATCCTGTTCGACGGCACGACGCTTGGCGAAGCCGCCACGGAGTTCAATCGCTACAATCGGCGAAAACTGCGGATCGGCGACGGCCTGGACGGGATGACGATCAGCGGCCGCTTCGAAGCCGGCAATGTCGATGCCTTCGCGCGCCTGCTCGGCAAGGCCTATGGCCTGAAAGTCCACGACACCGGCCAGATACTGGAAATCACCGAATAACGACCAAGGGTAATTCGTCCGTCGCTTGTCCAACCGACAGGGAGGCCGTCGCGCCGCCCGTTCAAAAAGGGGGGAGACGGACGATGATTTCCAGCCATGCATTCAGGACCATTCTAGCCGCTGGCGTCGCGGTCGTGGCGGTATCGACGACCGCACAGGCGCAGGATAGGGCATTTTCGGTTCCGGCAGGCGATCTGAAGACCGCGCTGGACAATTTCAGCCGTCAGGCCGGTATCCAGATCATCTACAAGCCCACAGAGGTACGGGGCGCCCGGACCAAAGGTGTCCGCGGCACGCGCTCCGCCGAAGGCGCGCTCGCCAGGATCCTGGAGGGCAGCGGCTTCATTGCCGAAAAGGATCCGACGGGAGCGATCGCGATCGTCCGCGCAGGGGAAGCACGCGCCGGAAGCGCCGCGGCCGAGATTGACGAGAGCGCCGCGATCGTCGTGACCGCGTCGCGCGTCGAACGCGCCGGCTTCGCCCAGCCGACGCCGACGACCGTGCTGGGCAAGAGCGAAATCCGCCAGGCCGCGCGCGCCAATCTTCAGCAAGTGCTGAACGATCAGCCGCAATTCCGGCCGACGATCAATCCGGCCGTCACCGTGGGCGGAACCCTCACCGGCGTGGCGCCGGTCGATCTGCGCGGTCTGGGTACCGTCAGGACGCTGGCATTGCTCAATGGCCGCCGCTTCGCTGGCGAAAACAACCTCAACTTCGTGCCGACCGGTCTGGTCGAACGCGTCGAGGTGGTAACCGGAGGGGCTTCCGCCGCCTGGGGATCGGGTGCGGTCGCCGGTGTGGTGAATATCATCCTGAACGACAATCTCGAAGGCTTCTCGGCCGGCGCAACGAGCGGCATCGCGTCGCGTGGCGACGCGCGCCGCCTGGGCTTCGACGCGAGTTTCGGCACGCGCTTCGCCGACGGCGCCGGCCATGTGATGATCGGCGCGGAATATGTCGACGACAATGGCATATCGGACCGCAATTCACGGCCCAATCTCGGCAGTTCCGGCATCGTCCGCGTTTCCCCCGGCAGCTTGACCGACCTGCGCACGCAAATCGCGCGCGACGTCAATTCCTACCAAAGCCATGGCGGCGTCATCACCAGCGGCGTGCTGGCGGGACAGGTCTTCAACAATGACGGGACGCTGCGCCCCTTCAGCGGCCCCAATGCGCAGGGCATCGGCGGCAGCGATGCCGTCGGCCTGTATGACGATCTTTACGCAGCCTCCCCCTTCGAACGGTTCAACACCTATGCCCGCGCAAGCTACGAGATCGGGAACGCCAAGCTCTGGGCCGATTTCGCTTATGGACGGGCGACATCGAAATATGTGTTCTTTCCCGATTTCCTGATTGCGCCGCTGACGATCCAGGCAAGCAATCCGTTCCTGTCCGCCGGCATCCGCAACCAGCTTGCCGCCGCCGGCCAGGCCAGCTTCACCCTGTCGCGCGTCTTCAAGGACGTGTTCCCGATGCGCTTCGGCTCGGTGCGCGAAAACAAGGAAGGCGCGATCGGCATCGAGGGGCGCTTCGGCAAAGGCTGGAAATACAACGCCCATTACAGCCATGGCGAAGTGGACACGCACTCGCAGTTTCAGAATTCCCGGATCGCCGCCAATTTCGCAAAGGCGGTCGATGCGGTTGCAAGCGGCGGCCAGATCGTTTGCGCGGTGAACGCCGATGCGATCGCCACCAATGATGATCCCGCCTGCCGCCCCATCAACCCTTTTGGCGAAGGCAATAATACGCCGGAAGCGCTCGCCTATGTTCGCGGGACGCAGAATTCGGACGTCGTGACGAAGCTGGATTCAGCCGGGCTCGAGATCCAGGGCGATCCCTTTTCGCTCTGGGCCGGCCCCGTTACCATCGTCGTCGGCGCGGAAGCCCGCTGGGAGGAACAGATCGGATCGCGCGGCGCTCTCGACGCCGCCGGCGCATTCGGCCTGCCCGGATTCGGCGCGCCCGTGTCCGGCGGGTTCAGCGTGAAGGAGGGCTTCGGCGAAATCGTCCTGCCGCTTCTCGATGCCGAAGGCGCGGTGAAGGCCGATCTGAACGGCGCGGTCCGCTATTCCGACTATAGTACCAGCGGCGGGATCTGGTCGTGGAAAGCCGGCGCGACGGTACGCCTGTTCGAGGATCTGCTGCTGCGCGCCACCCGATCGCGCGACATCCGATCGCCGAACGTCAGCGAGCTTTTCTCCAATCGGGCGATCGGCATCGGACCGCTGGTCGACCAGGACACGGCCGGCCGCACCGGTACGCCGGGCTATAATCCGAACCCGGCGCAGGTGACGACCTATGGCGGCGGCAATCCCGATCTGGTGCCCGAGATCGGCAAGACGCTGACACTCGGAGCATCCTATGCGCCCTCGTTCCTTCAGGGCTTCAACATCTCCGTCGATTATTACGACATCGAGGTGAAGGGCGCGATCGCCACGCTTTCCGGATCGAACCTCACTCTGGCATGTGCGCGCGGCAGCGCCGCCGCCTGCGCACGCATCACCCGGGATTCGACCGGCACGGTGACGCAGGTGCTATCGAACGTACAGAATATCGCGAGCTTCGAAACGCGCGGGCTGGATTTCGAAGCGTCCTATTCGATTTCGATGGATCGGATCGACGTGGATCTGCCGGGCACACTGCGTTTCCGCGCATTGGCAACCTATGTGGACCGCTTCATATTCGACACCGGCCTGACCCGGGTCGATACGGCGGGCGATGTCGGCGACGCCACCGCCAACAGCATCCCGCACTGGCGCGGCGTCCTCAGCGTGAATTACCAGAATGATCGGCTGGGGCTGGATGCCCGGTTGCGGCACATCGGCGGTGGCAAGTTCAATCACCTGCTCACCACGCTGGTCAACAATGAGATCGGCTCGCGAACCTATGTCGATATCGGCGCACAGTTCAAAATAGCCGACCGCTTCACCCTGTTCGGCAACGTCAACAATCTGTTCGACGTCAAGCTGCCGATCACCACGACCAGCAGCATCTACTATGACACTGTTGGAACCGCGTTCACGGCGGGTGCGCGCGTGAGTTTCTGACCGGGACATAGCGACATGGGCGGCCGTCCGATGCGGCCGCCCTTTCACCCCTCCGCCACATCCTCCGGATCCAAACGCATCGCCCCCCGGGCCTCGGCGTCTCGTTCACCATCAGCCCGAACGGTTGGGAGATACCAGATCGCAGATTCGTAAAACGGACCGCCGACTGGCGCCCAATTGTGCACGTCGGAAAGATCGGGCAGCATCGAGAGATGAAGCCGGTCGGCATTGTCATCACGTCAGCGACATATTGGTTTTTTGTGGCGCTTTGCTTCCTCGGCATCGCCGTGGGCGATTGCGGATCGGCATTGGACATCGAGGCTTGCGTTGCGGAGAAGCGCCTTGAGGCAATCTGCCTATTGGGAGGGGCATGCGTCCTTTATCTACCGGCTCTATGGCTAGCGGTTTGCAACAAGCGCCCATAGTTTTTTGTAGCGTAAAATGGCTTCCCTCTAACCTTCGCAATTCCGGCAACGGATATGAGTCGGAGTGCTCCAAACCTGCCCTGCCGCTTTTGGGAGAAAAGCGCCACACCGGTCCGCCAATTCCCGTTGCGGGCCGCCATTCATGCGATAGGATCGGGCATATCGCCACACGGGGCCGGAACGATGGACTTGGGTGCCTTGCTTTTGCCGTGGTTCGCGCTCGCTGCCGCGCTTCAGTCTCAGACCGACTCTGAAACGCCTGCGCCTGCCGATTCTGCGGCGATCACGATCACGCCGGACAATGTCGAGCTTTTCGGTGCCGGAGAATTCGCGTTCAAATTCGACCCCAATGCTTTCGACGTCGATCCGCCCCCTGGAGGCAAAGAGCTCTCGCTCACGGTCCGGCTGTGGTTCGATGCTTCAGGGGAAAAGGCGGTCGCGTGCGATGTCGGCTGGCCGTCGCTGCGGCAGGCGACGCAAACCGCCTGTGCGCAGCTTATGGCGTCGGCCACGTTCCGCAGAATGCCCGGCATGGTCGCCGCGCTTGGGCGGGGTTTTGTCGATGTGGATTTCGGCTTTTACAGAAATCCGCGGGATCACACGGCGAAGATCAAGACCTGGGCGCTTGCCCGTCCAGGATATGCGAATGCGACGATCCTCTATCCGCCCGACGACATTCCCGACGCCGATCGCCTGAAACCAACGGATGGACAGCTCAAATACTCGTTCAAGTCCGACGACTATCCGCCCGTGGCAATTCGCTACGGCACGGAAAGCCACAGCAACGTCCAACTCGGCATAGGTCGGAACGGCCGGGTCAAGACCTGCCGGCCGATAACATCGTCGGGCCGTGGAACGGCCTATATCGACAATCGAACCTGCGCATTGTTCCTGCAGCGCGGCCGCTTCGAATTCGCGCCCGGCGCACCGGCTTATGACGGGGTGCGCTACTTCAACAAGCTGATACGCTGGTGGCTGCCGGAAGTTTAAGGTTCCAGCCCTGCAGGATGTCGGGAACGCTTCACCATTTCCGCAGACGCCCCGCTATCCGGGACTTGCCGGTGGAGGCCAGCATCCCCCTCAAGACAAAGCGCGATCCGGTTGAGGGACACGAGGTCGTAGATTCATATCCGGACCGTCGGCAAGCGCCCCACTTGCGGTCGTTCCGACCGGACCTTCTGCCTCCCGAAAGCAGCCACTCCGGCCGCGCTTGCGTTGCCAACATTGCGTCCGTGTCACACCATGATAGCCTAACATATGCGACGTAACCCACATGCTCTCGGCGGGCCAGTTCAGCTAAGGCAGCCTCTGCTGTGGCTTGTCGCTGGCGGATTGCTTCTGTTCGCCATCTTGTTCATCATTCCGCTTAACGCGAATGCTGACGATCCTGCGTCGTCGCGACTTGCGTTCACCGGCTCCACCCAAATGCCGACCGAGTGGGTAGAAATGTGTCTGGGAAAGGACTGGGGTGGACGGCTGAGTCTACGCCACCGGAAACCACCACAGTCCGACAGGCCGACGGCAAGGCTCGATAATCCGGTTCGGCACTTCGTCGTCGATGTCGTCGATGAGGGAGACCGCCGAGTCCTGAGAGGCTACTCCCGGCGGGGCGAACCATTCAGCGTTGGGGAGCGCGAGGCTCTCACTGGATGCCTTACCGGGGCCGCTTTTGCGCTTGGCGACCCTAGAAACCGGAACGGCAGCTAACCACCCATTCTCGGCCATTCCCGTTTAACAGTTCACGGCCCAACCTTTGCCGCGATGACAACGATTAGTTGCCCCCCGTCCCATTCCTTCAGACCTCCGCCGCATCCTCCGGATCGACCCGCATCGTCACCCCCGGCCGCGGCGTCTCGTTCACCGTCAGGCCGAAGATATCGGGCCGCGCATAATGGCCGACCACGTCGAGATCGTAGCGCGCACCCGCCAGCTCGGCGACGTCGATCGTCGCGGTGATCAGCCCGGTCTCCATTTCGATCGGCCCGGCAAGCACATCGCCCAATGGACCGACGATCATGCTGCCGCCACGGATCAGCGGACGGTCCGCGTCCCATTTATCGGCTTGCGTGCCGAGTTCGCCGGGCGATGCCATCACCTGGCAGGCGCTGACCAGGAAGCAGCGCCCCTCATGCGCGATATGGCGCATCGTGCTGCGCCAGACGTCGCGATCGTCGACGGTGGGCGCGCACCAGATCTCGACATTCTTCGCGTACATCGCCGTGCGAAACAGCGGCATATGATTTTCCCAGCAGATCGCGGCGCCGATCCGGCCCGCGCGGCTTTCGATCACCGGCATGGTCGATCCGTCGCCCTTCGCCCAGATCAGCCGCTCCAGCCCCGTCGGCATCAGCTTGCGATGCTTGGCGACCAGCCCCTGTCCCGGCTCGATGAACAAGGCGGTGCAATAGAGCGTCGATCCCGCACGCTCGATCACGCCCAGCACGATCGCAGCGCCCGTGCGATCCGAGAGCCCGGCCAGCGCCGCGACCTCCGGCCCATCGAGATCGACGGCATTGGCATGATAGCGCGCGAATGCCGCCCGCCCCTCCGGCAAACGATAACCCAGCCGCGTGCCGAAATCCTCGCCCTTGGGATAGCCGCCGAGCAACGCCTCCGGCATCACGACCAGCGACGCACCGGAAGCGGCGATCTCCGCCTCGAAACCGAGAATGGCATCCAGCGTGGCGGCCTTGCCGCTGGGATCCGAGCCGATCTGGAGTGCTGCGATGACGGCGCCGCTCATGCGCAGCGATCCAGCAGCGGCGCGGCCTGTCCGGTGCCCGGCGGACCGAAGGGCTGCGCGAAGGTGAAGGCGTTCTCGCTCGACCCGCGTTGCCGCAACAACTCCAGCCGCGCCTTGCCTTCCGCCGGTGTCGGGCGATGGCCGGCGGGAATCCACCAGAGTGCCATGAAAAACTCCATCCGCTCGAACCACTCCTTGCGGCGGCGCATGATCTCCAGATGCGCGGGATCGCGATAGGTGAAGGCCGCGAGCGCATCGATATCGACCCAGGTCGACATGTTGACGATCACGTCCGGATCGTCGAACGCCTGGATGTCGGTGGCATTGCCGCCCTCCCCCACCAACCGCCAGACGAAACCCGGGCTTCCTTCAGCGATCGCATTGACGCGATCGAGATTGGCGATGAAATCGGCATTGACGGGATCGGCCATCGGCAGACGGAATCGCGCGATATTGATCTGCGCCAGATGGTGATCACGGGTTTCGGGCATGGCGATTTCCTGAAGCGTTGAATCGATCGCAGCAGCAATGCACATGCATCGCCGTCTTCACAAAGTCTTTCAACCCGCCAGCAGCTTCGCCAGTCGCGGCGCGACCTCTCGGACGAAATAGCGCACGCGCGGTGTGCGTTTCAGATCGGGGTGATACAGCAGCCAGAGTTCGGAGCCGAGCGCGTCGATCGGCCCCTCGACCGGCGCGATCGGCAGGCCGCGCGCCAGATAGGTCGGCAGCACGGCACGGCCGAGCCCGGCCGAAGCCGCCTGCGCCGCCGCCCACAGGCTGTTCACGCGCAGGCGTGGCGCCGGTTCCGCCCGCTCGTCCAGCCAGACCGCCGCCGGCACCGCCGACAGGCTCTCGTCGAAGCCGATCCAGGCGTCCGCCCCAGATGGCGCCGCGAACACGGCGAAGGCGATCTCGCCGATCCGGCGGCCGACCAGCGTCTCGGGCGGCGTGCTTGTCGGCCGCACCGCGATATCGGCCTCACGCCGCGTCATGTCCGCCATCGCATTGCCGATGGAAATGTCGATCGTCAGTCCGGGATGGTGCGAGATGAAGGGCGCGATCGCCTGGGTCAGCATCGGCAGCACGGTGTCGGTGGTGGTGACCGACAGCGTTCCCGACAACCGCCCGTCATGCCCCGCCGCCCTGCGCGCCAGTTCGTCGAGCGTCGCCTGCATCGCATCGGACGCGGCGATCAGCTCCTCGGCAAAGGGTGTCGGCAGATAGCGGCCATCGAGCTTTTCGAACAGGCCGAGCCCCAACCGATCCTCCAGCCGGTGCAGCCGGCGATAGATTGTCGCGACATGCGTGCCGAGCACCGCCGCCGCGCGAACGGGCCCGCCCGCGCGCGCGATCGTCGCCACCAGGCTGATATCGTCATGCTCGATCATCTTCGCATCCATGCGAAGATGATATGCACTGAAACGTCAAGCCTTTGCATGAATGCGACACTAGATCACCCACATCATCCAACGGGAGATCACCATGCCCATTCTGCTCCATATCGAAGCCTCGCCGCGCGGCGCGCGATCGGCCTCGACCGCGCTTGCCGCCCCTTTTGCCGATGCGTTCGCGGCGTCGGGCTGGACGATCGACCATCTGCCCTTGTGGCGCGCGGATCTGCCCGAATTCGACGGTGCGATGCTCGATGCCAAATATGCCCGTCTCGCCGGCAAGCCGCATGATCCGGAGCAGGCCCGGGCATGGGCGAATGTCGAGGCGCTGGTCGATCGGCTGAACCGCGCCGACCGGCTGCTGCTGTCGACGCCGATGTGGAATTTCGGCATCCCCTACAAGCTCAAACACTGGATCGACCTGATCACCCAGCCGGGGCTGAGTTTCAGCTTCGATCCCGCGACGGGCTACACCCCGCTGCTGGCGCCACGCCCGGTGACCGTCATCCTCGCCAGCGCCGGCGATTATCGCGAGGGCCCGAGCTGGGGCCGCCCCGATCTTGCCAGCGACTATCTGCACGCCGCATTGGCGTTCATCGGCCTCACCGACGCCGAGATCGTGCATGCCGGCCCGACGATCGGCGATCCGCAGGCGATGATGACGGCGCGGCTGGCGGCAACCGCACGCCTGTCCGCGATCGCGGCGGAGGGCTGAGCGATGGGCAATGCCATGGCCTGGACGATGCTCGTCGCCTCCGGACTGATCGACGTCGCCTGGGCCTACACGGCGAAACGATCGGCCGGCTTCACCGATATCGGCTGGAGCCTCGCCTCGTTGCTGCTGCTCGCCGCGTTCATCGTGCTGCTGACCAAGGCACTGCAGATCCTGCCGCTCGGCACCGCCTATATCGTCTGGACCGGGATCGGCGCAGTCGGGTCGCTCGCACTGGGCGCGATCATGTTCGGAGAACCGGCCGGAGGACCACGGCTGGCCTTTGCCGGCATCGTCCTGCTCGGGATCGTCGGGCTCAAGCTGGTCGATTGATACCAGGTTTCGATGCGTTCGACTCATCGAGGCTTGGTATCAGCCCGCGCGGCGCTTGAGCGAACCGATCGAGGATGCGTCAGCATCTTCGAGATCGCGTATGACGCCAGGCTTCGTAGCGAAGCGCATCCATTTCCCATATTGGCCAGAACATGCCGTTCGCCGTCTTCGGAATGATCCTGTTCGCCGCCGCGCTCCATGCGATGTGGAACGCAGTGGTGAAGGGTGGCAGCGATACGCTGCTGACGACGGTACTGGTGGCGGCATCGGCCGCTTTGCTCGCGGTCGTCGCCCTGCCCCTGTTGCCCGCGCCGGCCCCGGCGAGCTGGCCGTTCATCGCCGTCTCGGCAGTGTTCCAGATCGTCTATTTCATCCTCGTTGCCGCCACCTATCGCGTCGCGGACATGAGTCAGACCTATCCGCTGATGCGCGGCACCGCGCCGCTTCTGGTCGCGCTGGCGAGCACGGCCTGGATCGGCGAGCCGCTGTCGACGTCCGCCTGGATCGGCGTGGCGGTGATCTGCGCGGGCGTATTCGGCATGGCGGCGGACGGACGGCGCGGCGGCAATCGGACGGGCCTGCTGCTCGCGCTGCTCAATGCGGTGGTGATCGCCGGCTACACGATGATCGACGGCCTGGGCGTGCGGCGGTCGGGTGCGCCTGCTGCCTATACGCTATGGATCTTCCTGTTGACCGGCCTGCCGCTCGCCGGATGGGCGCTGCTGGCGCGGCGGCGCGCATTCGCGGACTATGCCGTGCGCAACTGGCATCTCGGACTGATCGGCGGCATCGGCACGCTGGCATCCTATGGACTGGCGCTCTGGGCGATGACCATGGCGCCGGTGGCCGTCGTCGCGGCGCTCAGGGAAACATCGATCCTGTTCGGCACCGCGATCGCCGGACTGCTGCTCAAGGAACGGCTAAGCGCGGCGCGGATCGCAGCCGCCTGCGTCATCGCCGCAGGTGCCGCGATCCTGCGCATGACATGACAATCGGACGCAAGCGTGAAAGGCTGGGCGACATGAGGATATCGACGCTGATCGCGGCCCTGATCGCCCCTTTGCTGCTGGCCTCCTGCTGGGAGGGAGAGGCCTGGTATGCGGCGAGCGAAGGCGAAACCATTCTTCCCGCCGGCGATTATCGCCTGGTCGAACCCGGCTCGCCTCCGGAAGGCGACGACATCCTCCGCGTCGCGCTGAATGATGATGGCAGCCAGTCGGTCACCGCCGAAACGCCCTGGCGCATCGTCAGCGTGCCGTTCGGGTCGCCGGCCGATCGGCGTTATCTCGTCCAGGCGCAGAAGATGGACGGCAAAGGGCATGACGATGGCGCCGCCTTCCTGCTGATGGAGGTTCGCGACGGGCGCTATCTGCTCACCATCCTGCCCTGCGGCGGGTCGGTGCGGACGGCGGTCGAGCAATCGGGCGGCTTTGTCAGCAGCGATCCCAACAGCGCATCGACCTGCAATTTCCGCGACCGGGCGCTGGTCGAGGCGCAGCTCAAGGCCTTCCTGGCCGCACCGGACCGCACAGACCCCGACATGGAGCTGGTCCGGGTCGCGCGCTGAGCCTCTGCGGGCGCATCGACAGGATTTCGCGTCGATGCCATGATCGCCGTCCGGGGGAGGACAAGCGATGCGGTTTTCGGAATTTGCGGTGACGTTCGGCCTCGCCTGTGCGGCCATGGCGAGCGCGCAGACCGCGCCGCCCGCCGATCCGCTGCTGGCGCCCTATGTGAAGCCCGGCATCCTGGCGAAGCTGCCCGATGGCCGCCGCATCCATCTCAACTGCATGGGCCGCGGCGCGCCCACCGTCATCATGACCGCGGGCCTGGGCGACTGGGGCCAGACCTGGCGCAACATCCAGCCCGCCGTCGCGCGCGACAATCATGTCCGCGCCTGCGCCTGGGATCGCGCCGGTTTCGGCTTCAGCGACGGCAGCATGGTGCCGCAAGGCGTCGACAACACGACATCGGATCTCGAGGCGGCGTTGAAAAGCGCCGGGATCAAGGGCCCCTATGTCGTCGTCGGCCATTCGCTGGGCGGATATGAGACTTTGCTGTTCAAGGATCGCCATCCCAGGCAAGTGATCGGCATGGTGCTGGTCGATCCCAGCATCCCGCATCAGGAAGCCCGGCAGAAAAAGGCCGCCCCCGCGCTCCCCGTCTTCGCGGCGGAAATCTATGCCGAAATGCGGAAGAAGGCGCAGGGCTGCGCGGCGGCGGTGGCGCGCGGCGCGCTGACCCCGACCTCGCCCGACCCCGACGACTGCCTGGCCTATCCGCCCAGCTATCCCAGGCCGCTCTCCGCGGCGCTCAAGACGCGCGACATGGATCAGGCGCGCTGGGCGGCGACGATCTCGCTGACCGCCAATTTCGCGCGCAGCACCGAACTGGTCGCCAATCCCGCGCGCAACTACGGCACGATGCCGCTCATCGTCCTGTCGGCCGAGAAGATGCAGGATCTGCCCCCCAACACGCCGCAGGCGGTGTACGATCAGCTTCCGGCTTTCCAGGCCGATCTGGCCCAGGCGCATCGCGAATTGGCGGCGCTGTCCACGCGCGGCGAGAACCGCCGCGTCGCCGACGCCTCCCATTATATCCAGGACCAGCGCCCCGACCTGGTGATCGCCGCGATCGGGCAGGTCATTGCAGGGGCCCGGCGGACGGCACGATAGACTGCCCGTCGGCCTTCTCCTCGCGTCGCTTCGCGACGGGGAGGAAATCGCCCGAAACGCTTATTTCCGCTTGAAGATGTCGCCGCCGAGCACCAGCGTGGCGATCTGCCCGTCCGCACCGAAGGTGAAGCCCGCCGGGGTCTGGCCGACGACGCTGATCTGGCCCAGGCTGGTCCACCGCGCCTTGAACATGTCGGCACGCTCATGGTCGAGCACCGCCGTCGACGCCGGACGCGCGAGCATCAGCTTGCCGTCGGCCAGCGTGATCCGGATATCGCCGAGCAGGTCGCTCGAATAGGTGCCGGCATAGCGGTCGAGCGGCAACCGGGTCGGCGCCGCGGCCGCGGCCGGGCTCGCCGCCGCCTTTTCGCGCGCGATCCGGGCCGCGTCGTCGCTCGTCTTTTTCAGCACGGCACTGTGATCGGTCACCGGGCCGCCCAGAAACGCGTCGAGCACGCGCAGCTCGACGGCAGTGGCCAGCAGATTGGGCAGGTTGTTGGTCAGCACGATCACGCCCAGCTTCTTTTCGGGCATCATCGCGATCACGCTCTGCATCCCGTCGATCCCGCCCGAATGCTGGACGACCTTCTGTCCGCGATATTCCTGCACGCCCCAGCCCAGCCCATATTCGCTGAACTTGAAGATCTTGCCGGGGCCGCCGCGCGGCACGATCTGGCCGGTATGCATCTCCGCCAGCGTCGCCGGCGCGATCAGCTGCTTGCCCTCGAACGTGCCGCCGCCCAGTTGCATCCGCACCCACTGCGCCATGTCGCGCGCGCTGGAATTGATCACGCCGGCGCCGCCGACATTGTCGATCAGGCGATAGGGGATCGGCACCATCTTGCCGTCGGACAGCGCGTGCGGAGTCGCGACATTGTCCATCCCCTTCAGCTCGGTGACGCTGGTATTGGTGCGGCGCATGCCCAGCGGTTCGAAGATGCGGCTGATGATGAACCTGTCATAGCTGGTGCCGGTAACCGCGGGCACGATCTCGCCCGCCGCGATGAACATCTCGTTCTGATACTGGAACTGGTTGCGGAAACCGAGCGACTCGGTCTGGAAACGCAGCCGCCGGATGATCTCCTTGCGGTCGAAGCCCGACCCGTACCAGAGCCCGCCATTGGTGACGACGCCGGTGCGGTGCGACAACAGGTCGCGCACCGTCGCGTTGCGCGTGACATAGGGATCGTTGAGTTCGAACGACGGCATATAATCATGCACCGCGCCGTCCCATGCGATCTTCTTCTCGTCGACCAGCATGCCCAGCGCCGCCGCGGTGAACGCCTTGGTCGTCGATCCCATCGCAAAGATCGTGTCGGCATCCACCTTGCCCGGCTTGCCTGCCTCGCGCACGCCGAAGCCTTTGGCATAGACGATCTTGTCGTCCTTCACGATCACGATCGACAGCCCCGGTATCTGCCAGGCCTGGCGCGCCTTCTCGATATAGTCGTCCAGCCCCTGCAGCGCGACATCGGTCGCCACCGCATCCGCCGGCGCCTGGACGGCAGTTTGAGCGCCGGTCTGGGCGCCGGTCTGGGCAAGCGCCGGAATCGCAGGCGCGACCAGCGCCAATGCCGTTGCGGACAGAACGACATGCTTCATTCGCGCGATCGAGATCATGATTTGGCGCCTCCCTTTATGGCGCGGACCATCGGCCAAGTCGCAAGATTATGCAACCCATGGAGGACAAATTTGTCCTGATCAGACAATTTTTTCCAAAAACTGATACTCGGCGCCTTCTCCCCTATGTCGTCATTGCGAGCCCTTCGACTGCCTGCCAAGGCAAGCGCTCGGGATGAACTTCGATCCTGCGGATCGAAGCGTGGCAATCCAGGGATGCGTCAACCGCTGGATTGCTTCGTCGCTACGCTCCTCGCAATGACGATGCGGAGCAGGAAGAGGTATGGAACACCTCCTTCCAACGCACGCCAAATTGAAATCCCGGACTGCAATGGGCCTCTCCCGTGGGAGGGAGAATCAGCCCCCCTCAGGGCTGCCCCGCATACGCCTTCACCAGATCGTACAGGAAATCCCGCCCGACCATGACCGAGCGGATCTCGCGGCGCTCGTTCAGCCCGTGCGCGCCATTGCCGTCGGGGTCGCCCCAGCCGCCGGGCACGCCATAGGTGGGGATGCCGATCGGCGCCAGGAATGTGGCGTCGGTGGCGCCCGTCGACATCGACGGGATCAGCGGCACGCCGGGGAAATAGCGTGCGACCAGTTTCTCCGCGGGTCCCATGATCTTCGGGTCGAGCGGCGGGGTGACCGCAATCGGGCGCAGCCGCCCGACCAGGGTGACACTCACTTTCGGATCGCCGATCGCCTGTTGCAGCGCGGCGCGCGTCGTATCCTGATCCTCGCCCGGCGCGATCCGGCAATTCACCGTCGCCTTCGCCCGCTGCGGCAACGCGTTGGCCGCGTGGCCCGCCTCCAGCATCGTCGCGACGCAGGTGGTGCGCAGCATCGAATTGAAGCTGCGATCGGCGGAGACGACCGCCTCCGCCGCCTTGTCGCTCGGGTCCTTGCTCAGCTGCACCATCGCCCGGCCGAGATCGTCGTTGCGCACCGCCCCCGCCTTGGCGAAGAACACGCGCGTCGTGTCGTTGAAACGGATCGGGAATTTATACGCCCGCACCTTCACCAGCGCGTCGGACAGTTCGTAGATCGCATTGTCGTCGACCGGGATCGAGCTGTGGCCGCCCGGATTGGTCGTTTCCAGTTCGAAGCTGCGATTGGATTTCTCGCCCACCTGCATCGATTGGGTGACGACCTTGCCCTTGCCGTCGGTGCGGCCCCCGCCCCCTTCGTTCAGCGCGAATTCCGCGGCGATCAGGTCGGGCTTGTTCTCGGCCAGCCATTGCGCGCCGTTCATCCGCGCGCCCGATTCCTCGCCACAGGTCAGCGCCATCTTGATCGTGCGCTTGGGCTTGAAGCCTTCCCGCTTGAACCGCGCCATGGTGTCGACCCAGGCCGCGACCATCGCCTTCATGTCGGATGCGCCACGGCCGTAATAATAGCCATTCTCTTCGATGAACTTGTAAGGATCGCGCTCCCAATCCGCGCGCCGCGCATTGACGACGTCGAGATGGCCGAGCAGCAGCATCGGCTTCGCCGTCTTCGACGTGCCGGGCAGCACCGCGACCAGCCCGCCGTCGAGCGGCATGGTGTCGACCTTGAACAGCGTCAGCTGATCGTCGCTATAGCCCGCCGCCTTCAGCCGCGCCGCCATCTTCTCCGCGGCCAGGGTGCAGCTCCCCGTCGCAACCGACGTGTCGGTCTCGATCAGCTCCTTGTAGAGATCGCGGAACGCCAGTTGATCGGGCCGCAATTCGGGCGACTGGGCCAGCGCCCCGCCGGAGGAGAAAAGCGCAAGCGCGCTGACGGCGGCGGCGAACGGATATTTCATCGGCATGTCCCAGAGATGATTGGCTCCGCCAAGGGCTATGGGCCGGCCACGCCCCTGTCAAACGGGTTGCCCCCACCTGTCATCCCCGCGAACGCGGGGATCCAGCTTTTCCGTGAAGCGTCCGGAAAAAGAAGAACAAGCGGTATCCCCGCCTCCGCGCACTGGTGTCCGGAATTTCTTCAGGACGCGAGACGGCGTGATTTTCTCCTCTCCATCGAAGATGGGGAGGGGGACCGCCACGGCGTGAGCCGTGGTGGTGGAGGGGAAATGCGATACCGCCACCGCGCGCGGCTTTTGGGCGACTTTCGCACGATTTTTTCCAGTTACGGCGAGGAATCGTGCGTCGCAATTCCCCTCCACCACGCCGCTTCGCGCGGAGTGACGGGTCGATCGCGCCCCCCCGGCACGGTCTTGGATTGCCGGGGGCAATCCAACCCGACACTCCCCCTCCCCGCGCTGAAGCGCAGGGAGGAGAAAGTCTCGTTGCCCCAAGTACCGAGCAAAATCCCGGACAGCAGTGCGCCTCCGCGGGGATGACATCATGGGGAGGACAACAATACGCTTCCCGCAAAGCCCCTCTCCCTCCGCGTCTCCGCGCCTCCGCGTGAACCATCTCCAGCTCCGAGCGAACGGGTTCACGCGGAGGCGCGGAGACGCGGAGAGCCGCTTCCTTGAGCTTCGCGCCTTCGCGTGCCCGATGCCCCATCACGCCTCGTAAACCGTCCTGCCCCCCGTCACCGTGCGCAGCACCTTGATGTCGATGATCTTCTCCGGATCGATCTTTTGCGGGTCCGCCGCCAGCATCACGAAATCGGCAAGCTTGCCCGGCGTGATCGATCCCTTGATCGCATCCTCATGGCTGGCATAGGCGCCGTTATAGGTGCTGATCCGGATCGCCTCCGCCACGGTCACGCGCTGCTTCGCGCCCCAGGTCTCGCCATTCCATCCCTTGCGCGTCACCATCCCCTGAATGCCCATCAGCGGCGCGAACGGGCCGGGGAAATAATCGGATCCCGCGGCGACGGGGATGCCGGCGTCGAGGAACGACCGGAACGCCATGCAATGATCCATGGTCTCCGCGCCGTAGAAACCGAACTTGTCGGTGTTGTAATACGCATAGCTGGTAAAGGGCGTCGGGATGACGCCGCTGTCCTTGATGCGGCGCACCAGATCGTCGTTGATCATCGTGCAATGCGTGATCTTCGGCCGCGTATCGGCGACGGGCACTGCGCGAAGCGCGCGCTCATACGCGGTCATCGTCGCCGCGATCGCGCGGTCGCCATTGGCATGGCAGTTCAGCCGGATGCCCGCGCGATGCACGCGCTCGGTCCAGGCGTTCAGC
The DNA here is from genome assembly GCF_058787155.1 of Sphingobium sp. FW305-3-2-15-F-TSA7. Lineage (NCBI taxonomy): Bacteria > Pseudomonadati > Pseudomonadota > Alphaproteobacteria > Sphingomonadales > Sphingobiaceae > Sphingobium > Sphingobium sp. FW305-3-2-15-F-TSA7. The sequence goes on along the minus strand of NZ_JBYSZM010000059.1, from coordinate 1,665 downwards.
ACATCCTGCGTCTCGACCAATATCCCGTAATAAGGCGGGTTCGATCCGACATAGGGCTTCGACATCGCCATCGTCCGTTCGGAGAATGATCCGTCGACGACATGTTCGGCGGTCGCGCCCAGCCGGATCCATTCGTCGCCGAAACCGCTCTTGATCCCGTTCTTGATCATCCCTTCCAGCAGGTCGCCGGCCACTTCGAAACTGACGCGGTGGCGCAGGTCGCCACTGGCGCGCACCGATTGCAGCGCGACCAGATCGTCATATTGCGCGGTGTTCGATTGCACGCTGGTGACGCCATATTTGACGAGTTGCTTGGAGAAATGCGCGGCGGCGACGCGGGCCCGCTCCGCCTGCTGCGCCGGGGTGAATTCGGGCTCCTTGCCGACGGTGTAGAAGATATCGTTGCCGCGCTCGGCGGCGCGGCCGGTCAGCTCGCCCTTCGCGTCGCGGAAATATTCGCCGCCCGGCGGATTGGGCGTGTCGCGCGTGATTCCGGCCAGCTCGAACGCCTTGCTGTTGTACCAGTAAGTATGGCCGCCGCGATGGCGCACGCGGATCGGATGCTCGGTCGAAACCTGGTCGAGATCCTGCCGGGTGAGCGGGCGTTTGTCCTTCACCTTGGTGTCGTCATAGAAGGCGCCGTTGATCCACGTGCCCGGCGGCGTTTCCTTTGCGCGTGCCCGCAGCCGATCCTGGATCGTCGCGATCGTCACGAACTCGACCTCGAACGGATTGCCGACGACGACATCGTACAACGCCATATCGCCGCTGGCATGGATATGCGCATCGATGAAACCGGGCACCACCGTCGCCCCGCCCGCATCGATCCGTTGCGTCGACGGCCCCGCAAAACCCTTGATCTCGTCATTCCCCCCGACCGCGACGAACCGCCCATTCTTGACCGCGAATGCCTGCGCGCTCGGCTGCGCCGGATCGACCGTCCAGACATTGGCATTGAACACGATCAGATCGGGCACCGGCGACCCCAGCGCCCAGGCATTGCCCGACAGGCCAAGCAGGCCCACGCCGAAACCGGCCCTGCCGATGAAATCGCGTCGGCTTTGGATCAAGTCGGTCATTGCTGTGGAGCCCCCTGCCTTGTTGAGTTCTGGAACGGACGTTCGCTGGACGGCCTTGTCATCTCGCCCTGCTGGAGGCCCATCGAGCGTCGGAAAACACGATCGCGTGCACGGATCGTACGACATCAAACGCTATGGGGTCGGGGAGTTTCTGTCAAACAGGGCAAGCGGGAACCGCGACTACGCAGAGCTTCCACAATCCCGATCGCAACTGCGTAGTTCGATATAGACACGCTTGCCACACTTTCCGCCAGCGGACAAGTTATCCGTAGCAATCTAATTTTCCTATCAACCGACGCCTCACTACATTCCAAATTCATCCACACATATATAAAATTTAAAAATATCAAAAATACGTTCAAATATTATATACGTATTTCATAATTTCATAGTGAATTCACCATATCACCACCACCTTACTTTAGCTTGACATTCAACGCTTATCGAAGCATCATACGTTTATAACGCAACCAACAGATTATTATTAATTTCGATTTTCAATTGAATATGGGGGGGGGGGGGGGGGGGGGGGGGGGGGGGGGGGGGGGGGGGGGGGGGGGGGGGGGGGGGGGGGGGGGGGGGGGGG
>NZ_JBYSZM010000058.1:0-26374 GCF_058787155.1 Sphingobium sp. FW305-3-2-15-F-TSA7 | reverse complement strand
GTCCGAACCGCGCGGTCAGGCCGCTGGCCAAGCGCGCGGTCATATCGCGCAGTTCCGCCCAACGATATGCCGTGCCGACGCCAGAGAAAGCACGGCCGGCCCGATTGCGCTCGACCGCCTTGCACAGCAGATCCGCATAGGCCATTTGATCCTCCCGAAGTACCGCCCTCTCGTCTCGATCAGTCTAGGCGGGTCGCTGGCGCGACGCTGTCCCCGCGTCCGGTACGTCGTCGCCGCGTTACGCCACGAGCGACGGCAGACGTTGCCGGATGAGGCTCTCCGCTTCGCCGATGATGCGATCGATCAGCGCCTGCACCGTCGGCACGTCGTGGATCAGGCCGGCGACCATGCCGCAGCTCCACCCGCCGGCATCCATCTCGCCATCCTTGAATATGCGGGGATAGACGCCCGCCACTTCCGGTGCGATGTCGGCAAAGGTGATCGCGTCGCCCAGCGTCCGCTCCTTCTCCAGCAGCCGCTCGACGCCTGCATTGATCAGCACGCGCTCGGTATTGCGCAGCGGCCGCATGATCAGGCGCGTGTCCAGCTCGGTCGCGGCCAGGATCGCATCCTTCACATTCTGGTGCACCGGCGCTTCCTGGGTCGCGACGAAGCGCGTGCCCATGTTCACGCCATCGGCACCCATCGCCAACGCCGCGACCAGCTGCGAACCCGTCGCCACGCCGCCCGATGCGACGAATGGCACGCTCAGCGCCTCGGCGGCGCGCGGCAGCAGGATCCAGTTGCCGACATCGTCCTCGCCCGGGTGCCCCCCGCATTCGAAGCCATCGACGCTCATCGCATCGACACCCATTGTCTCCGCCTTCAACGCGTGGCGGACCGAGGTGCATTTGTGGATGACGGTAATGCCGTTCTCTTTCAGGGCCGGCATCCACTTAGCCGGATTGCCGGCGGTCTCGACGATCTTGACCCCGCCCTTGATCACCGCATCGACGAGGCCCGGATAGTCGGGTGGCGTGACGGACGGCAGGAAGGTGAGGTTCACGGCAAAAGGCTTGTCGGTCATCGCACGGCATCGCGCGATCTCGTTGGCCAACTTTTCGCCCGTGCCCTGCGTCAATCCGGTGATGATGCCCAAGCCGCCGGCATTGGATACGGCAGCCGCGATCTCGGCATAGCCGACATAATGCATGCCCCCCTGAATGACCGGATGCTCAATCCCGAACAACTCGGTGATCCGCGTCTTGATGGGCATTTGGATGTTCCTTTCTATGGCTTGCGCGCAGGTGCCAAGTCGGCATCAGAACCGCTCGCCGACCCATTCCTCGCTTTTGATCCACAGCGCGCGGGCGCGTTCTGGATCGAGGGCATAGGCGCGCACGCCTTCGCTCACCGGCGTGATAGGCTGATCGTCAGGGACGATCCGGCCAACATGGCAGTTCTCGCAATATTGCGCGCCGACCAGTTCGCCGGGCGCGGTGACGGCAGCCCATATCGACGTCGCCGCGCCCTGCGGGATCGTCTTCCACTCGAACGGATCGCCGCCGGTCGCTTCCTGATACGCAGTCATCTCATCGACCAGTCTGTCGAGCGCACCATCCTCGAAATGGCGAACCAACTCGGTCTGGATGCTGCCGGGATGCACGGCGGCGGCACGGACGCCGCGATCCTTGTGCCTGGAATCGAACTCGACGGCAAACTGCACATTCGCAGTCTTCGATCGGCCATAGGCAAGGCCCGCCTTGTAAGGGGTGCGCTCGAAATTGGGATCGTCTAGGTCCGGCTCGCCATAGCGATGGCCGGACGAGGCAAGCTCGACCACGCGCCCGCCCTCGTGGATCAGCGGCGCGATTCGATTGATGAACAGGAAGTGGCCGAGATGATTGGTCGCCAGTTGCGTTTCGAACCCATCGATCGTCAGGCCGAACGGCGTCGCCATAACTCCGGCATTGGCGATGACGATATCAATCGGGGTCATCACCGCGTTCAGCCGATCCGTGGCGGCGCGCACGCTGGCGAAGGACGCAAGGTCCATCTCCATGAGCGTAAAGCTGCCCCCTCCCTTTGCGGCCGCTTCGCGGACAATGGCGGTCGCAGTCTCCGCCTTCGCGACATTGCGGACCGTGCCGATCACATCCGCGCCATGCGCGACCAATGCGCGCGCCGTCTCGATTCCCAACCCCGCCGAAGTGCCGGTGACGATCGCGCGCTTGCCCGACAGGTCGATGCCGGCAAGCACGTCGTCGGTGGTCGATTTCGCTCCCAAACCCTGCGCCACCGCGACTCTCCCACTCGATTTGCTCGATGGCAGCACGGCCGGCTGCCCCCGACCTTTTGGGTTAGAGGGCGCGCGGGGGACAACCGCATATAACTTGTCGAAACGGATGAGCGCCCGTCACATGTCAGCCGTGCAGGCCTCGCTCAGCGAAGCGTCACGACCAGCTTGCCCTTGACGGATCGCCGGCCAAGATCGGAGAAGGCGCGCCGCGCTTCCGCGAAGGAGTAGCGACGATCGATCGCCGGCCGCACCCGGCCCTGCTCGTACAGGTTCAGCAATTCCCTTGCGCCGCGCTGATAAGCGGCGGGATCGCGCACGGCCCACTCGCCATAAAAGACCCCGATGGCTTGCGCGTTATTGAGCAGCAGAAGGTTGAGCGGGATGGATGGAATGGTCCCCGTCGCAAAGCCCACCACCAGATACCGCCCGCCCCACGCGATCGCGCGCAAGGCGGGTTCGGCATAGCCGCCGCCCACCGCATCGAATACAATGTCGACCCCTGCGCCACCCGTTGCCTGCTTCAGCCGCTGCGTCAGCGCGCGCTGGCTGTCGCGATCCGTCGGCGCGTCACCATAGACGATCCCGACCTGCGCACCGCGCGCCAGACAAAAATCGACTTTCGCCTGTGTCGAGCAAGCAGCGATCGCCCGCGCGCCGAGCGTCAGCGCCAGGTCGAGCGCCGCGATGCCGACCCCGCCCGATGCGCCCAGAACCAGCACCGTCTCGCCCGCCATCAACTGCGCGCGATCGGTCAACGCGTGATAGCTTGTGCCATAAGTCGTGATAAACGCGGCGCCCTGATCGAACGGCATCGCATCCGGAATGCGAACGACCCGATCACTTTCGACGCCGACCTGTTCGGCCAATCCACCCCAGCCGATATTGGCCAGCACGCGGTCGCCGGCTGCGACATGCGTCACGTCCGCCCCGACCGACTGCACAATCCCGGCAATCTCTCCGCCAGGCGCAAAGGGTCGATCCGGCGACTGTTGATATTTGCCCGCAATCAGCAACAGATCGGGAAAGTTCACGCCGCAGGCATGCACTTCCACGATCGCCTGCCTTGGCACCGGCGACGGTGGCGCCATATCGTCGAGCGCCAGCGTCTCCGGACCACCCGGCGCATGGCTTAGCCACGCCTGCATCTCAGCACCCGCGGGCCTTTCGGTCGGCGCGCACCTGCTGATGCAGCTCTGCATATTTGGACATTTCGAGATGCGCGATGGTGCGGTTGTGCACTTCGTCGGGGCCGTCGGCCAAGCGCAGCGTACGTTCATGTGCCCAGGCGCGCGCCAACCCCAGATCATCGCCGACCCCACCCCCGCCATGCGCCTGGATCGCGTCGTCCAGCACCTTCAACGCCATGCGCGGGGCCTGGATCTTAATCATCGCGATCTCGAGCCGCGCTGCCTTGTTGCCGGCGCGATCCATCATGTCCGCGGCCTTGAGGCAAAGCAAGCGGGTCATGTCCAGCTCGATCCGCGCGTGCGAGATGCGCTCCTCCCAGACCGAATGCTCCGCGATGTACTTACCGAACACCTTGCGGCTCATCAGCCGCTTGACCATCTGCTCCAGGCCGCGCTCGGCGGACCCGATGCTGCGCATGCAATGATGAATGCGCCCCGGCCCGAGCCGTCCCTGGGCGACTTCGAACCCCCGTCCCTCGCCCAGCACCAGCGATTCCTCGACCGGTACGCGGACATTTTCCAACGCCACTTCGAAATGGCCATGCGGCGCGCGATCATAGCCATAGACGGTCAGCGGCCGCACCAGCCGCAGGCCGGGCGTGTTCATCGGGACCAGCACCATGCTTTGCTGCGAATGCGTCGGCGCGTCGGGATCGGTCTTGCCCATCACGATCACGACCTCGCAACGCGGATCGCCGATCCCCGATGTCCACCATTTGCGGCCATTGATCACATATTGATCGCCATCGCGCTCGATGCGGGTCTGGATGTTGGTCGCGTCGGACGAGGCGATCCCCGGCTCGGTCATCAGAAACGCCGAACGCGTGTCGCCGTTCATCAGCGGGCGCAGCCAGCGTTCCTTCTGCTCGAGCGTGCCGTAGCGCAGCAGCAGCTCCATATTGCCGCTGTCTGGAAACTGGCAATTGAATACCTCCGACGCGATCGGCGAACGCCCCAGAATCTCGGCGATCGGCGCATATTCAACGTTGGTGAGCTGCACGCCATCGAACTGGAAACTGTCCTCGACATGCACATGGCCGGACGAGGGGGGCATGAACATGTTCCACAGGCAGGCGGCCTTCGCCTTGGCCTTCAGTTCCTCCAGCACCGGGATGATCTGCCAGCGGTTCGACCCGAACGCCGCGATCTGTTCCTCGACGATCGCTTCGGCAGGATAGATATGCGCGTCCATGAAGGCCGAGACCTGCTCGATCAGTTCCTTCTGGCGCGGCGTATATTCGAAGTTCATTCCCGTGATCCTTGTTCGGGTGACATCAGGCGCCGCAGCCCATGCCGCCGGATACGCCCAGCACTTCGCCGGTGATGAAAGCCGCTCCGTCCGAAGCGAAAAAGGCGATGGCGTGCGCCACTTCGTCAGGCTGGCCCAGTCGTCCGACCAGCGTGAGCGAGGCCATGTCGGTGATGATGCGGTCGCCTAATTCGGCGACAGCGCGATCGACCATCGGGGTATGGACAGGCCCCGGCGCGATCGCATTGGCCGTGATGCCGAAACGCGCATTCTCGCGCGCGATCGATCTTGTGAAGCCGATCAACCCCGCCTTGGCCGCGGCGTAGACCGAACCGCCCTTCGACCCCAATCGCCCGGCCTCCGAAGCAACGTTGACGATCCGCCCGAACCGCGCGGCCTGCATCGCCGGCAACACGGCGAGCGTGAAGGCGAATGCGCTTTCCAGATTGATGGCAAGCAGCGCGCGCCAGTCGGCGGGCGTGGTCGTGGTGAAGAAGGCGTGTTGGTCGGCACCGACATTGTTGACCAGGATGTCGAACGCATCGGACTGGCCCAACGCCAACGCCACCGTCGCGGGATCGCTCGCATCGAACTGCACGAACGCCGCGCCTGTATCCTGTGCCAGCGCCTCGCCCGCCGCCCCATCCCGGTCACAGAAGGTCACTGCATTGCCGTCGTTGACAAGCCGGCGCACGGTCGCTTCTCCGATGCCGCTCGCACCGCCCGTGACCAGCGCCCGCCGCAATCTCAACGCCCCCGGTAGACGGGCGCGCGCTTCTCGATCACGGCTGCCAGCCCTTCACGGCTGTCCGCCGTCGCCGAAAGGGTCGCGACGGTGCGCGACTCTTCGGGCAATGCCCGCTCAACGTCGATGGCATTCCACAACAGCCGCTTGGCGCCCGCCTGACCGAGCGGCGATCCAGCCGCGTAGAGAGCCGCCAGCGCCTTGGCTTCGTCCGCCAGCGCATCGTCGGCGACCATCCTGGTGATCAATCCGATTCGCTCGGCCTCTTCGGCCCCGACGATGCGGTTGGACAGGACGATGTCCATCGCCCGACGAAAGCCGACCAGGCTGGGCAGAATCGCCGACGCGCCGCCATCGGGCGCCATGCCGACGCGCGTGGCGCCGGCGAGGAACTTCGTCTTTGCGCCCGCGACCACGATGTCGGACGCGCAGACGAGGCCGAGGCCGCCGCCGCCGGCCGCAAAGCCCTGCACCTCGGTAACGACGACCGCATCCAAGCGGATCAGCGCGCCGATCGCCATCTGGAGCCATGCCGTGACTTCGCGCAAGAAATCGCCCAGCCCTTCGCCATATGACGCGAACTCATGCACGTCTCCGCCTGCGCAGAAATTCTTCCCGGCTCCCCGCAGGTGAACGACGCGGACGCCGGGTTCGCGATGACAGCGCATGATGGCTGCGTGGAGCGCCTTCATGAGGTCAAGGTTCATGCCGTTGGACGCGTCGGGCCGATTGAGCGTGATCGTCGCGACATGATCGGCAAAGTCCAGCAGGACCGGCCCTTCGGCCATCCAGGATTGCGGCATGGAATCGTTCATGGCCGGCACCTCAAATCAAGAATGAAAGTGTGAAGATGGGCCGGGCATTATTGACCAGCACTACCTTCTTGCGGACCAGCCGAAACGCGCCATCGACCTGCCGCAACCGGTAGTCGTTGCGCGACGCCCAGATCGTCTCGCCGCGCAGGTTGTCCTCATAGACGATCGCGTTCGCGCTTACCGAGACTTCGTCCGTCGTCACCTCGGTCACCTCGACGTTGGAAATCAGCCGGGCCAGCGACGATCTCGGGGTCTGAGTGTGGCGGCGGCCGGTTTTGAGCTGCGCGATCCGGACACGAATGCGCGAGCGGTTATCATAGATGATCGACATTTCCGTCTCGGGATCGGTATCGTCCCCGTTCGCCGGCACCCAATAGGCGGCGTCCTCCTCCCACAATGCTTCCCAACCATCATAGTCATGACCGTCCTGAAGCCGTGCTTCGAGGAACAGGAATTGCGAGACGCGGTGATAAAGCTCGGATTCAGAGATTGCGCGCAAATCGTCGGAAGCGCGGACACTCACGGCTTGACCTGGCATCGGCGTCAGTCCTGCATCAACTGAAGATAGTGGCGCCAGATGCCGCGTTGCGGCACCTCGTCCGTGGCATGGGCGACGGTGTAGCCGTTCTCATCTAGCCGTTCGCGGTGAAGACCGCGCGTGAGGACCAGCCATTCAGGATCGCGAATACCCGCGCCGCGATGATTGCGCTCATACATTTCGGTATCATCGGCGAGCAGCAGGCCAGCGGGGCCAACCGATCCCATCGTCTGCTGGCGCAGGCGGCGGTTGATGTCCGGCGCGCCCTTGAACTGGACCGCCGTCACATGCTGGATCGATTCATCGACCGCGACGGGTTGCAGGACGAAAATCTGGATCTCCGCGATGAACAAGTTCGGAAAGATCATGGTGTGCGGCGCCCCATCGATCATGATCTGCCGTGCGCGATCCGGGCCATGTGCCTCGTTCATCGCGGCCACATAGTCGGGCAGCCGCTCAGGCGTGGTGCCGAACCATTGCAGCGGCTTGTCGATCCGCCGCCATTCGGGCCGCAGGTCGAACTCGGTATGACCATTGCCGTAATCGCGCGTCAGCGCCCTCGAATCCTTGGCATAAAGCTTGCCGATCTCGCTCTTGGTAACCTGAAAGACCGAGCCGTGCACCGAGCCGGGATGATAGCCATCCGTCTCGTTCTCAGTCATGAATTTCCAATTCGCCTTGGTGCGATGCTGCAGAAAGCCAGCGGTCAGCTCGACCTCGCCCGTCGGCGAGTTGTCGCAGAGCTGATCGATCGCGGCCTTCGCACCGCCCAAATGCTCTTCCAGCGTCGGGCCGTCCTCGGCCATCGACCCGAACACGAACCCGCGATAGCTGGCGATGCGCGGCACCTTGCCCAGGCTGACACCTGCCTTTGACACGCCTTCATAGCCATCGGGCAGCGCATAACCCATCAGGTCGCCGGTGTTGGCGAAGGTCCAGGCGTGGTACGGACAGACGAACGCGCTACTGTTGCCTGACTTGTACGCACACAGCTGATTGCCGCGATGCGGGCATTTGTTCAGCAACAGGCTGATCTTGCCCGTCTTGTCGCGCACCATGATCACCGGCGTCGGGCCGATGCTCTTGGTCACATAGTCATTCTTGTTCGGGATCTCGCTTTCGTGACCGACATAGACCCAGGTCCGGTACCAGATCCGCTCCAGCTCCTGCTGGAAGATGTCGGGATCGGTATACAGGCGGCTGTGAACCCGGGTCGGCTCGATCAAACTGCCAATATCCGCTTCCATCAGGGCATGGACCAAGTTACTAAACTCCAGGCATTTGCATTGAAGTACTCATTCTGCTGAGTGCGAAAACTTCAAATACATCCTCTCTTCATGACAGACACGACCTTGAAGATCGTTGCGGTCACAGGACGCGATAGGCTGCACTGTTCAGGGCAGATCGCTGGCGTCTTCGCGATCTGTTTCTAGTCAATTCTGGCTGATGCTTAAGCGAAAATAACTCGCCGCAACTGATGAGATTATTTCGCCAGCGAGCCCTGTGAAATCGGCGTACGACATCGGCCGTAAACGCTACATGATCCGCCGATGCGCGGGCGTGGCAGAGGGGATGAAGACGACAGATGACGGTGGAGGAACCAAAATCCACAGGACGCGCGCTGAACGTCGCCGCTGCGGTGATCGGCAATACGCTCGAATGGTTCGACATCCTCGTCTACGCGACGTTCGTCAGCTATATCTCCGCCAACTTCTTTCCGGGCGACCCGGCCGTTTCCATGCTCGCCGCACTCGGTGCATTCGGTACGTCTTTCGTCATCCGGCCGATCGGCGCCATCGTAACCGGCTGGATCGCCGATCGATCAGGCCGACGCAACGCGCTGACGCTGACCAGCTTCTTGATGTTTGTGGGCACCGCGCTGATCGCCTTCCTGCCCGGCCACGCGCAGATCGGCATCGCCGCGCCAATCCTGCTTATCGTGGCGCGCCTCATTCAGGGCTTCGCCGCGGGTGGTGAATTTGGCAGCGCCACCGCCTATCTCGCCGAGCAATCGCACAGCCAACGCGGCTATTATGCCAGCTGGCAGTTCGCAAGCCAGGGGCTTGGCGTCGTCATTGCCGCGCTGTTCGGCGGCGTGCTCAGCGCGCTGTTCACCGGGCAGGAATTGGCTGACTGGGCCTGGCGCATCCCCTTTTACTTCGGGATGCTGGTCGGGCCGGTCGGTTATGTCATTCGTTACCACGCCGACGAATCGCCGGAATTTGCCGCCGCCAAATCGCGCGCGGATGGCGTCGTGCGCCCGCGTCTGTCCGCCGATTTCTGGAAACGTACCGCCACGGCCGCCGCAATGGTCATCGTCGCCTCGGCGACCCTGCACCTGCTCATCTCGTTCCCGACGCTCGCGACGAGCCGGTTCGGTATCGATCGCGAACAAGGCATATGGACCCAGGCTTATGCCGGCATCACGCTGCTGATCGTCACCCCGATCGCCGGCACTTTGGGCGACCGCATCGGGCGGCAGTGGCTTGCCCTCATTTCGTGTGCGGCGCTGGTCGTCGCGCCCGTGCTGCTGTTCCGAATGCTCGATGCGACACCGACCGCTGGCCACGCCGTGCTCGTGCAGCTGACCCTGTCGTTTCTCGCCGCGCTGTTCCTCGGCGCGCTGGCGGCGATGATGTCGGATCTGTTCGTCGCCACCAATCGTTCGCTTGGCCTCGCCATTTCCTACAATGTGGCGGTACTGTTAGGCGGTGCGTTCGCGCCGCTGATCTATGCCGCGCTCAGCGTCTATGTCGGACGGATCGCACCCAGCTATTACGCCAGCGGCGCGGCGCTGATTTCACTCGTCGCCGTCATCATCGTCGTGAGCGCGCGCTGGCTGCCGCAAGATCAAACGGAGGAGTATAGCCATGCGCAATGCGCGTGAAGGCATCGTCGGACGAATGTTCGCGCGCAAGTCCGTGGCGCAGGTTCAGCGTGAAACAGCCGCCAGCGAACTCAAGCGCACGCTGGGCAAGTGGAACCTCCTGTTTCTCGGCGTCGGCTGTATCATCGGCGCGGGTATCTTCGTGCGCACCGGATCGGCGGCGGCGCTTCATGCCGGTCCGGCGGTCCTGCTGTCGTTCGTTGTCGCCGGCATCGTCTGCGCGTTCGCTGGCCTCTGCTATGCCGAATTGTCCTCGACCCTGCCCGTATCGGGGTCCGCCTATACCTATGGCTACACCGCGCTCGGTGAATTCGTCGCCTGGACGATGGGCGCCCTTTTGCTTCTGGAGTATGGGATCTCCGCTTCGGTCGTCGCGGTCGGCTGGGCGGGCTATGTCGTCAGCCTGCTCGCCGATTTCGGTCTTCACATGCCGGCGGAACTGACCGGGCCGACCGGCTATCCGTTGATGCGCGACGGCGTTCCGGTGCTGGTCGATGGTCGCCCGGTAACGACCCTCTTCAACCTGCCCGCCTTCGCCATCTGTCTGGCGCTGGCCGCCCTGCTCATCCGGGGCGTTTCGGAATCGGCCAAGGTCAACAACGCCATCGTCGCGATCAAGGTGAGCGTGCTGGTCGCGTTCATCGTCGCGGGTGGCGTGCTCGTCCTTTCGCAACTTGGCGACCTGGTCGCGCGGAACTGGACGCCCTTCATCCCCGCCAACCAGGGCGACGGCAAATTCGGCATCGACGGCATCATGCGCGGCGGATCGATCGTCTTCTTCGCCTATATCGGTTTCGAAGCGGTCTCGACGGCGGGACAGGAAGCGAAGAACCCCCAAAAGGACATGCCGTTCGGGATCGTCGGCTCGCTCGCCGTCTGCACGGTTCTGTTCATGCTCGTGGCCGCGGTGATGACGCTGCTCGTCCCGTACAGTTCGCTCAACGTACCCGACCCGGTTGCGGTGGTGGTGGACAGCTTCGGCCCCAGCTGGAGCTGGTTCGCCAAGCTGATCAAAGTCGGCGCGATCATCGGGCTGACCTCGGTCGTGCTCGTCCTGATGTATGGTCAGACGCGCATCTTCTACACGATGGCGCGCGACGGCTTGTTGCCGCGAATTTTTGCGACGGTGCATCCGCGGTTCAAGACGCCGCACGTCAACACCGCGCTGGTGGGCGGGCTGACCGCCGTCGCCGCCGGCTTTTTCGACATCAACATGCTTGGCGACATGACCTCGGTCGGTACGCTGGCGGCGTTCGCGATCGTCTGCCTTTCCGTCATCTATCTGCGGCGCTCGGCCCCTACCCTGCCACGTGGGTTCAAGGTCCCCTTTTATCCAACAACGCCGATTCTTGGGATTCTGAGCAGCTGCTATCTCATCACGACCGTGCCGTGGAATGTGCTGTCGTTCTTCCTCTGGTATCTCGTCGGCGCGGTCGTGCTCTACTTTGCCTATGGCATGCGCCATTCGAACCTGCAGCACGGCGATCCACAGGACGAAGGCCCGGACATGAGCGAGTATGTCGCGCCCGTGCACGAGTCCCGATGAAACCAGTTCGCCGGTTTGGATGAAGTTTTTTCGCGCGAAGCATGTCCAAAAGCGTGCACTATGCGCCGACAGCAGATGAGAGGCGGACCTTTGAACATGCGTAAGATGAAGACGATCTTCGGCACGGCAGCCACAGTTGCGCTCGCCACCATCGGCGCGCCGGCATCGGCGCAGGATCTATGCGCGCCCAGCGAGGTCACCGATCCACAGGCGCCGCACATCAACGGGTCGAAGCCGTTCGTCTACAAGACGGTTGAGGGCACGGACCTGCGGCTTCACGTCTTCACCCCGCCAGGACAAAAGGCGGGCGCCAAGACCCCGGCGGCGATCTTCTTCTATGGCGGCGGCTTCGTGTTCGGCGACGTTCGCCGCTATCAAACCCAGGCGACCCATCTGGCGCTGCTGGGCATGGTGACGATCTTGGTCGACTATCGCGTGCGCTGCCGCAACAATTCGACCATCATGGACTCCGTGTCCGACGGTAAGTCGGCCGTCCGCTGGGTGCGGGGACATGCCGCTCAGTTCGGCATCGATCCGGACCGGATCGCCGTGGTCGGCAGTTCCGCCGGGGGACAGATGGCCGCGGCGACCGCGCTGATCCCCGGCTTCGAGGACCCCAAGGATCCCAAGATCGACGTCCGCCCGAACGCGCTCGTGCTCTACAATCCCGCGCTGGACATGGTCGCGATCGCCGACAAGCTCGAGCCGATGGTTGGCAAGGAATCCGCGTCTCGGGCGCGCGAACTCTCGCCATGGGAGTATCTGGACAAGGGCAAGCTCCCCCCCACCATCATCTTCCAGGGATCGGCCGACACGGCCACGACGCTCGACAAGGCGCAACAATTTTGCCGCAAGGCCAAGTCGCTCAAATTCCAGTGTGACGTGGTGAGCTATGCCGGTGCGCCGCACGGTTTTACCGAACCGTGGATCGGGCTTGAGGACGCGAAGCTCGGCATCAAATATGAAGAATGGGCGTGGGACACGATCCGCCAGACGGACCGGTTCTTCCGCAAGCTCGGCTGGCTGCCCGCGGCGGCGCGCTGAACATGGCCGGTTCGTCGGTCGGGATGGCGCAATCCGCGGGGTATCGGTGAACATCGATGAGCTGACCCATCGCAGCGAAGCGATGCTGGAACTACTGGTCCGGTTCGACACCACCTCGGCCCGGTCGAACCTCGCCATGATCGACGCGCTGGAGGACTTGTCCAAGGTGTCGGGCGCTCGCACGCGGCGGTTCTTCAATGGCGATGGCACGAAGGCGAACCTGCTCGCGTCGATCGGGCCGAATGTCCCGGGCGGCATCGTGCTGTCTGGTCATAGCGATGTCGTGCCTTGCACGGGACAGCCCTGGTCGACCGACCCGTTCGACCTGACGCTTAAGGACGGACGGTTCTATGGCCGCGGCACTGCGGACATGAAAGCGTTCATCGCCTGTGCGATGGCAGCGGCCCCGGTCTTTGCCGAAAGTTCCCTGACCCGCCCCGTCCATTTCGCCTGGTCGTATGACGAAGAGGTCGGATGCACCGGCGCGCCGTTGATGATCAACGGAATCGCCCGTGACGTGCCGGCACCCGCAGCGGTCATCGTGGGTGAGCCGACCGAGATGAAGATCGTCGGCGCGCACAAGGGCGCGCATGTGGCGGAAGTGCGCGTTCGTGGGCATGAGGCGCATTCAAGTCTGACCCATCTCGGCATCTCCGCCAACATGATCGCCGCGCGGCTGATGGCGAAGCTCGTGGAGATCGAGCAAGCCCTGGTTCGCGCTGCCGATCCCGCCAGCCCCTTTGCGCCGCCGCACGCGACACTGACGATCGGCCAGATCAAGGGCGGGACGGCGATGAACACGCTGGCGCGATCGTGTCGATTCGTCTTCGACCTGCGCGTCACGCCGGACCTTTCGGCCGAACACGTGCTGGCGCCGTTTAGCGAGTTGGTCGCGCGATTAGACGCCGAGATGCGGCAACGCTTTCCCGATTGCGGCATCGACTATTCGGTTATCGCCACCGTCCCTGCCTTTGCGCCGGAGACCGACGGCGCGGCGGCCGCGCTGGCGCGCACGCTGACTGGCGACAACCACGCGGCGCTTGCGGTCCCCTACGGGTCGGAAGCAGGGCAGTTCCAACAGGCCGGCCTATCGACCGTCATCTGCGGCCCGGGATCGATCGAACAAGCGCATCAGCCCGACGAGTTCATCGCGCGCGATCAGGTCGCCGCCTGCGCTCGCTTCATGCTGCGGCTGTCCAACGAACTGACCTGATCCGGTTTTGTCGATTTGAGAGGAATAGACGTGGAAACGATCAGCCGGCGCGGTCTTGCGAAACTGGGTGGCGGGCTTGCGCTTGCGGCGATCGCGCCACGGATCGCTTGGGCCGGGCAAGTCGGCAAAGGTCCTGACCTCTCTTATGTCGATCCGGAATTGCGCTCGTCGGCGATGAAGATCGCGGAAATGTCACGCTCGATGACCGAGCCCGGCGATGCCATGCTGCCGGATCTGCGCAAGGCGGCGGCGCAATTCGTGCCGCCGCGTCTTGCCGACGTTCCCGTTCAGGAGCGCCGCGTTCCGGTCGGCAAGGATCAGCCGGACGTCACCATCTTCGTGATGAACGCCCGGCGCGATGCGAACCGGCCTGCGATCCTTCACATCCACGGCGGTGGATTCGTCGCCGGGCAAGCGCGCTACGAGGTCGGCAATCAACAACGGCTCGCCAAGCAGCTCGACTGCGTTGTCGTCTCGGTCGAGTACCGGCTTGCACCGGAAACGCGCCACGCCGGCATCACGGCGGATGTGTATGCGGCGTTGCGCTGGCTCCATGCCGAGGCGCCACAACTCGGCGTGGATCGCTCGCGCATAGCCGTGCTCGGCAACAGCGCGGGCGGGGCGCTGGCGGCACTCGTTGCGATCGAAGCCCGGAACCGCGGCGAAGTCCCGTTGGCGGCGCAAGTGCTGGTCTATCCCGCGCTCGACGACCGCACCGGAACGACGGTGATACCCCCCGCCCAGATCGGCTCGGTCGGCTGGGGCGCGCCGGTCAACGCCTATGCCTGGCAGTCCTTTCTGGGCGCGGCACCGGGCAGCGCCGCCGTACCGGCGGCGGCCGTCCCTGCTCGCACGCAGGATCTCTCACGCCTGCCGCCAACGTTCATCGGCGTCGGCGGGATCGATCTGCTGGTGGGGGAGGATATCGACTATGCCCGCCGCCTGACCGACGCGGGCGTGCCGACCGAGTTGTTGGTCGTTCCCGGCGCCTATCACGGCTTCGACCAGGTCGCGACGGATACCTCGCCCGCCAAACGGTTCACCAAGGCCAAGCTCAATGCGCTACGCCGCGCATTCGGCCGACCAGTGGAGATCTGACCGCAGCATCATACCGCCTATCAAAAAGCTGACGGCAGGAGTGTCCCACAGCCAATCGTCCAGCGCTCGGTCTTCTGATCGGTGAAAGAACGGCGGCCTTCAGGATCGATCGCCGCCCTTCCGAATGACCGCAACGAGGGCAATGCTGACCGGCAGCTCATGCGGAAGCCGGTCCGGCAGTTTCTGAGCCGGTTTCGGTCAGGCCATTTTTGGCGGCGCTGATAGCGATAGCCGCCACTCGCCAGACGCCGGGATAACTTGGCTGCTAACGCCAATCACGGGGTTCAATCCGCCAACGCTGCCCCCGCGCGCACCGGAACCACCTCTCAATGCCCTCACGAGATGGGGGATGCTGTACCTCACGGCATCAAAGCCCCAGATGCAGTCCGCAGATCGTGCGCGGACATTCGACCCGCTTGAACGGCGCCGTCTGTTTACGGAACCGCCCACCAGTTTCGAGGTACAGCTTTGACCGATACCGTGCACGACACACCGCAATCATTCTCCGCGATTTCTCGCACAAGAGGAAGCGAACGCATCCCCGTTCGGCTTGCCAACTGCCGGGTTCAAATGGAGTGGAGCGTCGCGCTGCGAGAAATCCTGTCATCCCTCGACCTGGGAACCGTCGCGCGGCCCCGAGATCCAAGGATTCGCGCAACGGTGATCGCAGCGCAACTCAATCGGCCGCCACCGTTGCGGGAGTCAGTTCAGCGGGCGACGGACCATCACGGTCTCGATGCGTCGGCGATATCCTATATCGCTCTTGTCGATCGGATCGCCCGGTGAGGCCCGCGCGCCGACTTCTTGCATCGATCCACGATGTCACCCCCGTCCACTCCGACCGACTGGCGCGTTTGATTTCGCTGGTGGAAGGGATCGTCGGCCGGGGGCGCTTTGCCCTGCTCGTCGTGCCGGATTTCCATCGCCGGGGCCTTTTACCAAATGACCGGGCGTTTTCAGCGCGGCTGCGGGCGTGGGCCGATAGCGGATGTGAGATTTTCCTGCATGGCTTTACCCACCTCGATGAAGGCTCGCACGCGAGTATCGGCGCGCGCTGGGCGGCCAGCCGGTTGACCGCCGGCGAAGGCGAGTTTCTGGGATTGCCGCGGTCCGAAGCCGAACGCCGCCTTCTCGAAGGCAGGGCGATCGTCGAACAGGCGATCGGCAGGGCGGTCGACGGGTTTGTTGCGCCGGCGTGGCTGTATGGCGATGCCAGCCTGGCGGCCCTGTCGGCACAGGGCTTCGGACTGATCGAAGACCATTTCCGCGTCTGGGATCCCCGGAATGGACGCGTCTTCGCACGCGGCCCCGTGGTCACTTACGCGAGCAGGTCGATGGTTCGGCTAACGGGCTCGATACTCTGGTCACGTCTGGCGACGATGGGCCTCGCGCGAGCGAGGACGGTCCGGTTCGCCGTTCATCCCCATGACGTCGACTCGCCGGCCCTGCTGCGCGAGATTGAGCGCGCGCTGCGCGCCTTCACCAGGTCGCACCGTCCGTCGGGCTATGCCGATCTCGTTTCGGACTGAATTTTTTCCCCTCGCTGATGGGGATTTCCATATCGAAGGGCATCAGAGGGTTGAGAAAGACAATCCAAGGACGATAGATGAATTCGCATTCGTCGAGCGTAGCTCCGGGCTCGCTGGCTGAGCATTTCCCGCCCCTCCTGCCGCAAACCCGCCCTTGGCAAAAATGGATTTCCTGGGGCCTGTCCTTCGCCCTGCTGATCGCTCTGATATTGAAAATCGGGGATCTCGGCTTTGCGAGTGCCTTGCACGGCGTACCGGGCAATCCGCTATTCTGGGTCGCATTCGCGAGCTACTATCTCGCGCTGCCGTCTTCCGAATTTCTGATCTTCAAACGCTTGTGGACCATTCCGCGCGCCGGATTCAAGGCGCTGATCCGCAAGCTGATCTGTAACGAAATATTGTTCGGCTATAGCGGTGAGGCCTATTTCTACGCATGGGCGCGGCAGCACGCCCATCTTGCGGCGGCGCCTTTCGGTGCGATCAAGGACGTCAGCATCCTGTCGGCGGTGGCGGGCAATTTGATCACCCTGATCATGCTTGTCGTGGCGTGGCCTCAATTCGGAAACGTCGTTCCAGGCTTTCACGGCCAGGCCGTGCTTTTCTCCGTTGCGATTCTCATCGGCCTGTCGCTCATGGCCTTCCTGTTCCGGCGGCGGATATTTTCCCTGCCCGGACATCAATTGAGAATGATTTTCGGAATTCACATCGCACGCCTGCTCGCGACATTGTCCTTGTCGGGGCTGATGTGGAAATGCGCCCTGCCCGATATCGCCATCGGTTGGCTGGTGATATTGGCCACGCTCCAGCTGCTTGTATCCCGTCTGCCGTTCGTTCCGAACAAGGATCTCGCCTTCGCCGTCATCGCCTTTTACCTGACCGGCCAGAATGGCGCGATCGGACCGTTAATCGGAAGCATCGCGATTCTCATTCTGCTCGCGCATTTCACCTGCGGCTCTCTCATCATGCTGGCCGATATCAAGGCGGGGCGCAAATCATGAACTATCCCGCGCTCGCGCTATGGAGCGCGCTGCTGGCGGCGGCGGGCCCCGCCACGCCGAGCCCGACGCTGGGCAAGGCGGAGGCGGCGTGCCGCCCCGGGGAGGCCGGTCCTGCGTTGATCGTGCATGTCGTCGGGTTGAAGGACCGAAAGGGGCTGGTTCGCGCCGAGATCTACCCCGCTAATGACGCCGATTTCCTGCAGGACGACGCCATCCTGATCAACCGGGGAAAGACGTTTCGTCGGGTCGATCTCGAATTGCCTCCGGCAGGACCCGTGACACTGTGCATCCGTGTGCCTTCGGCGGGGCGCTACAGCCTCTCGGTTCTCCATGACCGCAATCGGAATCTCAAATGGGACAAATTGCCCGATGGTCTGGGCTTCGGCGGAAATCCCAAGCTCGGCTGGTCGAAACCCAGGGCCGTGTCGGCATCGGTATCGGCCGGGACCGCGCCGACGCGGGTCGAGGTCGTCATGAACTATCTGAGGGGGCTGAACTACCGGCCGCTGGAACGGCCATGAAGATTGTCGACGTCTGCGCCTTTTACGCGCCTCATGGCGGAGGCGTAAAAACCTATATCGACCGCAAGCTCGAAATCGGCGCGGCCCTGGGGCACGAGATCGTCGTCATCGCGCCCGGATCGCACGCGTATGTCGAGCGTCGATCCGGCAGCGGGCGGATCATTTTCGTCGAGAGCCCGCCACTGATCGTCGACCGGCGCTATCGCTTTTTCGACGATCCGGCGCGGATCCATCGTCTCCTCGATTCGGAGGCCCCCGACCTGGTCGAAGCATCTTCGCCCTGGCGTACCGCCAATATTGTCGCGGACTGGCAGGCGGCAGCGCCGCGGGCCCTTGTCATGCACGCCGATCCGCTGGCGGCCTATGCCTATCGCTGGTTCGGACCGTTCGGCAGCCGCGAAGCCATTGACCGGGGTTTCGATCCATTCTGGCAGCATTTGCGGCGCTTGGGCCGGAAATTCAGCACCGTTGTGAGCGCCAATAGCCATTTGACCGATCGCCTCACGGCCGGCGGCGTCGCTGGCGTTGTTACGTTACCTATGGGGGTCGACCCTGGGATATTCTCTCCAGCGCATCGCGATCGACAACTTCGGCGAGAACTTCTTGCACGTTGCGCGTTGCCCGATAGCGCAAGCTTGCTGATCGGAATTGGCCGCCACAGCGCCGAAAAGCGCTGGCCGATGGTGATAGATGCCTGTCTCGCGGCGGGGGTCACGCGTCCGCTCGGGCTGGTTCTTGTCGGGGACGGCCGCGACCGGGCGCGACTGATCCGTCATATCGGCGGCAATCCGCATATCCATTTGCTCGCCCCGATCGCCGACCGGACATTGTTGGCCCGGGTCATCGCCAGCGCAGACGCGCTGATCCACGGTTGTGAAGCGGAAACCTTCGGGCTGGCTGCCGCCGAGGCTGTCGCTTCGGGCTTGCCGCTTATCGTTCCGAACGAAGGTGGCGCATCGGATTTCGTCAGGCCGGACAATGGCGAATGCTATGCCGCCGGCGACGCGGGCGCGGCGGCGCGCGCAATCGATCGGCTGTTCCGCCGCGACCCCGCCGCGCTTGCCGATGCGGCCCGGCGCCGTGCACTCGCGGCGCCGGACATCGAAGTTCATTTTGAACGACTGTTCGATCATTATCGCAATCTCGCACCGCCTGCCCGCCGGGCTGCCTGATGCGGGTTCTGGATGGGCATATCGCACGGAGCCTGGCACGGCCGTTTCCTGGAACCGCCGCCGTCATCGGCTTGCTGCCGTCGCTCGAAAACAGCCGCCGCCTCATACCAAGATTCAATGAGTTTGACTCATCGAATCTTGGTAAAGCCCGCGCGGCGCTTGAGCGTTTCAAGGTGCGGATGCGTCAGCATCCCTGCACCTTCGTATCATGAGCCAAATCGAACATGTCGAGCGTCCGCTGTTCGTGGCGGTGCCCCTCGCCTTCCGTTCCTTCGCCCTCAAAGCAGACTGGCGGCGATCAAAAGCGGATGTCGATTCCGACCCGGACCGTTCGAGGCCTCAGGGGAGTCTCCTGGTTGCGATCGGCCAGTCTGAATGGATTACCGAACGCGAATGTGTTCGCGCGGGCATTGGTAAGATTATCGACATCGATCGAGAATCCGACGCGCCCGGTTGCGAGCCGTCCTCCCAGCGAGCCGACGGCATAGTCTCCTTGCGACACGTCGAGAGGCGATCCGGCGCCAAGATAGGACTTGCCCACAAACCGCAACGTCGCGACCGCCGTAAAGTCGAGGCCGGAGCGAATTTTCTTCCGCCAGTTCGCCTCCGCATACGCCCCATATCGTGAGATCCCGGGCAACATCATATCGCCTCCGCTCGCCAGGGCCCCGCTCGGCTTCAGATCACTGTCATTCAGAAACGCTGCCGCTCTCAACGTCAGGGCGGGCGATGCTCTCCAGACCAGTTCTCCATCGACGCCGAAAATCCATCCGCTGCCGGTGTTCGCCGTATAGGGCAAACCGGCGCTGTCGATGAGGTCGGCCTGGATGTCGTTCCAGTCGACCGCGAACAGCGAGAAGCGGAACGATAGCGGGTCGCCTGTCTCGGCGCCCGCGCGGAAACCCAATTCGGCAAGCGTCATCTCATCGGCGACAAACTCCCGTGTATCGTCTGGCGAACCGGTCGCGGTCGCCGCGAGACCTCCGCTCCGGAATCCCCGCTGATACCGGAGGAAGGCGGAGAAGTTCTTTTTTGGGTGCCAATCGAGCGCGGCTGTTGGCAGGATCTTCAGCTTGTCGCCCGAAGTCTCGACCGATAAAGGCTGCCCGCCCCGCGCGAGTTTACCCTCGCCATGCGCCGTCGCGAACCGGCTGCCGAGGGTCAATCCGAGCGATCGACTGACCGGAAGCGTCGCCTGGCCGAAGATGGCAAGTTCCGACTGCTCGTTTTGGAGGGCCGCGATTTCCACCGGTGCATCCAGAGGACCCAGGGCACGGTCGATCTTGTTGACATTGTAGAGAATCGCGACCCCCGCAACCCACGGAGTTCTTCGACCGCCGCCAGATATGCGGGTCTCGTGCGCAATGAACCTTATGTTGTTCCGTTCTTCGAAGAGCGTCGGCACGCCGGGATCGCCGTCGCCCGTCGCATCGAAGATCGACATCAAGTTGTGCCGTACCGCCGACGTCGTCGACACCAGTTCCTTGCTTCCGATCATGCGCCGTAAATTGACAAAGACCAGGCCGTAATCATTGTCGAACGGCTGCGAAATCGGGTTACTGCGCGTCAGCGGTGGCCGATTGCGCAGCGTATATTGTCCATCGCGAACGTCTATTTCCTGAGACACGCCGCCGACGTCGATCGTCCAGCCGGCCAGGTCGTCTATGCGCAGGCTCAGTCGCTGGCCGACGACACGCGACCGGTTGATGTTGGAGAGATTTCGTCGCGGATCGTCGATATAGCCGGCTTCATGCGACCCATATGCAACCAGACGCATTGCGGCGCGGCCCTCGACAATGGGCAGATTGACCATCACGGCGGCATCCCCGCTCATGCCTCCGGACCGCGTCGAGCTGACGCCGATCGCGGCGTTCGCCTGGGCGGTTTCGCTGTCGGGCATCCGAGGAACGAGCCGAATGATCCCGCCTAGCGAGCCCGCGCCGTAAAGGGTGCCTTGCGGACCGACAAGGATCTCGGCTCGCTCCATATCGTAGAGATTGAGGTCCGGATCGGGCGCGTTGTAATTGAGCCGCGCCTCTCCGAGATATTGCCCCACCGTTGCCTGGGTCTGGCCGTTGAAACTGCTGTCGGCGATTCCTCGAACGAATAATTTGTTACGGCCGGGACCGAGGTTCGTCGAGCCGATGACGGGCTGCCGGCCGATAATCCCCGCGCTTCCTCTGGCCGCGTTGCGGACAAGCCAGTCCGGTTCGAAATCGACGATCTTGACGGAACCCGGATAATTTACCGAAAGAATGTTTTGCTTGCTCGCGGTGACGACGATTTCCTCGCGCGGCGGTGCCGGCGACGAAGGCGGCAGCGAGGGTGGCAAGGGCCGTCGCACGCGGACGGGGGCAGGTTGCGATTGTCGCTTTCTTGCGATCCGGACGGTTCTTTCGTCGTAGAAGATCGCCTCGGCCCCGGTCCCCCGCAAAGCCCGCGACAAGGCATCGCGAACAGAAAATTTTCCTCGCACGCCCGGCGAGCGGCGCGTCGCGATGTCGGCGTCAGGGATCGCGATGGTGATCCCGGCCTGGCTCCCCAGGCTTCCGGCGACCGCGCCCAGCGTGCCCGGACGCACATCGAACTGCCGCGCCTGGGCGTGCGCCGCATCGGTGGAGGAGAACAGGATGGCCGCGACTCCGGCCGCCACCCATCTGACATCGCATATCATCTGGTGGGCGTCATGACCCAACCCGCGCCTTCGCTCGCGAAATCGACGTTCAGGGCCGGTCCGAGGCGGGCCAGCTGCCGCGGTCCCGTTCCGTCGAGGGCGATCGTGCCGGAGAATGCGCGATCCTCGAGGGCCGGCGCGACGGCGATGGACACGCCCAGGCTCCGGCCTAGATCCGCAGCGACCTGCGACAACGCCACATTGGCATAGATGAGACGTCCCGCCTTCCAGGACCCGATGGTTTCGGGCAGTACCCGCGTCAAAATCCGCCCCGCGTCCGCGCGGTCGATCAATTGGTCGCCCTGCTTCAGCGCGATGGCAGCCGAGCGAGGATTATAGATTATCTTGCCCTTGGCGACCGCAACGCGAACCTCGTCGTCGTCGCGCACGACATTGAAGACGGTACCGGCATTCTCGATCTGGTTGCCCCCCACTTCGAGCCTGAATGGCTTTGCCCCGTCATGGCGGACCTGAAACAGGGCTTCGCCTTCC
This sequence comes from Sphingobium sp. FW305-3-2-15-F-TSA7, assembly GCF_058787155.1. NCBI lineage: Bacteria > Pseudomonadati > Pseudomonadota > Alphaproteobacteria > Sphingomonadales > Sphingobiaceae > Sphingobium > Sphingobium sp. FW305-3-2-15-F-TSA7. The sequence goes on along the minus strand of NZ_JBYSZM010000058.1, from coordinate 4,427 downwards.
GACAATGACGCGAAGCGGGAATCGCGCCGGTCGAAGGTCATACGCGTCGAGCCGTTGAGAGTGACGTGCGTCACCGGGTCGAGGGCGACGGTCTGCCGCATTCCCGGTCCGGTCGCAACTTCATAGCGGCTCGATGCCAGCTGCGGGCCAACCAGGACGGCAGCGGCGATCGAAGCGGCAAGCGCGCCACCGACCCAAAATATTTTGGCCCGGCGCCGCACAGGCACGTCCGCATCGACGTCGTTCGCCGCTTCCCTGAAAACCAGATCGGGCAAGAACGTCTCGAGTGTATTGTCGAGACGTTCCACCGTCTCATAGGCTGCGACATGGCGCGCATCTTCCGCGAGCCACAGGGAAAACGAGTCCCAGAGATCGTCGTCGCCATCGCGCAGCCGGATATGCCATTCGAGGGCACGCCGCTGGATCTCGTCTGCCGCGTCATCTCTCATAACGGCTTCCTTCGTCGCTAAGATGTCGCCGTTCGGTCGCATCCTCATCCAGAAGCAGCTTGGCAGCCGCGATTTCGGTATAGGCTCGGCTCAGATGTTTCTCGACGGCGCTAACGCTGATGCCAAGATCGTCGGCGATCCGGCGCTGCGGCTCGAGATCGACCCGAAAGCGCCGAAAAATCGACCTGGTCCGTTCGGGCAAACCGTCCAGAACGCGCTGAAGGATCGCGAGTTGCTCCCGGGCGATGAGCATCGTCTCGACGGACGGCGCTTCGTCGATCTCGCCGTCCCCTCCTCCACGAAGCTCGGTCCATTCCTCCTCGCGCCGGACGCGGCGCCGCGCCGATCGCCGCACCCCGGCAAAATGGTTGCTGGTCATTCGATAAAGATAGGCGCGGGGCTGCGCGACGGGACCGATATTTTCGGTCAACAGCTTGAGATGCAGTTCCTGGAGAATTTCGTCGGCTTCATCGTGCGTCGCGCCGCGCGTGACGAGAAACCGCGACAATGCCGAGCGCGTTTCGACGAAAACTTGCAGAAGGCCGTTATGCGCGGACATGACGCAGCCGACCGGCGGGCGAAGCGATGAAGGGGCCGACCGGGAACCGCCGCGACCTCGATCTCTTCCGCTCGAGACCATGTTGGGCGAATGGCGAGCGTCGCTTTGACATGACAAGATGGCCCAGCACCTGCGGCGCCAATCCATTCCATATCCAGCTACAATCGCCACGAGCTTTCCATCGAATTGGAAACGGGTCGAACAGGAGCATCGCTCGCGATTAACATTGCCGATGCGACTTAGCCAGATATTTGCCGAACCGGGCGGGACGGAAATTTGCTCCCGCTGATGTGGAACCGCATCCTCCTCGGCATCTCAGCTTTGGAAAGGATTGCCGCGGCCCGCGCGGCAATCTTGCCGAAATAATCGGCCAGAAAGATGAGGAAATACGCGCGTGTCCCGCAAATATGCGAGTGTCGATCGCTTCGATTCAAGATCCCAGGATATTGCATCGAGCAGCCCTGTCGCCGGGCCGAGGGCCGAATGCGAAACAGCCCATGGCTGACCCGATCATGGCATGCGTCTATTATTTCCTCAAATGGGGCACTCGCAACAATCCGGCAGACGCCGATTGCCCGAATAAAATTGCCAGGGCCGATATCGAGGCGGCTGGGCCCGTTGCCGTCGCCCCGGTCGCGACCCGCGCGAAAAGCAGCTCCGTGACCCGCTTGCGTACGCCATTCGCGCGTCCACACGACATTCGGCACCTCAAAAGCCGCAGCGAGCGCACGGGCCGATAAATACCTATCTTGCGCTGGCATGACCTAAGATCGGAACGGACGGCAGCTTTCAGGATTGACGGTGTGGGCTCGGAATGACCGAGATTGGGGCGCATAGCTGCCGGACAGGTTTTGGGCCGAAAGCGGAATGGCAGGTTTCGGGTAGAAAATATGGAAAGCTGACCTTGTTTTCCGGTACGCTTAGCGGCGAATAGGAGACTTTGCTGGCGTAAGCGAAGACTGGCGGGTTGCGGCCTTGCAAGCCACAAGCAGGCAATTGTTTCTACGTTTCGTAGGGAGATCCGGCGCGGCGCCTATTTCATCGGCGAGGGATAAACCGGGAGTGAGGCGACATAGGCGGCCAGATCGCGAACCCCGCGGTCGCCGGGAAGTGAAATTGCACAGCCTTGCATCGGCTCGCTCTTGCGTGCTGTATCCGAGCGATACTCCCGCAACTGGCGAACAAGATCGACGGCGTCATTTCCTGACAGGCCGGGCACGGAAGCGCGACCGCGGGACTCTTCCCCGTCAGCAATGCCGCATTTCTCGAAAAGCTCGCGGCCACGATTTGAATCTGCCGGTGCGAAAGCCTCTATGATGTCACCCGTATCGATATATTCCTCGAACAGAATGATCTTGCCGTTCTTGACGCGGAAATAATGGAGGTTGGCTACTCGGAAACGCCCCCCGGTTGCACGTACCGTGCCGGCGTCGAAACCCGGAACGGCAACAACTTCGCCATCGACATTATATTCGCGCTGACCGAAATCTGCATCGGTGATCACCGACTTGAGCGTCTTGAAAAAGTGATCCACGCCATCTGGCCCCCGCCAGGTCCCTGCGAATGGAATGATATATTTGGGGCCAAACCATGTCCAACTCGCATCGTCGGCGATCAAGCTGCGCGCGGTGACCTGATCATTTGCGATATATGCAGCATAGAGCTTCCGCACCACCGATTCCGGATCATCAGCCGGGCGCTTGCTGGAAGCAGCATGGCCCGTTTCATTTGGTAACATTGTGATACTGGCCAACGCCATCATCAGAATTGCGATACGAAACTGCTTCAACATCGGTAGTCTCCGTCTCGTATTTGACGATTATTTCTCGTCCGATGGCGCGGCCGGGTGCAAGTCGGATATAAAGACCGAGAGGAGCTGGATATCGGCATCGCTTGATATCGCCTCCGCAGCGGCGACCATCATCGAACCGGCGGCGTTCCCGACATCGGCGCCTCGCCGCCCCTGCCGAAAATCTCGCAACTCGCCCGCGATATAGTGTTCATCCAGCCCTCGCAGCGGGGGCGCCATAAATGCCTTGTCCCCTTCGCCCCGTTCGCCATGGCATGCCGCGCAACTCCGATAGAGCGCTGCCGCCCGATCCTTTTGCCCAGGCTCGAGCCGTGAGCCGCCCTTCGTCGAAATCACCGGCAATTGCCGGATCCAGCCAATGACGAGGCGGACCTCCTCGTCATTGGCCAAGGCCTTTGCACGCCCCCGCATCTGGAAGCCGCCGGGATCGGCTACCGGCCCCCTCCTGTCGGCGCGAAAGCTCAGAAGCTGCCGGATAAGATAGTCCGGGTCCTGACCTGCCAGGCGCGGCGCATCCATTTCAGCACGCCCTTCGCCCTGGTTCCCATGACATCCGGCGCAGCTGGTGTAGAGTCCCTTGCCCGCCAGCAACGTCGGCGCAGGTTCGGGCGATCCGGCACGCCCCGTTCCGAGCGGCGACATGGCCGCCCCGGCAAATGCCACGCCGGCGGCGATGGCGGTGGTGAACCTCCTCATGTCTGACCGTAGAAGTTTTGAAAGACCCGGGACGGGTCCCATATTTCGCGCAGTTGCCTGAGGCGATTCCAGGCCTTTGGTGAGTAGCAGGAGGGGATGTCGCCGGAGCGCCCTTCCTGGTCCATCTCGTTGATGTAGCTGCCGTTCGACAGGGGCTTGAGCGCCTGGGACAGCTTGCGCGCATTCTCGCGGTTCCCGGCTTCCTCCCTGGCCTCGCTCCACCGATGATATGTGGCGAGATAGAAGCGCCCCGTTGTCGAGCACGCTGCATCCTGCAGAGGATCATCGCCCATGTGAACGAACAGAATCTTGGTATTCCCCGCCATTTCCGGCATCAGCCCTTCGACCACTCCAGCCGTTTCGACAGGTGCGTTCGTGAAGAAATTATCGGCCAGGAAATGGCTCTGCGGGAAGCCGATCTCGCCCCCGCCATAATAATCGTCGAGTGTGATCGGCTGCCGTTCGCTGCGGCGGACCGCCTTGGCGAGAACCGGATGGTTGCCGACGGGGGCCAGCAACGCCTCTGCTTTCTGCTCGTCCGCAGCATAAGCGATATAATCGAGATTGACGACGAATTGCGGCGGCGAGGAACCGCCGCTCTCGCTTTGTGGGTCCGCGACAACCCCGATCGCGCACTCGACGTTGCGATCGATGTCGGGAGACAGGTCATTCACCGCTTTCAGTATCTCGCCGAGATCGGACAGGCGGAATCGGTAAGATGAGCTGAGCAGGATAGCGGGTGCCTCGACACAGTTCAGCGTGAACCTTGTGACGACGCCGAACAGACCGGGTCCACCGCCTTGAACGGCCCAGAACAGGTCGGGATTTTCCGTCCGGCTGGCCTTGCGGAGGACGCCGTCCGCGGTGACGATATCCACGGCTTCGATCGCATAGGCGCTGCGCCCGCCCGCCC
>NZ_JBYSZM010000057.1:0-26790 GCF_058787155.1 Sphingobium sp. FW305-3-2-15-F-TSA7 | reverse complement strand
GGGTTGGGGAGAGGGGGAGTCCTGAAACGACACACCGAAACCCGCGCTCGCGCGAAAGCACTTCGAACGCAGCAAACTCCGCCTGAAGCCGCACTGTGGAGTATCCTCCGCGGTAAACGCATTGGCGTGAAGTTCGTACGCCAGCTAGTCGTAGATCCCTATGTTGCCGACCTCGCGGCTCGCGCCGAAAGGCTGATCGTCGAGTTGGATGGAGATAGTCATCCTGGCCGCGAGCGATATGATGGCGCACGGACAGTGTTTCTGGAAGCGAAAGGGTATCGCGTGCTGCGGTTCACCAATGCGGATGTGATGCACAATGCTGAGGGCGTGACCCAGGCGATCCTGATTACATTGGGGCATGATCCGGCGCCTCTTCCTGCCCCGACTCCCCCCTCTCCCCAGCCAGCGCAGCGCGATGCAGAGGTCGATCGTGCCCCCGGCACGATCTGCGAAATGCCGGGTGCATTTCGCACCTCGGCACCGCGCAGCGCTCCCCCTGAAGGGGGAGAGGGAGCGTGATGAGTTCCGCCGACAAGATCCTCGTCATCGACGAAGGCACGACATCCACCCGCGCGATGCTGTTCGATCCCGAGGGGCGCGCGCTGGGGAGCGCGCAGCGGCCTTTGACGCAGCATTATCCCGCACCCGGGCTGGTCGAGCATGACGCCGCCGAAATCTGGGCGCTGACCTTGGACTGCGCGCGCGAGATGGTGGCGAAGGCGGGCGGGCCGGGAGCAGTGGCCGGGATCGGCATCACCAACCAGCGCGAGACTGTGGTCTTCTGGAACCGGCGGACGGGCGAGCCGCTGGCGCCCGCGATCGTCTGGCAGGATCGGCGGACCGCCGAGATCTGTCGTACCCTCAAGGATGCGGGGCACGAGCCCGTTGTCCAGGCCAAGACCGGATTGCTGCTCGATCCCTATTTCTCGGGCAGCAAGATCGGCTGGGCGCTTCAGAACTGGCCGCAGCTCCGCGACGCGGGCGACGATCTGATGGTCGGCACGGTCGAAAGCTGGCTGGTCTTCAAACTGACCGGCGGGGCGCATGTCAGCGATGCGACCAATGCCTCGCGCACCGCGCTGATGGCGATCGGCGCCAGCGGCTGGGACGACGGCCTGCTCGACCTGTTCGGGGTGCCGCGCCACATCCTGCCCGAGATCGTCGATTGCGCGGGGCCGATCGCGACCACCGACGCCGCCCTGTTCGGCGCGGCGATTCCGATCACCGGCATGGCGGGGGATCAGCAGGCCGCGACGATCGGCCAGGGCTGTCTCGATCCCGGCCAGACCAAGGCGACTTTTGGCACCGGCGCCTTCGTGCTTTCGAACACCGGCCGCACCCTGCCGCAATCGCGGCACCGGCTGCTCTCCACCATCTGCTGGCAGGTTTCGGGTGAGCGTCACTACGCGCTCGAAGGCTCGGTGTTCGTCGCCGGCAGCCTGATCCAATGGCTGCGCGACGAACTGCGCCTGATCGCTTCGGCCCCCGAAAGCGAGCCGCTGGCGCGCTCGGTCGCCGACAATGGCGGGGTCTATCTGGTGCCCGCGTTGTCGGGGCTTGGTGCGCCGCATTGGGAGCCTGGCGCGCGCGCCGCGATCACGGGACTGAGCTTTTCCACCGGCCGCGCGCATATCATCCGCGCCGCGCTGGAGGCGATGGCGCACCAGACCAGCGACCTCAAGGGCGCCTTTGCCGCCGACGGCTATGACTGGCAGGAATTGCGCATCGACGGCGGCATGGTCGCCAATGACTGGATGGCGCAGGATCTGTCCGACATGCTCGACCTGACGGTGGAGCGCCCGGCATTTGCCGAGACCACCGCGATGGGCGCGGCGATGCTGGCCGGGGTCGGCGCCGGCCTGTTCGGATCGCTGCGCGAAGCGGCGGCGATGCGCGGTGCGGTGACGCGCTTCGCGCCCGCGATCGACGGATCGGTCCGTGCCGCGCGGCTGGCGGGCTGGTCGGTCGCGATGAAAGCGGTGCTCGCGGGCGCCTGAGATGGGGATTGCCGCCATCCTCGGCCTGCTGCTCGCGGCATCGCCTGCGCCGGCCGATATCGAGCGAGCGCAGGATGTTCGCGTCGCGAAGGTCGGTTACGATCTCGCCATCGCCAATGTTGAGCGTTGCACGCGGCACATGCCCGCGACCGGGTTGTTGCTCGGCATGCAGGCCGGGGCGTCACATCCCAGTGTGGTGGCCGTGCTGCCCGGCTCGCCGGCGGCGCTTGCGGGTGTCGTGCCCGACGATCTCATCCTGTCGATCGACGGTGTCGCCACGCCCACGCTCGACGATCCGGCTTACAAGCAAGCCGCCGACTGGATGCGGGCCGCGCTCGACCAGCTCGATGGTGCACTGTCGCGGGGAGGCGCGACGCTGGCGATCAGGCGTGGCGAGGCGAGCGTTTCGGTCGGCCTGACCGGTGTTCCGGCCTGTGCGACGCGCTTCGTGGTGTCCAACACCAAAGGGCTGAATGCCGGCGCGGACGGGCAATATGTCCGGATCTCGCAAGGCATGTTCGCCGAATTCGCCAATGACGACGAACTGGCGGCGATCGTCGCGCACGAACTGGCGCACAATATCCTCGGTCATCGCGCCGTGCTCGACGCGCAGGGCGTCTCGCGCGGACTATTCGGCCGCATCGGGAAGAATGCCGCGAAGATCCGCGCCACCGAGATCGAGGCGGACCGGCTGTCGCTCGTCCTGATGCGCGACGCGGGCTATCGCATGGCGGCGGCGGCGGAATTCTGGGGGCGCTTCGAAAAGAAGCATGGTTACGGCATTTTCGCCGACGCCACCCATCTCAACGGCCGTCGCCGCGTGGATATGCTGAATGCGGAGGTCGCACGGATCGAGGGGCGGTGATTGCGGATCGCCCCGGCCTTCCTATCTTGGGCGCTTACAGCATGGGAGAATGGACATGGCTCAGGACGTCGCGACGCTTGCGGGTGGCTGCTTCTGGTGCGTCGAAGCGGTGTTCGACGATGTGATCGGCATTTCTGCCGTCGAAAGCGGCTATATCGGCGGCGATACGGTCAACCCGACCTATCAGCAGGTGTGCAGCGGCAATACCGGCCATGCCGAGGCGATCCGCATCCATTTCGATCCCGAGGTCATCGGTTATGACGACCTGCTCGACATCTTTTTCCACGTTCATGATCCGTCGCAGCTCAACCGCCAGGGCAACGACATCGGCACGCAATATCGCTCGGCGATCTTTCCGCATTCGCCCGAGCAGGAGGCCGCGGCCCGCGCCGCCATCGTGCGCGCGCAGGCGGACTGGCCCGATCCGATCGTGACGACGATCGAGCCGCTGGCCACATGGTATCCGGCCGAGGATTACCACCAGGAATATTTCGTCCGTGAAGGATCGAAAAATCCCTATTGCATGGCAGTGGTCGCACCCAAGCTCCGCAAGTTCCGCAAGAGTTACGCGGATCGGCTCAAGAGCGAAGAGGCGACGTCCTGACGTCATTCATGGCCCATGCGTTGAATTGACCGGGATATCATGACGCATTGTCGACGGCATGCGGGACGGTCTGTTTTCGCGGCCGCAGGGTAAGTAGCGCCCGAGATTTTTCATCGGAATCGGTTCGAACGATCGCGCGCGCGATTGACCGCAGCGCGTTTGACTTCGACTGGGCGACACATCAAAGCGCGGCCAGTAACGGTACGGGGGCATCCCAATGAAACGTGTTCGCAAGGCGGTCTTCCCGGTGGGGGGGCTCGGCACCCGCTTCCTTCCCGCGACCAAGGCATTGCCCAAGGAAATGCTGCCCGTGGTTGATCGGCCGCTGATCCAATATGCCGTCGACGAGGCGATCGAGGCCGGGATCGAGCAGATGATCTTCGTCACCGGGCGCGGCAAGTCCGCGATCGAGGATCATTTCGACATCGCCTATGAACTCGAGACGACGATGCGCGATCGCGGCAAGTCGATCGAATTGCTCCACCGCACCCGGCTCAAGCCCGGCGCGGTCGCCTATGTCCGCCAGCAGGAGCCGATGGGGCTCGGCCATGCGGTGTGGTGCGCGCGCGACATCGTCGATGACGAGCCCTTCGCGGTCCTGCTCGCCGACGATTTCATGGTCGGCAGTCCCGGCTGCCTCAAGCAGATGGTCGACGCCTATGAGCGGACGGGCGGCAATCTGATCTGCGCGCAGATCGTGCCCGACGATCAGACCCATCTTTACGGCATCATCACGCCGGGCGAGCGCGACGGCGCGCTGACCGAAGTGAAGGGGCTGGTCGAGAAGCCGAAACAGGGCACGTCGCCTTCGAACCTGTCGGTGATCGGCCGCTATATCCTCCAGCCCGAAGTGATGCGCGTGCTCGAGCATCAGGAAAAGGGTGCGGGGGGCGAGATCCAGCTGACCGACGCGATGGCCGCGATGATCGGCAGCCAGCCTTTCCACGGCGTCACCTTTTCCGGCCGGCGCTTCGATTGCGGCGACAAGGCCGGTTATATCCACGCCAATATGGCGCTGGCGATGGAACGCGAGGATATCGGCCCGGCGGTGCGGGCGTTCGGCGAAAAGCTGTTCGCGCGATAGCGCGTCCCCGGCAAATCCTGTATGAGCCGGTCTTCGCGTAAAGGAGTTCGGGCATGCGGGTCGCTATCGTCGCCCTTTTACCGTTGGCGCTGGGCGGTTGTATCGCCCGTACCGCGGTCGATATCGTCACCCTGCCGGTCAAGGCGGTCGGCGCCGGCGTCGATGCCGTCACCACCAGCCAGTCGGAAGCCGATGAAAAGCGCGGCCGCGAAATCCGCAAACAGGAGGAACGTGAGGGCCGTGAGGCTCGCAAGCGCGAAAAGGAAGCCCGCAAACGAGTGCGTGATTCCGATGACGAGCCTTATTAGAGTTTGATCCAGCTCGATCAGCTCATCTTGTCATTCCCGCGCACGCGGGAATGACAATCTACGGGGGCTTCGACTCGGATGGATCAAACTCCAGGTTGAATCCATGAAGCGGGAACATCCGTAAGTCGCGGCGTTCACCTCTTTCGCACAGGCTGGCGGATCAGGGTCTTGAGCTTTTCGGGCGGCACCTTGCGAGGGTCGCTGAGATAGATTTCATGATGACGGCCTGCGAAGCCGTAGCCGCCCGAGACCATGACCTCACCGTGCAATGTCGCGAGCAGCGGCCCTTCGTCGTCATAGCTGCCCAGATGCAATGCCTGGAGGCAGAGGCCTTCCTCCAGGCTCTCCAGCCTCAGGCTTTCGGGCAGTGTGCCGAGCTTCTCCTGCGCCCGGATCCTGCTTGCCTGGAATGTTTCGTCATCCACATGGTCGGGCACCATGATCATCATCGTCCAGTCCCATTCGTCCTTGCGCCGGGCGGTGAAGCTTTCGGGGTCGCGCGCCGACCAAAGCCCCTCCAGCGGCGCCACGACGAAATCCTTCCCCTGGGCCTTGCACGCGAACTTGATCGTGTAGGCCGTCGTATAAAGGCTCTCGACGGCCTGTGTGTAAGCCGCTGCTGTGTTCGGGTCGCCATGGCCATCGACCATCAGGTACCGGACCCGCGGTACGTCGATCGGGATGAACCGGTTGAGGGGAGCCGTGAACAGCGCCTTCCTGGCTTTCTTCAGATCCAGCTTTTCCATTTATCTTTCCTGGCATTCGGATGCATCAGCATCCCTGCACCTTGGTATCAGGCTTGTCGCAAGCCTTCTCGTCGCCAGGAGTAGCTGATGCAGCGGCTTGATCGTGTCAGCATGATGATCAGTGGACGTAAAAAAACCACCCATCGGCAAGAGAGGGCGGGCAGGTGGCGCTCGAAGGTTTCCGGAGGGGCGGCAGCATTGCCACCCCTCCGTCAAAACGTCCCTTGATCCGAGCGGATAGGGCTTGTCTTACAAAGGCGCGCCTTCGACCGGCGGACGCTTGGTCGCGTCGGCGCCCAACGTCTTGTAGACGAAGCCTCCCAATGCAGCGCCGACGATCGGCGCCGCCCAGAACAGCCAGAGCTGCTGGAGGGCCCAGCCGCCCTGGACGAGCGCGGGGCCGGTGCTGCGTGCCGGATTGACCGAGGTGTTGGTGATCGGGATGCTGATCAGGTGGATCAGGGTCAGCGTCAGGCCGATCGCGATCGGCGCGAAGCCGGCGGGTGCACGGCTGTCGGTCGACCCCATGATCACCAGCAGGAAGAAGAAGGTCAGCAGCAACTCGATGAGCAGACCCGATTCGAGCGCATATTTGCCCGGCGAATGCTCGCCGAAACCGTTGGCGGCCAGTCCGTTGACGGCCAGGTCATAGCCCGGCGCGCCGCTTGCGATGACATAGAGGGTGAAGGCGGCCGCGACGGCGCCGAGCACCTGGGCGACGACATAGGCCGGGATATCCGCGACCGGGAAACGACCGCCCGCCCACAATCCGATGGTTACCGCCGGATTGAGATGGCAGCCCGAAATATGGCCGACCGTATAGGCCATGGTGAGCACGGTGAGGCCGAAGGCCAGGGAAACACCGACAAAGCCGATGCCGAGTTCGGGGAATGCCGCAGCAAATACCGCGCTGCCGCATCCGCCGAACACCAGCCAGAAAGTCCCGAGAAATTCCGCGATTCCACGTTGTACGATAGTCATAATCGTCTCCCGCTTCGAGTCCCCCCTTTCGAGGACGCCGAAGTCTGGACCTTGGTTACGGCTGCGTAAAGGTGGCGCGGTTGGGGGGGCTTGCTGAAAACTTCTGAAACACCGTTGGGACTGAGCTTGTCGAAGTCCCTGTCCTTCCTTTGCTCCGGTGCCGAAGAAAAGCAGTCCTTCGACAAGCTCAGGACGAGCGGTGTTAAGAGTGGAGCGCAGTCTTACCGAACCGCCGCGCGCGCCAGCCGGTCGTTGATCGCACGGCCCAGGCCGGTGTCGGGAACGGGTGCGACCGCGATCGATGCCGCGCCCGAGGCGTCGGCCTGGTGGAGCAGATCGAACAAAGCTGCCGCCGCTTCGGAGAGATCGCCGGCCGCCGAAAGTGTCGCATCGCCCATCACCGCACCGAAGCCGATCAGCCACTCGCTCGGTCGTGCCGTGTCTGCGTTCAGCCGGACCGGCTTGGACGGCGCATAATGGCTCGCCAATTGGCCGGGGGCCTCGATCGCGCCCGAACCGGCCAGCCCGACCGGCAGGCCGGCGGCTTCGGCGATATCTTCGGCCGCGATCGGGCCGGGGCGAAGCAGGCGGATCCGGTCGGTCTCGGGCGCGACGATCGTCGATTCCAGTCCACGTCGCGTCGCACCGGCATCGACGATCAGCGGGATGCGGCCGTCGAGGCTGGCCAGTACATGCTCGGCGCGTGTCGGGCTGATCCGGCCGCTGGCATTGGCCGAGGGCGCGGCCAGCGGTTTCCCTGTCGCCGCCAGCAGCGCCTGCATCGCTTCATGGGCGGGGCAGCGGATCGCGATGGTGGCGAGCCCGGCGGTGGCGAGCGACGCGACCGGGCAATCGGCACGGCGCGGCAGCACCATGGTCAGCGGCCCCGGCCAGAAGGCGAGCGCGAGCCGGTGCGCGACGGGCCCGAATTCGACGAGTGCCTCCGCCGCTGCGCGATCGGCGACATGGACGATCAGCGGATTGAAGCTTGGCCGCCCCTTGGCTTCGTAGATCCGTGCGACTGCCTGGCTGTCGGTCGAATCGGCGGCGAGGCCATAGACCGTCTCGGTCGGAATCGCGACGGGAAGTCCCCGGAGGATGAGCTCCGCGGCCTCGTCGATCGCGGCCTTGCCGTAGGGGCGGACGCATGTGTCGAATGGCGGGTTTGAGCCGGTCACAACCCGGCGCTATAGCGCGCGCCACACACAGGCAAGAGCGGATGTCCGATGAGCTATACACCCCCCATCTCCGAGCAGCGTTTCGTCCTCGATCATGTGGTCCGCATCGACGAGCTGGCGGCGGATGCGCGCTACGCCGCGGCGACGCCCGACATGGTCGATGCGATCCTGGAGGGGGCGGGGGCATTCGCGGCGGGCGAATATGCGCCGCTCAACCGCGTGGGCGATGAAATCGGCGCGCGCTGGGCAGATGGCAAGGTCACCATGCCTCCGGGTTTCCGCGAAGCCTATCAGGCATTCGTCGAGGGCGGCTGGGGCAGCATCAGCGGGCCGGAAGCCTATGGCGGGCAGGGGCTGCCCAATGTGCTCGGCACCGTGATCATGGAGGATCTCGGCACTGCGAATATGGGCTTCTCGCTCATCAACATGCTCACGCCCGCGGCGATCGAGTCGCTGATCTCGACCGGCACCGACGCGCAGCGCGATGCCTATCTCGCCAAGCTGATCACCGGCGAGTGGAACGGCACGATGAACCTGACCGAGCCGCAGGCGGGCTCCGACGTCGGCGCGCTGCGGACGACCGCGACCCCCACCGGCGACGGGCTGTACCGGATCAAGGGCACCAAGATCTTCATCACCTTTGGCGAGCACGACCTGACCGACAATATCGTCCATCTCGTGCTGGCGCGGACCCCGGGTGCCCCTGCGGGCACGCGCGGCATCTCGCTGTTCATCGTGCCCAAGGTGCGCGCGGATGGAACGCATAACGACATTCGCTGCGTCTCGATCGAGCACAAGATGGGCATCCATGCCTCACCCACCTGCGTCTTGAGCTATGGCGACAATGACGATTGCCTCGGTGAGCTGATCGGCCCCGAATTTGGCGGCATGGCGGCGATGTTCGTGATGATGAACAATGCCCGTCTCAATGTCGGTCTTCAGGGCATCCAGATCGCCGAGCGCGCGACGCAGCAGGCGGTGGGCTATGCGATGGACCGTATCCAGTCCGCGCGCGCGGGCGGGGCGACGCGCGATCCGGTGGCGATCATCGAGCATCCCGATGTGCGGCGGATGCTGCTGCGCATGAAGGCGCTGACCCAGGGCGCGCGGGCGCTGGTCTATTACGCATTCGGCCAGCTCGACCGTGCGCATCTCGGCGATGCCGATGCGCGCGACCGGCTCGACGTGCTGACCCCGCTCGCCAAGGCATGGGGCACCGATGTCGGCTGCGAGGTCGCGTCACTGGGGGTCCAGGTGCATGGCGGCATGGGTTTCATCGAGGAAACCGGTGCGGCCCAGCATTATCGCGATATCCGCATCGCGCCGATCTATGAGGGCACCAACGGCATCCAGGCGGCCGATCTCGTCGGGCGCAAGCTGGGCCTTGGCGGCGGCGCGCCACTGGCGTCGCTGATCGCAGACATGCGCGCCGAGGCGCAGGATTCCGGGCTGCGCACGCTGATCGATGATGTCGAGACGGTTGCCGAACATTTGGCGCGCTCGGGCGCTGACGATCGGCTGGCGGGCAGCTATCCCTTCCTGACGATGCTGTCGGTCGCGGTTGGCGGCTGGTTGATGGAACGCCAGGCCCGTATTGCCGGGGGCGTGGAAGGGGATCCGGCATTCCTGGCGATGAAGCAGACGGCGGCACGCTATTTCGTCGCGCAGATCGTGCCGGAAGCATCGGGGCTGAAGGCGTCGGCGGTGGCCGGTGCGGAGATGCTCTACACGGTGGACGCGGCGGCGTTCGCGGCCTGAGTTCGCGCTACATCTTACCACGTCACCCCAGCGAAAGCTGGGGTCCATACGATGGTCGAACGCTGATGATGTTTGACGTGTTGCATGGGCTCCACCTTGCGCTGGAGCGACAGTTTCCCAATTAGTCGAAATCAGGCCTCGGTGCGTTCCAGCAAGTCCGATGCGCGCAGGCCGAGGCGGTCGATATGCTGGCGGATGCGAGGCCAGAGCTGGTTGAGGAAGCTGTCGCGTTCCTCGTCGCGCAGCCGTTCAAGCGCGCCTTCGGCCACGAACATGCCGACGCCGCGGCGGACGGTGACGAAGCCGCGATCCTGCAGGCTCTGATACGCCTTGGCGACGGTCAGCGGGTTGGCGCCATGTTCGGCGGCGAACGAACGGACCGACGGAAGCTGGTCACCCTCGACATAGTCGCCGTCGAGGATCATCGCTGAAATCATGCCCCTCAGCTTCAGGTAAACCGGGGTGTCGTCGCCGTTAATCGCTGTCATGCTGATATAATACACAAAGACGCGAAAATGGCAACGCTTCAATCGTGCGGCGGAGTCCAGCGCGTCAGCGCCCCGCCGGGCACCGGGCGAGGGCGCTCCTCGAGCGGGCGGGAGGGCGATCCGATGAACAGGAAGCCCGCGATTCGCTCAGGGAACGCGCCAAACGCGTCGCGAACCGCTTCGCTATAGGCGGGCCAGCCGGTCAGCCAGCCGCCGACATAACCATGGGCATGGACGGCATGGAGCAGGTTCATGCACGCGGCCCCCGCCGACAATTCCTGTTCCCAGGCCGGGATCGTCGCCGATTCGCGCGGACAGAACAAAGCGACGACTAGCGACGGCGCCTGGCGTGCATATTGCTCCATCGCCTCGATCTCCAGCCGACCTGCCTCGGGCCGTTCGGCGCGATAGGCTGAGACGATGACGGTCGCCAGCGCCTCACGCTGATCCGCCGCTACGCTCACGAAACGCCATGGCGCCAGCTTGCCGTGATCGGGCGTACGCGCGGCGAGATCGACGATCGCGGCGAGCTCTTCGTCGCTCGGGCCAGGCGCGACCATGTCGCGGGGCTTGCCCGAGCGGCGGGTTGCGAGGTGGGAGAGAAGGGAGGAGCGATCGTTGAACATGATCGCCCCGTAACAGGCTGTGTCAGATGCAACAATCTCTTCACAGCGGAGATTTCGGCGCTAGGCTGCGCGCCAATCGCGCCGGGGTCCACCGGCTTGTCCGCTCTGAAGGGGGAGCGCCTGAACACATGACCACCATCAACGACGACCCCGTCGAACCGGGCGCGGCGCCGATGGACCCGACGAAAGTCGAGCTCCACCGACAGACCGGCACCTGGTTCGGGCATCCGCGCCAGCTTGCCCGCATGTTCAGCACAGAGGCGTGGGAACGCTTCGGCTTTTACGGCATGCGCGCGCTGCTCACCCTGTATCTGACGCAGCACTTCCTGTTCAGCGACCGCGAGGCGACCGGGCTCTATGGCGGCTATACCGCGCTGGTCTACCTCACCCCGCTGATCGGCGGTTATCTGGCCGACCAGTATCTCGGTTCGAAACGCGCGGTGAAATTCGGCGCGATCATCATGTCGCTCGGTTATCTGCTGCTCTGCTTCGGCGGCGAAACCGCGAAACCCTATGCCAATATCGACGGCCAGCGCTACGAAGTGCAGGTCGATCGCCCGGCCGGCGGCAGCGAAGTCCAGTATCTCGTCGACCAGAACCGCAAGCTCGTCATCCGGGGTAATGAGGACGGTACCGTCTCGCTGCTCGGCGAAAGCGGCGCGGTCGAGCGCACCGTGCCCAAGGGCGGTTTCGAATCCGGCGGCGATCGCAGCCCCCTCTATGTGATGATCATGCTGATCGCGCTGTCGATGGTCTCGGTCGGCAACGGTTTCTTCAAGCCCAACATCTCCACCATGGTCGGCGAGCTTTACGAGAAGGGGGATCGCCGGCGCGACGCGGGCTTCACCATCTTCTATATGGGGATCAATCTCGGCTCGCTCTTCTCGCAGCTCCTATGTCCGTTCCTCGCGGTCGCGTTCGGCTGGTGGGCGGGCTTCGGGCTGGCGGCGGCGGGCATGTTCTGTTCGTGGATGCTCATGCAGTTCGATGGCGGCCGGCTCGCCGGCTATGGCGAACCGCCGGCGGGCGTGAAGGATCGTTCGCTGACGATCTATGCCTGCGCGATCCTGGTTGTGCCGCTCTTCTATTTCCTCTTCACCAACCTGATGGCCGCGTCCGCGCCGGAGCCGGGAGCAGGCATTGTCGGCTATGTCCTTTCACTGCCGCTGATGGGCAAATTGCTGTTCGGCACCTTCCTGATCGCGGTGCCCGGCATCCTGATCTGGTCATGGCTCAAGGGCAGCAAGGCCGAATTCCAGATGATGTTCGTCGCGATGATCCTCATCGTGTTCAACGTGGTGTTCTGGACCCTGTTCGAACAGGCCGGCTCGTCGCTGACCCTGTTTGCCGATCGCAACACCGATCTCAGCGTGTTCGGCCTGTTCAGCATCTCGGCGCCGCAGACCCAGTTCTTCAATCCGCTCTTCATCGTCATTTTCGCGCCGGTGCTGGGCATCCTCTGGACCCAGCTCGCCGCGCGCGGGATCGAGCCGAGCATTCCGGTGAAGTTCGGGGTGGCGCTGATGGGCGTCGGCGCCGGCTTCCTGCTGCTGGTATGGGGCACGAGCTTTGCCGATGATGGATTCCAGGTGGGAATCTGGTGGCTCGCGGGTCTCTATCTCATCCATTCGATCGCGGAACTGTGCATCTCTCCGGTCGGCCTGTCGATGATCACCAAGCTGTCGATCGCGCGGGTCGTCGGGCTGATGATGGGCGTCTGGTTCCTGTCGATCTCGGTCGCGCAATATGTCGCCGGCATCGTCGCACAGGTCGCCAGCGTCGACACGGTCGGTGGTCAGGTGACCAATCTCAAGGTCAGCCTCGACACCTATGTCGGCGTGTTCTGGATGATCGGCCTCTGGTCCGCCGGTATCGGCATCTTCCTCCTTATCCTGTCACCCCTCATCAAGAAATGGATGCATGGTGTTCAATAAACGACTGAATGTTCTTTCTGCGACGATCCTGCTCGCGGCCTGTGGGGCGTCCGAGCCGCCAGCAACCGCGAGCGACAAGCCCGTGAGCGATCGGTCTGCGCCAGCCGCGGCGTCGGCAAAGCCGGTCGCCGATCCCTATCCGTCGACCTACAAAGCCTATCCGGGCGCCGCCACCGTCATCCGCGGCGCGACCATATTCGATGGCGAGGGTGGCCGGATCGAGAATGGCACCGTCTTCCTGTCGGGCGGCAAGGTGACGTCGATCGGCGGGCCGGACACGCCGATCCCGGCCGATGTGATGGTGATCGACGGTCGCGGCAAATGGGTGACCCCGGGCATCATCGATATCCACAGCCATCTCGGCGACTATCCCTCGCCGGGCGTGCAGGCCAATTCGGACGGCAATGAGGCGACCAGCGCGGTCACGCCACAGGTCTGGGCCGAACACAGCGTCTGGCCGCAGGATCCCGGCTTCAGCCGCGCGCTCGCCAATGGCGGCGTCACCGCGCTTCAGATTCTGCCGGGATCGGCGAACCTGTTCGGCGGCCGCTCGGTCGTGCTCAAGAATGTGCCGGGCCGCACCGTCCAGCAGATGAAATTCCCCGGCGCGCCGCAGGGCCTGAAGATGGCCTGCGGCGAGAATCCCAAGCGCGTCTATGGCAGCCGCAACCAGCTGCCCTCCACCCGGATGGGCAATATGGCGGTCAACCGCCACACCTGGATGCGGGCGGCGGAATATAAGCGCAAGCGCGACAAGGGCGAGGCACAGCCGCGCGATCCGTCGATGGACACGCTGGCCGATGTGCTCGACGGCAAGATCCTGGTCCACAACCATTGCTATCGCGCCGACGAGATGGCGTTCGTCATCGATATGTCGAAGGAATTCGGTTATAAGGTTTCGACCTTCCACCATGCGGTGGAGGCCTACAAGATCGCCGACCTGCTGCGCGAAAACGGCATTTGCGCCGCGATGTGGGCCGACTGGTACGGGTTCAAGATGGAATCCTACGACGCCATCAAGGAGAATATCCCGCTGGTCCATAATGCCGGCGCGTGCACGATCGTCCATTCGGACGACGCCAACGGTATCCAGCGCCTGAACCAGGAAGCGGCCAAGGCGCTCGCCGACGGCCGGCGCATGGGCATCCAGATCTCCGACGAAGTGGCCTGGACCTGGTTGAGCTGGAATCCGGCGAAGGCCATGGGGATCGGCGACGTCACCGGTAGCCTGAAGCAGGGCAAGAATGCCGATGTCGTGCTGTGGAACGGCAATCCGTTCAGCGTCTATACCCGGCCCGATCGGATCTGGATCGACGGTGCGCTGATGTACGATGCGAGTGATCCGAAACGGCGACCGGTGAGCGATTTCGAACTGGGCCAGATCGGCGAAGGAGACGTGAAATGAACAGGTTCACTCTCCCACTCCAGCTCCGTTTGTCCCGAGCGAAGTCGAGGGACGCTGGTGCGAGCTCCAAAGTGTCTCGACTTCGCTCGACACGAACGGTGGTTGGCGTTCTGGCCGCACTGATCGCCACCCCAGTGGCGGCGCAGACCATGGCGATCACCGGCGGAACCGTCGCGATCGGTGACGGCACCGCGCCGATCGAGCGCGGCACGGTGATCGTCGCCAATGGCCGCGTCGTCGCGGCCGGCGCCAATGTCGCGGTCCCTGCCGGCGCACAGGTGATCGACGCCACCGGCAAATGGGTGACGCCCGGCATCGTCGCGGGCTTCACGCGGATGGGCATTGTCGAGGTCGATGGCGTCAGCCAGACCAGCGATGTCGCCGCCAGCAGCAGCATCTGGTCCGCCGCGATCGACATCACGCCGGCGGTCAATCCGCGCGCAACGCCGATCGCGATCAACCGGGTCGAGGGCGTGACCCGCGCGGTCGTCTCGCCGGGGACGGGCGCCACGATGTTCGCAGGGCAGGGCGCGGTGATCGACCTGGGCGCGGATATGAATGCGGTGACGAAATCGCAGGCCTTCCAGTTCGTCGAGTTCGGCGAAACCGGCGCGCGCGAAGCGGGCGGCAGCCGTCCCGCGGCTTTCCTCCAGTTCCGCTCGTCGCTCCAGGCTGCACAGGCCTATGCGCGCAATCCGGCGGGCTATGACGGCAACAGCAAGGACGCGATCCTGCCGCGTGCCGACGCGGCGGCGCTGGTGGCGGTCGTCAACGGCACGATGCCGCTGCTCGTCCATGTCGAGCGCGGCAGCGACATCCTCGCCGTACTGGGCCTCCGCCGCGAATTCCCGGCGTTGAAGCTGGTGCTGGTCGGCGTCGTCGAGGGCTGGACCGTCGCGCGCGAGATCGCGGCGGCGGGCGTGCCCGTCATCGCCTCCGCATTGAACGATCTGCCCGACAGCTTCGAGACCCTTGCCGCCACCCAGTCCAATATCGGCCGGATGAAGGCGGCGGGCGTGAAGGTCTCGATGGGCATGATCGGCGACGATGAATCGCGCATGGCATTCCGGTCGACCCAATATGCGGGCAATCTCGTCGCGCTCGGCAAAGTGCCGGGTGCCGCCGGGCTGGATTGGGGCGCAGCCTTCGCCACGATCACCTCCGCGCCGGCCGAAGCGGTCGGCATGGGCAGCGAGATCGGATCGCTGCGCGCCGGCCGTCGCGGCGATGTCGTGCTGTGGAACGGCGACCCGCTCGAACTGTCGAGCGCGCCCGAGCGCGTCTGGATCGACGGTGTCGAACAGCCGATGGAGACGCGCCAGACCAAGCTCAGGGATCGCTACAGGACGCCGACGGAAGGGCCGCTTCCCAAGGCTTATGAGCGGTGATCCACTATCGGCCCTCTTGCTGCGACGGACTCTCTCCCGTGTCGGGGGAGGGGCTGTCGTGAACGGCCGGCCCGCATGACCCCGATGGCTTCCCTGATCGCCGCGTGCGTCGCGTTTGTGGGAAGCCATTTCCTGCTCTCGCATCCGTTGCGTGCATCGCTGGTCGCGCGGCTGGGCGCACGGCCATTCATGGGGCTCTATTCGCTGGTCGCGCTCGCCTGTTTCGCCTGGATGGTGATCGCCTATCGCGCGGTTCCGCCAGAGGCGCCGCTCTGGGCGCCGCCCGGCTGGGGGTGGGTGCTCGCATCGCTGGTGATGCTGTTCGCCGCGATCCTGTTCGCCGGATCGCTGGTCGGCAATCCTGCGATGCCCGAGGCCAGGGTGACCGACTGGGCACCGCGCGGAGTATTCGCGATCACGCGGCACCCGATGATGTGGTCCTTCGCATTATGGGCGCTGATCCATGGCTGGATGTGGTCGACGCCCGCCAATCTCGTGCTGACCGCCGCGATCCTCATTCTCGCTCTGGGCGGTGCGGCGGGACAGGATGTGAAGAAAGCCAGGCTGATGGGCGCGAACTGGCGCGGCTGGGTGGCGCGGACCGCTTTTGTCCCCTTTGCCGGCCGGTCGGCGCTGGGCGCGATGTGGCCGCGCTGGCCGGTGGTCGCCGGCGGTGTCCTGCTCTGGCTGGTTGCGACCTGGGCGCATGGCCCGCTGGGCGGCATGGCGGTCGGCCTCTGGCGTTAGCGCCGTGCGGAAGCTACCCGGACAACTCACGTTCGAATCGCGTATAGGGAAGCCAGGCCAGTGACTCGCAGATTCTTCGGCACCGACGGCATTCGCGGACGGACCAACGAATGGCCGCTGACCGCGGAGATCGCGATGAAGGTCGGCATGGCCGCGGGCGCGCATTTCCTGCGCGGCGACCATAAGCACCGCGTCGTCATCGGCAAGGATACGCGCGTTTCCGGCTATATGATGGAATCGGCGCTGGTCGCGGGCTTCACCAGCGTTGGCATGGACGTGGTGCAGGTTGGGCCGATGCCGACGCCGGCGGTGGCGATGCTCGTTCGGTCCATGCGCGCCGATCTGGGCGTGATGATCTCCGCCAGCCACAATCCCTTTGCCGACAACGGGATCAAGCTGTTCGGCCCCGATGGCTACAAGCTGTCCGATGAAGATGAAGCGGCGATCGAGGCGCTGATCGAGGCGCCCGCGCGGCTTGCCCCTTCCGCCGAAATCGGCCGCGCCCGCCGCGTCGAGGATGCGCGCGGCCGCTATATCCATTTCGCCAAATCGACCTTTCCCGATCATCTGCGGCTCGACGGGCTCAAGATCGTCGTCGATTGCGCCAATGGCGCCGCCTATGCGGTCGCCCCCTCCGCCTTGTGGGAACTGGGCGCGGAATTGATCGCGATCGGGGTGGAACCCAACGGGCTCAACATCAATCACAATTGCGGGTCGACCGCGCCGCATACGCTGCAGGAAGCGGTGGTGGCGTCGGGCGCGGATATCGGCATCGCGCTCGATGGCGACGCTGACCGGCTGATCGTCGTCGACGAAGCGGGGACGATCATCGACGGCGACCAGTTGATGGCGCTGATCGGCACCAGCTTCGCGCGCGCCGGCAAGCTGACCGGCGACGGTGTCGTCGCCACCGTGATGTCCAATCTCGGGCTGGAGCGTTATCTGAATGCACAGGGACTGACGCTGGAGCGGACCAAGGTGGGCGACCGCCATGTGCTCGAACGGATGCGTGCGGCGGGTTTCAATGTCGGCGGCGAGCAGTCCGGCCACATCATCCTGAGCGACTATGCCACCACCGGCGACGGCCTGGTCGCGGCGCTGCAGATCCTCGCCGAACTGGTCGAATCGGGAAAACCGGCCAGTGAATTGCTGCGCCTGTTCGAACCCGTGCCGCAATTGCTTAAGAATGTGCGTTTCGCGGGCGGCAAACCGCTCGAGGATGCCAACGTCCAGGCGGTGATCGCGGGCGCGGAGGCGGAGCTTGAGGGCAAGGGCCGGCTGGTCATTCGCCCGTCGGGCACCGAACCCGTCATCCGCGTCATGGCGGAGGGTGATGACGCCGCTCAGGTGGAGGCGGTGGTGGATCGCATCTGCGACGCGGTGAAGACGGCCGCCGCCTGATGCTCGCGATGCGCCCCGATTGCGAACGTTGCGGTCGCGATCTGCCGCCCAATGCGGGCGACGCGCATATCTGCTCGTTCGAATGCACTTTCTGCACCGATTGCGTCACCGGGCCGCTCGGTGGCCGCTGCCCCAATTGTGGTGGCGACTTGCAGCCGCGCCCGACGCGCGCCGCGCATCTGCTGGAGAAATATCCGGCCTCGACGGAGCGGAAGCACAAGGCGTGACCGCGCGTATCCTGATCATTGCGGGTTCGGATTCGGGCGGTGGTGCGGGTATCCAGGCGGATATCAAGACCGTCACGATGCTGGGTGCCCATGCGATGACGGCGATCACCGCGATCACCGCGCAGAACACGCTGGGCGTCACCGGCGTCCATCCCGTGCCCGCGGAGATGGTGATCGCTCAGATGGACGCGGTGATCGACGATATCGGCGTCGATGCGGTCAAGATCGGCATGATCGGGTCGGCCGAGACGGCGGCGGCAGTGGCCGAGCGTCTCGAACGGCTGGCGGGCGTGCCCATCGTCTTCGATCCGGTGATGATCGCGACCAGCGGATCGGTGCTGGCGGATGACGCGACGATCGCGGCGTTCGGCCGGCTGATGCGGATTGCGACACTGGTCACGCCCAATGCGCCCGAGCTGGCCGCACTGGGCGGCGACCGCATCGCGCGCGATTTTGCGGTCGCGGTGCTTGCCAAGGGCGGCGACCTGCCCGGCGATGTCGTGGTCGATCGGCTGCTCGGTGCGGATGGAGAGATTGCGCGCTGGAGCGATCCGCGCATCGAAACGCGGCATAGCCACGGTACCGGATGCACGCTCGCCAGCGCGATCGCGACCGGACTGGCGCAGGGGCTTGCGCTGGAGCCCGCGATCGCCCGCGCGCGCCGGTTCGTCCGGGCGGCGCTGCGGGCGGCGCCGGGGCTCGGCGCGGGGCATGGCCCGATGGGCCACCACGCGGTAAGGCTCGATCCATGATCGCGGGAGTCGACGAAGCGGGGCGGGGCCCTCTGGCCGGGCCGGTGGTGGCCGCCGCCGTCATCTTGTGCCCCGATGGCGTGCCGGGCGTGGACGACAGCAAGAAGCTGACTGCCCTGCGTCGCGAGGCGCTGTTCGCGACGATTTCCGAACGCTGCGTCGTCGGCGTCGGCATCGCGACCGTCGAGGAAATCGACGAGATCAACATCCTCTGGGCGACGATGCTCGCGATGACGCGCGCCGCCGACCAGCTTTGCGTCGCGCTGGGGGGGGAACCGGTCGAGATATTGGTCGACGGCAATCGTTGTCCCAAATGGCGTTACCGGTCGCGGGCGATTGTCGGCGGCGACGCGCTCGAGCCGAGCATCTCGGCTGCGTCGATCATCGCCAAGGTGACGCGCGACCGCATGATGGTGGAGGCCGATGCGCGCTTTCCCGGCTATGGCTGGGCATCGAACAAGGGCTATGGCGCCCCCCAGCATCTCGATGCATTGCGCCGATTGGGACCCACGCCGCTCCATCGCCGGTCCTTCGCACCGATTTCTCAGCTTTCGATGACGCTTTGAGTCTTTTTTGTCACACCACAAGCGCTTGAGTCGCGCCCTTCGCGTGAAACCTAGATGCTGTGGGGGACTCGTTTCGTTCTCCACCCTTGATCCGCTCTTGAAAGAATTTGTTAACCAACCTTTGCTTGACGGCGGACTCGTGAAGACTCAGGGTCCGCCGCTCGAACAATTCAAGCGGGGTTTTCATGGGGGTTATCGAACGGATCAGGCACAATGTGGCAGCTGTGGAGCTGCCGCTGGATCGGATCCTGAAGGGCGATTGTGTCGAGCATATGCGCGGCCTGCCCGACAAGTCGGTGGACATGATCTTCGCGGATCCGCCGTACAATCTCCAGCTCGGCGGCGACCTGTATCGCCCCGACGGCAGTCAGGTCGATGCGGTCGACGACGATTGGGACAAGTTCGACACCTTCGCCGCCTATGACGGGTTCACCCGCGCCTGGCTGAAGGAAGCGCGCCGCATTCTGAAGGACGACGGCACGCTCTGGGTGATCGGCAGCTATCACAATATCTTCCGCGTCGGCACCGCCGTGCAGGATGCGGGCTATTGGATCCTCAACGACATCATCTGGCGCAAGTCGAACCCGATGCCCAATTTCAAGGGCACGCGCTTCACCAACGCGCATGAGACGCTGATCTGGGCGTCGAAGGGCGAAAAGGCGCGCTACACCTTCAACTATCGCGCGATGAAGACGCTGAACGACGAACTGCAGATGCGCTCCGATTGGGAATTCCCGATCTGTGGCGGTCAGGAGCGGCTGAAGAAAGGCGGCACCAAGGTCCATCCGACGCAGAAGCCGGAGGCGCTGCTTTACCGGATCCTGCTGGCCTGCACCAAGCCGGGCGATGTCGTGCTCGATCCCTTTTTCGGTACCGGCACCACCGGTGCCGTCGCCAAGCGGCTCGGCCGGCGCTGGATCGGCATCGATCGTGAGGGCCTGTATATCGAGGCCGCGCAGGAGCGGATCGCGGCGGCCCTGCCGCTCGACGAATCCGCGGTGGTGACGATGCAGTCGCCGCGCGGACAGCCCAAGGTCGCGTTCGGCCTGCTGGTCGAAAACGGCATGCTCAAGCCGGGTACCGTGCTCACCGATCTGCGCCGTCGCTGGGAGGCGAAGGTGCGTGTCGACGGATCGCTTGAGTCCGGCGGTGAGAGCGGATCGATCCATAAGCTCGGCGCGACGCTCCAGGGCGCGCCCTCATGCAACGGCTGGACCTTCTGGCATTATCAGGATGGCGACGGGCTGAAGCCGATCGACACGCTGCGCCAGACTTACCTGTTGGCCACGCAGCCGTGACGATCGCCGGGCTCCCCAGATTGGGGAGCGGCGCGAAATCATATCTGCGTCCGATCCAGTTCGTCGACAGCCCCGTCGGGCTCGACGGACGGGTCGATCGGCTGGCGGGCGGGCTGAGCTGGTTTGCGGCCTATGAGCTGATCGTGGTCGAGGGTGGTTTCCGCGTTTTCGAAACGCAATTGCCCGTCGCCGGAATCGCCGACGCGATCGCGGCGCTGCCCGGCGCACTGGCTGAAAATGCCACGGCATTCCGCGCGCGGCTGACGGCGCCGCGTGCGCCGCTGTCGCTGGGTGAGCGGGTGATCCGTTTCGACCAGCCGCAAGTGGCGGGCATCCTCAACATGACGCCCGACAGCTTCTCCGACGGCGGGGCGCATGTCGACGATCCGGCGGGTGCCGCCGGCGCGGGGGTTGCGATGGCGGCCGCCGGCGCCGCGCTGATCGATGTCGGCGGCGAATCCACGCGCCCCGGTGCGGACGCGGTGTGGGAAGGGGACGAGATCGCACGCGTCGTACCCGCAATCGAACGGCTCTCGCTTGCCGGCACTGCGGTCTCGATCGACACGCGCAAGGCCGCGGTGATGGAGGCCGCGATCGAGGCCGGCGCGCATATGGTCAACGACGTCGCGGCTCTGCTCTGGGACGATCGCGCGCTGGAAGTGGTGGCGAAGGCCGGCTGCCCGGTGGTGCTGATGCATTCGCCCGATCCCAAGGGCGGCGGCCATGGCGAACATCGCTATGCCGACGCGGTGATCGAGATCTACGACTGGCTTGAAGCGCGGATCGATGCCGTCGTCGCCGGCGGCGTGGCGCGCGAGAGGATCCTGGTCGATCCGGGCATCGGTTTCGGCAAGACCGTTCAGATCAACCTGCAACTCATCAACGCGCTCGCGCTGTTCCAGGGGCTGGGCTGCCCGCTGATGCTCGGCGTCAGCCGCAAGCGCATGATCGGCGCGCTGTCGGGCGAGGCCCCGGCGGACAAGCGCCTCGCCGGATCGATCGCGCTGGCGCTGCGCGGCGCCGATCTCGGCGCGCAGATGCTGCGCGTCCATGATGTCGCGGAAACCGTGCAGGCGCTGCGGGTGTGGCGCGGCATGCGCGATGCGGCGATGATGCCGCGGCTGTAGAGCGTCGCAGTGCCGGCTCAGCCGGTGAGTGTCTCGATATATTGGGGTGGCACGCTCGCGGTCAGCCAGACCTGGTTGGATGTCAGCAGAAAGGGCTGCCCCGTGGCATGCAGCGCTGCTGCCTGGATGGCGAGAATGACCGGCGCCCCACGTCGCGCTCCGACGCGCCGCGCCGTCTCGATATCGGGTGAGAGGTGGACATGGTGGCGGCGCATCGGCTTCAGGCCTTCGGCGAGGATCGCCGGAAGAGTGCGCTCGACCGTGCCGTGATACAGAAAATCTGGTGGCGTGGTTTCCGGCCAGTCGAGCTCCACGCTCACCGAATGGCCCTGCCGCGCCCGGATTTGCGCGGCGTCCGCCGACAGTTCGAAGCGTTGCTTGTCGCTCTCCTCGATGATCGTCAGCAGGCGCTGCCAGTCGCAGCCGGCACCGGCGCTGTCCAGCGCGCGCAGGACGGCGTCGACCTCGGTCCAACCCTGCGGATCGAGTGTGAGATCGGCGGCCTCCGGCTTGTGCCGCAGCCACAGCGAGAGCATCTTCGAAACGCGGACATCGTTGGTCATGATGGTGGCGCAATACAGCTCGATCGTCCTCCCATGCAATCGCTGCTGACAATGAACATGGTCGCCCATCCCACGTCGAAGTGGTGATATTTCCCAACTATTGGCGATTCATCTTTCATTCGAAAGCTGGTGCCTGCGCTTTTATCGGCGCGAAGTGCCGAAAAACCTGGTTTTCGCGATTCTGGCACGGTCTGTGCTGAGGGACTGGCAACGGGGCTGGATCGTTCCTCCCGCCCGACAATGGAGTCAGTCGATGGAAAGCGCACCCCAGTCCCTCTTCGCCCGCAACGACACGATGTTCGGTGTCTGCGAAGCGCTCGGCGAGGATTTCGGCTTCAATCCGCTCTTTCTGCGCATCACGCTTGCCGTGCTGCTGCTCTGGAATCCCGTCCTTATCCTGAGCTCCTATGCCGCCGCCGGCGTCGCCATCGCGCTGTCGCGCTGGCTCTTCCCCACCGCGCGCCGGACCGCGGCGCAGGCCGATGCGAGCGGCGATGTCGCGGCGCCCGCGATGCTGGCTGCACCACGTGCGCCAGCCCGGAATACGGATACGGAGATTCTGCCGATCGCGGCCTGATCTCCGTTCATGGTGCGATGGTTCCCAGCATCGCCCGCAATTTGCCCGTCCCTGCCCAGGCAGGGGCGGGCCTTTTTGTATCGGGCGATGCGGCGCGCATATGTCGCGCCGTGGCGCTTCGGCGCACGCGTATCGGCCGCGGTTCAACGCCGGTTCAGCCGTCGGGACGGAACCATGCGGACCTTCGGAACGCTATCCGTCCGGATTGGAGACAGACCGTGAAGACCAGTTTCATCATTCTCGCCGCAACGCTGGCCGCCGGCATCGCCGCCCCCGCACTGGCGCAATCCCGCGCCGATCAGGAACGCTGGGATGCCGCGCAGGCGCGCTATCAGGCTGAATCGGATCGTTATCAGCGCGAACGCGAATATTATTACGAAGCGCGCGACCGCGATCGCAGCGGCTATCGTGGCGGTTCGCGCTACGACGACGATCGCTACGCTACCGATTACGACGCCTCGCGCCATTATCGCGACGATCCGCGCTATACCGAACGGCGGCTGAGTTCGAACGACGAAGTCTATCGCGGGTCTGACGGACGCTATTATTGCAAGCGCACCGACGGCACGACCGGCCTGATCGTCGGCGCGGCCGCGGGCGGCCTGCTCGGCAACGTCGTCGATGGCGGCCGCCGCCGGACGGGCGGAACGCTGATCGGCGGCGCGCTCGGTGCACTGCTCGGCCGCTCGGTCGAACAGAATAGCGACATCCGCTGCCGCTGAGCCTTTCAGCCTATTTTTTGTCATTCCCGCGAAGGCGGGAATGACGATGCAAGGGCGAATCTCTCGTCCCCACCGCCCTCTCCACCGTCATTGCGAGCGAAGCGCGGCAATCCAGTGATGCATCAACCGCTGGATTGCTTCGTGGCTACGCTCCTCGCAATGACGATCGAGGGGGGGGCTGAGCTCGCGTAACGCTCGCCAAACGCTCGCCAAACGAAGATCCCGGACAGCAGCGCGCCTATGCGGGAATGACAATGCGGGAAGGGTGAGTCGAGCCGCGAATCTCTCGTCCCCACCGCCAGAATGGGCTAACCGGATCGCGCGGTGCGGGGGCGAGTCCCGGCGCTAGGATCAGGGAGACTGCCATGAGCAAACCGACGCTGCCGATCGAGGGGGAATGCCGCTGCGGCGCGGTGGCTTTCACGATCAGCGCGCCGCCGCTGCTGACCATGGCCTGTCATTGCACTGGCTGCCAGCGGATGAGTTCCAGCGCCTATTCGCTGTCCGCCGCGATCCCCAGCGCCGCATTCTCCGTCACGCGCGGCGAGACGGTGATCGGCGGCATCCACGGCCCCAGCGCACATCACTTCTGTGGCCATTGCATGAGCTGGCTGTTCACCAGGCCCGAGGGCATGGACTGGTTCGTCAACATCCGCCCGACCATGCTGGCCGACACCAGCTGGGTCAGCCCCTTCATCGAGACCTTCACGAGCGAGAAACTGCCCTGGGCGGAAACCGGCGCGGTCCACAGCTATGAAAGCTTCCCGCCGATGGAGGCCTATGAGGGGCTGGTCGCGGAATATGCCGCGCGGTCCTAGAGTTTGATCCATCTGAGTCGAAAGATAGGTGAAGGCGTTGCTGCTGGAGACATCCCAGCCATAGGCGTTGAGCATATAGCATCATCGTCGCCGCCAAAGCTGGCTTGGCGTCGTGCTGCTGCGCCTGCCTCTGGTCCAGCGCGCGCTCGACAGGGGGGAGGATTTGCACGGACCATCTCCATTTTGCGGGGCCGTCGGCTTTGCGACACCGCGACCATCGCCTCCAATCAGCAGGACCGTATGAGAAGGAAGCGACAGAGCCGCTGCGCCACTACTTTCGACCGCGATCATTGGCAAAGAAGAGCCACGAGACAGCGCTCCCATATCCCGCCAATGCCAGAACTATCAGCCCCACGCACAAAGCCTTCAAGGCCACATCCGCCCCAGAGAACGCGAGGACGTATACGGAGAGTGACAAGGCCAGAAGAGACAACAGTCGAAGAATTCGGTTATTCCTCACTATGAAGAGCTTCAACGGCGTAGCGTCCCTGATGAGCAATAGGTCATCATCATTGGGAGGACGATAACCTGTCCGCCATTCTTGTAGTCGAGCAGATAGGTATACGAACAGCAGAACTACCGCAGCTTCGATCATGGCTACCTCTGTTGGGGAGTAACGGTGACAGTGCGCTTAATCATCACGCGGTTTGTCTCGGTGACACGTGCAGTAACCCCTAAATGCGCGGCTTCGGTCCACGCTTTTTGGGTTTGAGAGCCAGTCCCGTATTTGCCTCCATATCCTGCAGCCATTCGGCCGAGCCAACCGGTCGGCCGATGCTCTCGGCCTTGCGGAGCGCGGCATAGCTCATGGCCTGGTCGAACGGTTCACCCAGAAAGGCCGCGAAATCGCCGACGCGCTCCAGCGCCGGGGCCACACGAACGACATGATCATCGGCGCCATCCAGATGCGCTCGAACACTCGACCAACGCCATTGCTCGGCGCTTGAGACAAGGCGTGCCCGCACCGGATTGAGGGCGACGTAGCGCAAGGCGTGAATGAGATGTGGTTCGTCCATCGCGACCGAAGAGAACCGCCCCTGCCATAAATGCCCCGTCACGCGCAGGCGCGCATTGATGTAGCCGGTATAATGCCGATGGACATGGCGGAAGGTGCGGCGCAGCCCGTCCTCGTCCGAGGGCACCGCAATCAGGTGCACATGATTAGGCATCAGGCAGTAGGACCAGATCTCCACCCCCGACCGCCCCGCCGCATCGGCCAGGAGATCGAGGTAGAGCGCATAGTCACCGTCCTCGAAGAAGGTCGTCTCGCGCCGGTTACCGCGCTGCGTCACATGGTGCGGGATGCCGGGAAGGACGATGCGTGGAAGGCGAGCCATGGCGGGAGAGTGTCAGCGATCGAGGCGGCCGTCAAGAGTTAAGGGGTTTTTGCACGTGTCACCGTAATGAAGTCCTGTGCCAGCGAAGACAACCGCGATACGGGATCGAAGGTGTAGCTGGTGCTTGTCCCATTGCCTCGCGCGATGCCGGTGCGGCGACCAAGATTGTCGTATGAAAAAGTCGCCAGCACGCCAATGCCCGATGCGGCGCCATTCTCCCGGATCGCGGTCACGTTACCGGCCACGTCATTGTCATACGTCACATAGAAGCCGCCGTCCCAGGTCACCGTAATTCGTCACCGTAATTCCCTGGAGCGCCGAGAGGCGAATCCGCACCAAAACAGGACGACGACTACCTCAATTACGCCATATCTCCAGAATTCTCTAAATTTCTTCGTTATCGTTCTTCGTTCGGCGTGCTCGAGCCATGCCCGCCGAGAAGTAAAATAACAAAACTGAAACAAGTACAAAGCTAGATACATGGAAGCTAAAAAATAAATACGACACAACAAGGTAGATTGTTACTGCGGTCAACGCAAATAACGTGCCATACTTCAAATCGCGGCTACTCAGCATGTCTGTCTCCATTTGCATAGCCTAGTCGCCATATGGAAAGCTTCGTACACGGCCCCAGGGAGTATTTTGCATCGGAGTCGGATTGGGTATCTTGAGTCCAAGGCGATTGTAGGCAAGGGCTTCGGCGTAGAATGTATTCTTCATAAAATTCTCAATCCTGTTCTCTAAAGCTGCTCCAACCAAAGGCCCCATAAAAGCTGAGTTTAACTTAGACATTCCAAACTTCTCAATCGTTTTCTCAAACGAGAACCCCGATCGCGCTATCAGCATCCAGTACAGGATCATCCTCTCGTTGGACATTGCAGTTGCATATAGATTTGCTTGATCCCTAACAGATTTAGGAGGACCAGTAACGACAATATCACCCTCACCACCACTTGACGCCCCCGCCCCCAAAGCCGCACCAGCCAATCCCGCGGATGACGAAACTGGAATTACGGTGACAGTGCACTTAATTCCCACGCGGCTTCGGCCCGCGCTTTGCAGGGATGAAGCTGCGTCCGTTTTCGACCTCAAGGCGCCTGAGGAACGCCGCGTCGCCGATCGGTCGTCCGATGGTTTCTGCGCGGCGCAGGCGCATCGACATGGCTTCGTCCTCGCCGGCGGCAAGCAGGGCGGCGAAGTCGGGAAAGCGTTCGCAGATCGGTAATGTCTCTGTGATTCCATCATCCTGGCCGAGTTGAGCGTGAACGCTCGACCAGCGCCAGTCGCTGGCGC